>NZ_BAAASG010000008.1:0-448618 GCF_039532765.1 Streptomyces longisporus
GACATGTCCATCTCGTGAACTACCAGCTCACAGGTGCCGAGAGGCATCAGAGATCGACATAACCTCGAACACGATCGTCCCGTTGCACAGCAGGCTCCAGCCCTGTTCGGGATGGGCCGACACGATCACGGCGCTGTGGTGGTCCGGCTTGTCTGCGGTGGGGCACGGTGGCCGGTGACTGCACATGGTCTCTCTCCTCGATCCGTCTGGCTCCCGCCTGAAGTGCGCTCGTATCTGTGATAGCCGAGCTTGTTTTCCGTTGAATGAGGAGACCCCCACAGCGCCGGAAACTCATCGGTGAGGTTCGGTTTCCCGCCGGTCGTTTTCGACGGGATTCGCAGCGGAGTCCCTGTCAGACCCGCGTGGCAGCGTGGGACATGGACAGTCGGTGCCCGTCGAGGCGAAGGGGGCCGCGTCATGGCCGACGTCGATTCGCAGTTCCTGCGTGGCCTGTTCGACGAGGAGGGCAGTCTGCACACCGCGGGCCGCACCGCGTTGTACCGGCTGTACGGCCTGGAAGGTCTGCTCTACGTCGGCATCTCGATCTCCCCGCTCACCCGAGTGCGCACGCACCTGCGGGAGCAGCCATGGGCGTCGCAGGTCGTCGGGATACGGATCGAGTACCCGGACGACGCGGAGGCAGCCGAACGCGAGGCCGTCTGGACCGAACGCCCCAAGTACAACGTGATCTTCAACGGCGAGACCCCGCCCGCCCCGCCGGACCGGGCAGCACGCCTCAGGACGGAACTCGCCCTCGAACGACGCCGCTTGGAGGAGCTTGAATCGACCGTGCCCGAGTCGTCGGCTCACCTACGGCTCATAGCCCGCGGCATCGAGGCGAAGCAGGCGAGGATCGCGAAGCTGGTCGAGAGCATCGAGAACACCGAAGCTGCACGCCACCACATCACGGACCCGAGCAAGCAGGTGGGGTCATGACCGCCGCTCACCGAAGCCGTGTTCCACAAGGACCGGCAGTGCTCCACGTAGTCCTCGACCAAGTCGTCGGCCAGTGCCTGGAGTTGGCCGGATATGGTGGCGGCGGCAGTCAGCAGCGCCAGCCAGTCGGGCTGTTCCTGGTCACCGGGGCGGTGGGCGGTGGCGCAGTGCGGTCCACTTCGGCGATGAGGCCGTCCAGATCGGCCTCATGGAAGTTGAGGAGAGTTTCAGTGCACGAGGACGAACAGCCGCTGTCCGGTGGGAACGTCAGCGACGGTGTCGTCCGTGTCGGTGACACCGTGCGTCGGCCCGCGGGGCCCTGGACGCCCGCCGTGCACGCCCTGCTCACGCATCTGCACGAGGCCGGATTCCGGGCGGCCCCGCGACCCCTCGGGATCGACGACCAGGGGCGCGAGGTGCTCACCTTCGTGCCGGGTGACGTGATCTGGCCCGACCGGTTCGCCCTGGTGGAGCCGGCGGCGGGGCTGGTCCGCGTGGCCCGGCTGGTCCGGGACTTCCACGACGCCGTGAAGGACTTCACGCCGCCGGCCGACGCCCGCTGGCAGGTGCTCCTTCCCGCGGAAGGCGCCGACATCATCGCCCACCAGGACCTGGCGCCGTGGAACCTCGTGGTCGGCGGCGAGGACGAGTGGGCCATCATCGACTGGGACACGGCCGCCCCCGGCTCCCGCCTCTGGGACGTCGCCTACGCCATCCGCGGCTTCGTGCCCCTGTCCGCGCACCCCGACTGGCAGACCCCCGAGGCCGCCGACCGCCTGCGTCTCTTCGCCGACGCCTACGGACTCGACGAGACCGAACGGCGCGCCCTCGTACCGATGCTGGGCCGCCGCACCCGAGCCATGCACGACTTCCTCAGGGATCAGTCGGACCGGGGCAACCAGCCGTGGGCGAGGCTCTGGGCGGAAGGCCACGGCGACGCGTGGCGCGGGGATGCCGAGTACATCGAAGAGCGCCAGGAGCAGTGGGAGCGGGCGCTGCTGTCCGGCTGACGGCCGCGGACGGCACGCGTCACCCGGTCGTGCCCAGATCCGCGGCGAACCAGTGCTCCGGCCGCATACGCACCACGACGTGATCGGAGAGTTCGGCCTCGGCAAAGGCCACGAACTCGTCGAGTGCCGCCCCCGACAGATAGCGCGCGGCCATCTCACGGTGAAGCGCGCCGCTTCCCTCGGCCACCTCGGCGACCGGCCCTTCGACCGACACGTACCGGGTCGTCGGCTCCGTGCGCTGGACCATCAGACTGAAGCGGCCCGCCGCCCTGATCAGGGCCATCTTCCGGGAGTTCGTGCCGGTGAGGATCCACGGCAGACCGCCGCGCTCGTAGGCGTACCAGATCGGCACCACCAACGGCCCCCGGTCGTCACCGGCGGCCACGCCCAGCGCGGCCACCTGCGGTTCAGCAAGGAAACCTTCCCGTTCTTCGCGTGAAAGCGCCATACGACGACTGTACGTACGGCCACCGACAACGCCCGGCCGCACCCCGTTAGGCTTGGCGTCATGCCAGATCAGACAGCCGACCGGGCCGAGCTGCGCGGCGACTGCGAGCGGTGCTTCGGTCTCTGCTGTGTCGCCCTGCCCTTCGCCGCCTCCGCCGACTTCGCGATCGACAAACAGGCCGGCACGCCCTGCCGGAACCTGCGGGAGGACCACCGCTGCGGCATCCATGCCCGGCTGCGGCAGCAGGGCTTCAGCGGCTGCACGGTCTACGACTGCTTCGGCGCGGGCCAGAAGGTCTCGCAGGTCACCTTCGGCGGACAGGACTGGCGCACGGCCTCGCCGGCGGACGCCCGGCGCATGTTCGACGTGTTCCCGGTCGTACGGCAGCTGCACGAACTGCTCTGGTACCTCACCGAAGCCCTCGCCCTGTCCCCGGCCCGCCCCGTCCACGGCGACCTGCGCCGCGCCCTGCGGAAGACCGAGGAGCTCACCCGCCGAACCCCCGAGCAGCTGGCCGCGTTGGACGTGGGCGCGCACCGGCAGGACGTCAACGTGCTCCTGCTGAAGACCAGCGAACTGGTACGGGCCGGTGCCGGCGCCCGCGGCCGCAAGAAGGACCGCCGCGGCGCGGATCTGATGGGCGCCCGCCTCAAGGGCGCCGACCTGCGTGGTGCCAACCTGCGCGGCGCCTACCTCATAGCCGCCGACCTGACCGGAGCCGACCTGCGCGGCGCGGACATGATCGGCGCCGACATGCGCGACGCCGATCTCACCGACGCCGACCTGACCGGCGCCTTCTTCCTCACCCAGCCCCAGCTCAACGCCGCCCGCGGCAGCGCCGGCACCCGGCTGCCGGAGTCACTCACCCGCCCCGTGCACTGGACAGCGCGGCTCTGACGGAGCCTCGTCCAGGGCCTTGGCGGGGGAGACCCCGGCGGTGATGCTGCGCCGCTCCAGATGCAGCCGCAGCCCCTCCGGCATCAGGGTGAGCCGCTCGGTCACCCGCAGCCGGTAGTCCGGGTCGGGCCGCAGGTCGTAGCGACGCAGCAGCAGACCGAGCACCAGCGTGGCCTCGTGCAGCGCGAACTGCCGCCCGATGCACGCCCGCGCGCCCGTCCCGAACGGCTTGAAGGTGTGCGGGGCCCGGGACCGTACGGCCTTCGGGTCGAAACGGTCCGGGTCGAACCGCTCCGCGTCATCGCCCCACACCTCCGGGTCGCGGTGCAGCATCGCGGTCAGGACCAGCGCCCAGGCCCCGCGCCGCATCGGATGGTCCCCGGCCAGCACGGTGTCCTCGCGGGCCTCCCGGGCGAAGGCCGGCGCCGTCGGCCACAGCCGCAGCGCCTCGTCCAGCACCCGCCGCACATAGCGCAGCTTGGCCACCTGGTCGTAGCCGGGCACCGTGGCATCGCCCCAGACGGCGTCGACCTCGGCCCTGGCGCGGGCTGCGATCTCGGGGTGCCGGGAGAGGTAGTGCAGGGCGAAGGAGAGCGCGCCCGAGGTCGTCTCGTGGCCGGCCACCAGGAAGGTGATGACCTGGCGGCGCACGTTCTCTGCGGACAGCCGCTCCCCGGTCTCGGGGTGGGCCGTCTCCAGCATCCGGTCCAGCAGATCCCCGCCGCCGCCCTCGCCGGATGCGCGACGGGCCAGGACCAGGTCGTCGACCGTGCGGTTGAGATACGCGATGTCGCCCTCGTTGCGGCGCGAGGCACTGCGCAGCAGGAAGGGCGCCAGCGGCGAGGGGACCGTGTTCAGCCGCTGGGCGTACGTCAGTGTGCCCACCATCGCGGTCACGAACGGGTGCAGCCGGGGCCGCTCGAAGGAACCGAAGTCGTGCCCGAACCCGGTGCGCGCGATCGTCTCCAGCGTCAGCTTGGTCATGTCACCGGGCACGTCCACCGCCCGGCCCGCCGCCAGCTCGCGGTCCCAGTGGTCGGTGAGCCGCTCGGCCACCGCCAGCATCATCGGGTGGTAGCCCTCCATGGCCTCCCGGCTGAAGCCCGGGGCGAGGACGTCGTGGGCCAGCTGCCAGTTCGGCTCGTGGTTGTACGCCGTGAACAGCGCGTCCCCGACGACCGGCCGCAGATTGGCGACCCCGAGGCCGACGTGCTTGGCGAAGCGCGACTCGTCCGCCATGTCGGCCGCAGGATCGGCGCCCCACACGAACACGAACTCCTTGCCGAACGCCTTGCGCCGGAAGATCGGCCCGAGCTGCCGTGCGTAGCGCATGGAGTCCTGGACGGGCGCGCGCCGGTCGGCGCCGAGCACATCGCCGAGCAGGGGGAGCCGGTGCGGGGGATGCGGAATGCGGTGCAGCTCGGGCCAGCCCTGTTCGGCGCCCCGGAACCCCTTGGGAAGCGTGGCCTGTATCGCCGGCCGGGCCTCTGACGTCGTCTCCGCCATGACGCGTTCTCCCTTGAATCAGCGGCAGGTCGAGCTGTCGTGCAACTGTCCAGAGCATCTGTTGTACGTGGGTTCAATAGCGGCTTCAGTCTGATCCCGCTGTTGAACCGGCGTCAAGTAAAGTGCGGGCATGGCCGCGAACCAGGGCGAGCGCACGCGCCGCCGGCTCAGCACCGAGGAGCGCCGGGAGCAGCTGCTCGCGGTGGGGGCGCGGCTGTTCTCGGAGAGCCCGTACGACGAGGTGTGGATCGAGCAGGTCGCCGAGATCGCCGGGGTCTCGCGCGGACTGCTGTACCACTACTTCCCGACCAAGCGGGACTTCTTCGCCGCGGTCGTCGAGCGGCAGAGCGAACGCATGCTACAGATGACGGCAGCCGTGCCCGGGGTCCCGGCGCGCGAGCAACTCGCCGCCGGACTCGACATCTTCCTGGAGTACGTCCACACCCATGCGCACGGCTTCCGTGCCTTCCACCGGGCGGACGCGGCGGGGGACCAGGCCATCCGCCGGGTCTACCAGCGGGCACTGGCCGCGCAGGAGCGGCAGATCCTGGCGACGCTCGCCGCCGATCCCGAACTCGGCCCGGTCGCACAGCAGCGCCCCGACCTCAAGCTGGCCGTCCGCGGCTGGCTGGCCTTCACCACGGCCGTCTGCCTGGAGTGGCTGCGGGGTTCGGATCTGACCCGGGAGCAGGTGCGCGACCTGTGCGCCCGGGCGCTGCTGGGCGTCATCGCCCCCTGAGGCCGACCGCTTGGGTCACCCCGTGGTTGGCGTACACCTCGATCTTGGGTAAGTTAGGCAAGGCTTACCTAAGGAGGTTTGGGATGGGTGACAGTCCCAACTGGACGGCCGCGCCCGCCGCGGCCGAACGGGCCAGGTCGGTACTCGCCGCCGCCTGGTCCTGCGCGGTGACCGCGGACGGCGGCCGCGAGGAGTTCGTCGGCGCGCACAGCGTGGACGAGGACGGCCGGGTGCTGCTGCACGTGCCCGAGGACAGCGCCCTGCTCGCGGCCGCGATCTGCGCGCCCCGCGGCGAACCCCATGCGGTGCTGGAGTTCGCCGACGTCGCACCCGTCCCGGTACGCCACCGCATCCGCGCCCGGCTCTGGCTCGCCGGGTACTTCCTCCCCGAGGACGGCCACCTTGCGTTCCGGCCGACCCGGATCGTGCTGCGGCAGTCGTCCGGTGCAGTGGCCGTCGACCTCGACGAGTTCGCCGCCGCCGAGCCCGACCCGCTCGCCCTCGCCGAGGCGCACCTGCTGACCCACCTCGCCGACTGCCACCCCGATGCCGTCGAGCGGCTCACCCGGCTCGTCGACCACGCCAGTCTGCACGGCGCGGTCCGCGTCCGGCCCGTCGCCGTCGACCGGCACGGACTGACCCTGCGCATCGAGCGCAACCGCGCCCACGGCGACGTACGACTGCCCTTCCATACGCCCGCCGACGACGTCGGACAGCTCACCGAACGCATGCACGTCCTGCTCGCGCAGGCCAGTGCCGCCTCCTGCCCGCGCGCCCTACAGCGGCAGCGCGCAGACGGCGACGGGTGAGGCGAACGGCTCGCCCGCGAGCCGCAGGTCACCGCTCTCGCCGTCCACGTGGAAGACGCTGACCGTGCCGGACTTCTGGTTCGCCGCGAACAGCAGACCCCCGTCCGGCGAGAAGGCGATCTGGCGCGGGAAGTCGCCCGACACCGGCACCGTGCCGAGCAGCCGCAGCCGGGCGCCGTCCGCCTCGACGGCGAAGCGCGCGAGGCTGTTGTCTCCGCGGTTGGCGAGATAGGCGTAGGAGCCGTCGGCGGTCACCAGGATCTGCGCCGGGTAGTTGGTGCCCGGGCCGGAGCCCGTGGACTGCGGCTCGCCGATCGCCAACCGTCCGGTGGCGGGCTCGTAGGCGCAGACGGTGACCGTGTTGTCGACCTCGTTGGCCAGATAGGCGTGCCGTCCGCCGGGGTGGAAGGTGAGGTGGCGCGGACCGGCGCCCGGCCGGGTGTGCGCCTGCGCGACCTCGGTGAGGGTGCCGCGAC
This sequence comes from Streptomyces longisporus, assembly GCF_039532765.1. NCBI lineage: Bacteria > Bacillati > Actinomycetota > Actinomycetes > Kitasatosporales > Streptomycetaceae > Streptomyces > Streptomyces longisporus. The sequence continues at coordinate 6,822 of NZ_BAAASG010000008.1, forward strand.
GCTCGTCCAGGCGGTAGGTGTAGACGGTGTCCGTGCCCAGGTCGACGGCGAGCACATGGCCGCCGTCGGGGCTGGTGATGAACTGGTGGGCGTGCGGGCCCTGTTGGCCCGGCCCGGGGGCCGGAGTCGAGTGCGTGACCACGTCCGTGCGCTCGCCCAGTGCGCCCGAGTTGTCGATCGGGTGCACGGCCACACTGCCCGACGTGTAGTTGGCGCTCAGCAGCCAGCGGCCGCTGGGATGCACGGAGAGGTGGCAGGGTCCCGCCCCGCCGGTGCCACGGGCACCCAGGATCCTGCGGTCGGCGAGGCGCACGGCGGTCACGGCGCCGTCGTCGTGCTCGTTCACCGTGTACAGCGTGCGGCGGTCCGGGTGGAGCGCGAGATACGACGGGTTGACGATGCCCGTCAGGGTTCCGGTGCCGGTGATGCGGCCGGACGCGGGGTCGTACGTGGCGAGTCCGACGCCCGTGCCGCCGCCCTCGACCGTGGTGTACGTGCCGATGTACAGCGGCTGGGGGCCGGAGGGCTTCTCGGCCGGGTGCGGCGCGCTGCGCTGGGCTGACGGCTGCTTGGCAGCGGGCGCCGCCCGGTCGGGGACCGGAGAGGAGGTGTGGGCGGCCGCGTCCTTGGGCGGCGCGGGTGCCGGCAGCGCTGTCACCGCGGCCGCTCCGGCGAGCACGCCGACGAAGCGGCGCCTGTTCCAGGCGCCGCCGGCCGCTCCTGTCCCACTGCCCATGTCCGCACCTCAGGTGGTCGCTCGCCTCGTTCGTGACAAGCCACCATGACCCGTGCCCACCGGTGGGCGCAAGAACGGCAACGGGCGTTGCGCAGGATGCAATGAGTGCGGCTCTACCAGTCCCCGTCCTCCACGGGCTTGCCCGGTGCGTCCTTCAGCGGCTTGACCTGGTGCGGCGCGGGATCCTGCCACGGCTCCTGGTCGTCGCCCAGCCAGTCACCGACCGGTTTCACGCCCTCCAGTGTGTCCGTGGGTGCGAGATCCTCCGCGTCCTGGTCGTAGTAGTCGTACCAGGGCAGCCCGGCCCGGGTGTACTCCGCACGGTCCACGGGGGACGGCGGGGGAGCCTCGCCGGTGATGCGGCGCCACTCCGGGGGTGTCACCAGGTGCACGAACACCCGCCCGGCGGGCTCCTCCGCCCAGTCCTCGAGCGGCCGGTCGTCCCGGTAGACCTCCTGCCGCATCGAACCGCCGACGCCGAGCCCCATGGCCGCGGCGGGACGCGCACCGCCTGCCGGAGCCCCCACCGGCACCGGGCCGCCCGGCGCGGCCGCCGCCATGGGCAGCGCCGCCCCGTAGCCTCCGGCCGCCATGCTCGTCCGCCGCCGCTCGGTGCGGCGCCGCTCCTCCTCGCGCCACTCGGCCAGCTTCCCCTCGCGGAGCGGGAAGGACTGCAGCTGGACGCCGCCCCAGGTCTCCTCGCCCGTGACCTGGCCCTCGACGGTCGCCCCCAGGCCCAGCGGCACCGCCACGAACTGGCGGACCGTGCCCTTCCCGGAGTTGATGCCGTCCAGCCAGGGCTGGCGGGGCAGCACGAGGTAGTTCTGCGGTTTCCTGGACAGCCGGTCGCTCCACGGCTTCCCCGAGACCGCGCACACCTTGCCGACGCCGACCTGCAGGGCGGCCGGCTCCACGGTCCCGCCGAAGCTCAGCCACATCGCCTCGCGCAGATACACGGGCAGCATCACACCGCCCCGCGCACGCCACTGCTCGGGCACCGTGTCCGGGAAGTCCGCGACCCGGCGCACCGGGAACTCGCCCAGTCCCGGCGGCAGCGGATGAGTGCCCGACTCCGGCAGCCGCAGGGTGCGCACGAACCGCACCGCCACACCCCCCGGCAGCCGCAGGGTGTTCCCGTCGATCCGCACGCCCTGGTCCGTCATCCGCCCGCCCCCTTGCTCTCCGTCCCGGACGCGTACGCCGCTCCGGTGACTCCGTCACCTGGAACGACGCCCGGTGCCGTCGGGGTTCCTGCGCAGCACCTCCGGAACCCGCAGCCGCTCGGAATCGCGCAGGCTCTCCCGCAGCCTGGTCAGCCGCGGCATCCGCTCGCGCTGTTCGCGGGAGTTGCGGTCCAGCTCCTCGAAGAGGCGGCGCGAGCGGTGCTCGGTGTCCATCTCGTCGAGGATGCGATTGACCTCGGTCAGCACGGCCCCGTACAGCTGCCAGCTGCGGGCATCGCGCTGGACCTCCTCAAGCAGCAACTGGGCCAGCTTGTCGCGGGTGGCCGCGGCCTGCCGCAGCTCCGCGGCCAGCCGGGACTCCGCCGACTCGGCGCTCTCACTGACGTGGCTGGTGACCAGGACCGCGAAACTCACCACGGCGTCGGCGATCTCCGACAGCAGCCGCTCCACGGCGGCCCCCGTCTCGGGCGCGAACAGCGGCTCGGGATCGCGTTCCTTGGCGAGGTCGGTGAGGGTGCGTGCCAGCACCCGCAGCACCACCGTGCAGATCTCCAGCGTGTCGAGGCCCGTGCGCAGCACCACCCGGTGCAGCAGGCCCTCCCGTACCCGGGGATTGAGCCGCAGGCTGTCCTCGGCCTGTCTCAGGGCCGCGTCGACCTCGACGATGTCGTGATCCAGCCGACGTGCCTCGTACAGCCGCTCCGTCGCCCGCTCGACGGGCGTGCGGCCGGCGGCCTCCTCGCCCATGCGCAGCATCAGCTGCCGCACCCGGCGGGCCAGACCCTCGATCGACTCGCCGGCCTCGTCCACCCACACGGGTGGCGCGAGCAGCAGATTGCAGCCGAATCCGACGACCGCGCCGATCAGTGTCTCCACCACCCGCGCCCAGGCCGTGTCCCCATGGGTCGTCACCCCGAGCACCAGCATCGCGCTGATCGCCACCTCGGGCACGTACTCCTCGACGCGCACCAGCCGCCCCACGGCCAGCGAGGCCACGATCAGCAGGGCCAGACTCCACCACGTCAGACCCACCAGAAGGCTGAAGGCGATCGCGACGAGGACGCCGGCCACGACCGAGTTCACCCGGCGGATGCCGTTGGTGAGGGTGGCGTAGAGGGTGACCTGGACGACCAGCAGCGCGGTCAGCGGAGCGGTGAGCGGTGCGGGCTCGGGGCTCAGGCGCAGTGCGACGACGTACGCGATCGTCGCCGCGGCAGCCGACCGCAGGGTCTGTACGACCATCGGATCCCGGCGGCGCTTCACAAAGCGCACGAGAGACGCCGTCCACTCACGTACCACTCGCATCCTCGGGCCGAGCTCCTTCCTGCCCTTGAAGGCCTGTCCTGGAGGACCGTGTCATTGAGGACCGTAACTGTCCGCAAGGCAGCCTAGATTGTTCATGTCGGTCGAAGGGTGACAGGAGGGGAACAATCGTGGAGCACACCCAGGGCATCGAGGTTCTCACGCAGGCGCACGCTTATCTCGCCGAGGTGGTCGCCGGAGTGCCGGAGTCGGCGTGGGGAGCACCGACGCCGTGCAGCGAGTGGACGGTACGGCAGGTCCTCAACCATGCGCGGATCGACCAGCAGGCCTACGGACTCGCGATCACCGGCGGCCGCCCGGACTCGGACCCCTTCCACCCGGCCGACGTCCTTGACGGAGACCCGGCTGCGGAGCTCGACAAGGTGCTGCGTGCCGTGGCGGACGCCTACGCGGGACTGCCCGCCGACGCCGAGCAGGCGCCGACTCCGCTGGGCCCCCTGCCCGTGCCGCTCGCCGCGGCGGCAGCCGCCATGGACGCGGCGGTGCACGCCTGGGACATCGCGGTGGCCACGGGCCAGGACCGTCCGCTGACCGGGGAACTGGCAGAGGGAATCCGGCCGGCGGCGGAGCGGCTGGTCGATCACCTCCGGGACGCCTACCAGGTGTTCGCGCCCGCACGCGAGGTTGTGCCGGGCTACGACAGCGCCGAGGCGCTGCTCGCCTTCCTGGGCCGCGACCCGCACTGGTCGCCTACGGCGTCCTGACGCGCCGAAGCGCTGCGCACCGCCGGCGATCGCGGCGCAGCCGCACCAGCTCGGCCACGGCCAGCCCCGGCATTACTGTCGAGCACCACGGCCAGCGCCGTCACCGCACGCCACTCCGGTTTCCGGCACGCCACCGATCAGGACGGCGCGCTCGCCCGTCTCCGCAACCCCCCGGCCACCTTCACCGCGGGGGGACGCCCCTGGTCCGGGACCGGTAGCCCGCGACCTTCGCGAGGTTGCCGCAGCGGTCCATGGAGCACCAACGGCGGCGGCGCGCCTGGGAGTCGTCCAGGAACAGCAGTGAGCAGTTCGGGTTCTCGCACTTCTTGACCCGCTCCAGCAAGGGGCTGCGCACCAGGAGGACGGCGTCGCGGGCGACCGTCGCCAGAGCGGCCCGGGCCGGCAGGCGGGCCGTCCAGCGTACGCCCGCTTCGGCGCCCCCGAAGGGTCGGGCACCGCCTATGCGCCCGGCGGCCACACCCCGGGAGTGAGGACGCCCAGCGCATAGGCGCGCGCCACCAGTTCGGTACGGTTCGAGGCGCCCCAGCGCGCCGACAGCCGTCGCAGGTGATAGGTGACGCCGTCCGCGCTGAGACCGGTCTCCTTGGCGGCCCTGGCGGTGGTGGCGCCCTCGGCGAGCAGTGCCAGGATGCGGGCCTCCACCGGCGCCACCCGCACGGGTTCCTCGCCGAGCGGCTCGCGTTCACCCCGCACCCGTAGCATCACCAGCAGGGCGGGCGTCTCCTCCACGGTGTCGCTGACCGGGTCGGCGGTCAGCTCGCCGAACCGCTCGCCGCCGCCCGGCCCCTCCCAGCACACCGACACCTGATACCGCGAGCGGTGCCGCAGCCGCAGCGCCTGCGCGATCCGCTCCACCTGCGTGGCCTCCTGCGGCCGGAACAGCTCCAGCACATCACGGCCGCGCAGCCGCCCCGGAGTCGTACCGCACTCGGCCGCCATCGCCGGGTTGGCCAGCAGGACGGCGCCGTACGCGTCGCACACCGCGACGGGCACACAGACCCGGTCGAAGAGCGTCAGGGCGCGATTGCGCCACATCACGGCCTCCCGACGGCCCTCTTCCACCAAGACCTCCTGACACCCGCACGACGGCGACACGCACGACGGCGACACGCACTGCGTGCACTACACAATCATGTGGCGAGCCAGGCCGCTTGATCCGGTCCCAGCAGACCGTCGTCCAGTGAGCCGCTCGCCAGCAGGACCGAGGTGTGCTCAGGCAGCCGGTACGGCTCGGCCGAGAGGTTCACCACGCACATGAAGCCGGGCTCGCGGCGGAAGACCAGGACGCCGGCCGGAGCGTCGAGCCAGCTCAGATCGCCGTCACCGAGGGCCGGATGGTCGCGGCGCAGGCGCAGGGCGGCGCGGTACAGCTCCAGCATCGAGCCCTCGACACCGTCCTGCGCGGCCACGCTGTGATCCGCCCAGCCGTCCGGCTGCGGCAGCCAGGGCTCGGCCGTCGTGCCCTCCGGGCTGAAGCCGTACGGGGCACTGCGCCCCGACCACGGGATCGGCACCCGGCAGCCGTCGCGTCCGCGGTCGGTGTGGCCGGAGCGCTCCCACACCGGGTCCTGGAGGACGGGCTCGGGCAGGTCCTCGACCTCCGGCAGCCCGAGCTCCTCCCCCTGGTAGATGTAGGCGCCGCCGGGCAGCGCGAGCATCAGCAGGGCTGCGGCGCGGGCGCGCCGGGTGCCCAGGGCCAGATCCAGGGGGCCCTCGGGCCGGTAGGGCTCGTTGGCGACCCACCGCCGGACCACCTTGCGGCCGTAGCGGCTGGGATGGCGCATCACGTCGTGGTTGGACAGCACCCAGGTGGCCGGAGCGCCCACCGCGCCGAGCATGGCGAGGGAGTCGTCGATGACGGCCCGCAGCTCCTTCGCGTCCCAACTCGACATCAGGAAGTCGAAGTTGAACGCCGTGTGCAGACCGTCTTGGCGGACGTAGGCGGCGAGCCGCTCCGGAGTGTCCGCCCAGGCCTCGGCGACGAACGAGCGGTCACCGGGGAACTCGTCGGCCACCCGGCGCCAGGCCCGGTAGATGTCGTGCACCTCGTCCCGGTCCCAGTGCGGATGGTCCAGATGCCGCCGCGGACCGTCCGGCGCCACTTCCGGGCGGGGCGGCAGGTCGGGCAGCTCGGGATGCTTGATCAGCCCGTGCGCGACGTCGATACGGAAGCCGTCCACACCCCGGCTGAACCAGAACCGCAGGATCGACTCGAACTCCGCCCGCACCTGCGGGTGTTGCCAGTTGAGGTCGGGCTGCTCGGGAGCGAACAGGTGCAGGTACCACTCCCCGTCGGGCAGCCGGGTCCAGGCCGGGCCGCCGAAGCAGGACACCCAGTCGTTGGGCGGCTCGGCGCCGTCCGCCCCGCGGCCGGCACGGAAGACGTAGCGCTCCCGCTCCGGGCTGCCGGGCCCGGCGGCCAACGCCGCCTGGAACCAGGCGTGCTGGTCAGAGGTGTGGTTGGGCACGATGTCGGGGATCACGCGGATGCCGTGCCGGTGCGCCTCCTCGATGAGCTGCTCCGCCTCGGCGACCGTGCCGAACAGCGGATCGATCTCACGGAAGTCGGCGACGTCGTAACCGTGGTCGGCCATCGGTGACTTGTACCAGGGGTTGATCCAGATCGCGTCCACGCCGAGCGACTTCAGATACGGCAGCCGGGAGCGGATGCCCGCGATGTCGCCGACGCCGTCCCCGTTGCCGTCGGCGAAACTGCGGACGTAGACCTGGTAGATGACGGCGTCGCGCCACCAAGGTGCGGTGCTGGTGGACATAGGGGTGCGTACTCCTCGTACATCAGTGGGGTACATCAGTGGGGAAAGGGGGCTACTTCGCCGCGCCCGCCGTGAGGCCGGCCACGATCCGGCGTTGGAACAGCAGCACCACCACCACGAGCGGAACCGTGACCAGGACCCCGGCGGCCATCTGGCTGCCGAACGGCGTCTCGAACTGGGTCGCCCCGGCGAACTTGGAGATCGCGACGGGCGCGGTCTGGATGTCGGGCTTGTTCGTCATCGACAGCGCGATCAGGAACTCGTTCCAGGCGGCGATGAAGGTGATGATCGCGGTGGTGAAGATGCCGGGCGCGGCGAGCGGGATGATGACGCGGCGGAAGGCCTGGGCACGGGTGCAGCCGTCGATCATGGCCGCGTGCTCCAGCTCGTCGGGCATCTGCCGGAAGAACGCCGTCAGATTCCACACCGCGAGCGGCAGCGTGAAGGACAGACTCGGCACGATCATCGCCTGGTAGGTGTTGATCCAGCCGAAGCCGACGAACATTTTCAGCAGCGGCACCACGATCGACACCACCGGGAACATCGACGTGGCGATGATCAGCGTCAGCACGAACCGTTTGAAGCGGAACTCCAGCCGCGCCATCGCATACGCCGTGAACGTCGCCAGCAGCAGTGCACATACGGTCGTGATGCCCGCCACGACAAGACTGTTGAACAGGGCACGGGTGAAGTTCTCGGACGGGTCGAGCACGGCACGGTAGTTCTCGAACGAGATCCGCGCGGGGAACAGGGAGTTGTCGAAGATGTCCGAGGTGCGGCGCAGACTGGAGACCAGCATCCAGTAGAAGGGTGCCAGGCAGTAGGCGACGACCGCGGTGACCCCGAGCCAGAGCAGCGCTCTGCGCAGGACCGGGTGCAGGGCGGTGGGGTTCATGCGGCCACCTCCTTGTGGCGGCGCGGCACCACGTCGGCGCCCAGCAGCCGCACGAACGCCAACGCGATGAGGAAGACATAGACGAAAAGGATCACCGCGTAGGCGGCGGCCGGCCCGAACCGCACGTTCGCGGCCTGGTCCTGGGCGAGCATGGACAGCGTCTCCACGGACGTCTTCTGTGCGCCGATCAGGATGTACGGCAGGTCGAACATGCGCAGCGCGTCGAGCGTACGGAACAGCACGGCCACCAGCAGTGCCGGCTTGACCAGCGGCAGCGTGATGCTCCAGAACTGGCGCAGCGCGCCCGCCCCGTCCATCCGCGCCGCCTCGTACACCTCCTTGGAGATCACCTGGAGCCCGGCCAGCACCAGCAGCCCGATGAACGGAGCCGTCTTCCACACATCGGCCACGATGACCGCGACCTTGGCGTGGAACCCCTCGGTGGTCCACAGGATCTGCCGGCCGATCAGGGCGTTGGCCACGCCGTCGCTGTTGAAGATCCAGCGCCACAGCAGACCCGTGACGGCGGTGGGGATCGCCCACGGCACCAGGATGGACGCGCGGACGACCGCCCGGCCGCGCAGCGCACGGTGCATGATCAGCGCCATCGCGATGCCGAGCACCGTCTCCAGGGTGACCGTGGTGACGGTCAGGAAGGTCGTGTTCCAGAAGGCGTTCCAGAAGCGGTCGCCCGCCGCTCCGAAGATCGCGGTGTAGTTGTCGGCCCCGACGAACGGATCGTGGTCGCGCACGAACCCCGTCCTGGGGTCGAGGCCCGGGGTGCCGTAGAAGGAGTCCTTCAGCGCCACGATCGTCGGATAGAGCACGACGACCGCCAGGACCAGCAGCGTCGGCGAGACGAGCAGGGCGCCGAGCCTGCCCTCGCCGGAGGTGGCTCTGCGGCGGCGGTCCCGCAGGGCCCGGCCGGCGCTGCCGGGGGTCTTCACTTCCGGCCGGTCGAGGCTGTCCGGCGGGTTGTGGGTGGTCACCATGTCGTGTCTCCTCACTGCCCCGCCGCCTGTTGCTGCAGGTCCTTCTGCAGGTCCCTGAGCGCGCTCGCGCTGCTCTTGGCTCCGGTGAGCGCGGCGAACGCCTCCCGCTGCACGGCCGCGGTGACATCGCCGTAGCCGAAGACCCGCGGCCGTGGCACCGCATGCAGGATCGACTGCTTGAGGACGGGGAGGTAGGGATACTTCTTCACCAGGCGCGGATCCTGGTACAGGGCCTGGTACGTGGGCGCCGCCGGCGCGTAGGCCAGCGTGAAGCGCTGGGTGTCCTGGCTGGTGAAGAAACGGATGAAGTCGAGTGCGGTGGCCTTGTTCTTCGCCGAGGCGGACAGCGCCAGGTTGTGGCCGCCGAGACTGGAGGCACCGGGCCCGTTCAGACCGGGCAGCGGTGCGACGGCGAACTTGCCTGCGACCTTGCTGGAGCCGTCCGTCTTGTTCGCCAGCGGATACATGTACGGCCACTGCCGTTCGAAGACGAGCCTGCCGGACTGGAAGGCGCGGCGGGCGTCCTCCTCCTGGTAGGTGGCGGCCTCCTTGGGGATGGTGCCGTCCCGGAAGGAACTGACCAGGAAGTCCAGGCCCTTTCTGGCCTGCGGGGTGTCGAGATGCGGGCGTCCCCGGGCGTCGGTGACGACCCCGCCCGCGGAGTTCACCGCCTCCGCGAAGTTCACCGTCAGGCCCTCGTACTTCTGGAACTGGCCCGCGTAACAGGACACACCCTTGGCCGCGGGCAGCCTGCGCACCTTGGCGCAGTCCGCCTTCAACTCCGCCCAGGTGACCGGCGGTCGGCCGATGCCTGCCTGCTGGAGCAGATCGGTGCGGTAGTACAGCATGCCGCCGTCCGAACTGGCCGGCACGGAGTACAGGCCGCCGCGGTACATGCCGGTCGCGACGATCGGCTTCAGCATCCGGCTCAGCGGGAAGCGGTCCTCGGGCAACCGGTCCACCCAGCGGTGCGCCGCGAACTCCGAGGTCCACACGACGTCCAGGGACAGCACGGTGAAGGCGTCCGACTTCGTCGCCGCGTTCTGGATCATCTGCTGCCGCTGCGCATCGGGATCGGTGGGCAGCTGGACGAAGGTGACCTTCTCGCCCGGGTGCAGCTTGTTCCAGCGGTCGAGCACCGCCTGGACGGTCCCCGTGTTGTCGGCACCGGCGACATAGGTGATGGGGCCGCGCCCCGTACTCGACACCGAGCCGCCGCCGGTGCCGCACGCGGCAACGGCGGCCATCCCCGCGCACAGCGCACCGGAGCGCCGCAACGCTCTGGTCTTCCTCTTCTTCAAGGTCACTCCCGGGCAGCGATTGCAGAGAAAAAATATGCAGGTCAGAACGTATAGAGGTGAGCTCTGCTCAAGTAATTGGTTTCTGCTGAGACAACGCTTGCAAGCTAGGAGCAAGCCAGGCGGCACGTCAATGCGTTACGCGGAAGTAATGCCGTGACAGCGCTGTCACAAAGCTGGGCGGATCAGTGCACGCTTGTGCTAACGTCCGCCCATGCCAGCAGCTCAACGGCACCCCACGATGGCCGATGTCGCCGAACGGGCCGGGGTCTCCACATCCACCGTCTCCCGCACACTGCGCGGACTGTCGAGCGTCTCGCCGGACGTCCGCGCCCGCGTCGAACGGGCCGCACGCGAGCTGAACTTCGCGGTCTCCCGGCAGGCCTCCAGCCTGGTGACCGGCAGGACCGGAGTGGTGGCGGTGCTGGTGCCCACCCTCAAGTCGTGGTTCATGGGCTCGGCCCTGTCGAGCCTGGGCCCGCTGCTGCGCGCCGCGGACATGGAACTGGCCCTCTACGTGATACCCGACCTGGCCGAACGCGCCTCGTTCTTCGAACAGCTGCCGGCCCGGCGCAACGCCGACGCCCTGCTCGTCCACTGCTTCGACCTCACCGAGGAGGAGAGCGCACGGCTCGACGACCTCGGGATGCCGGTCATCTACGTCAGCCAGCACGCCGAGGGACGCCCGAGCGTCTACGTCGACGACGCGGCCGGTGCCCTGAGCGGCACCCGGCACCTGCTGAACCTGGGCCACCGCCGCATCGCCTTCGTGCAGAGCCCGGGCGCCACCGGCTTCTCCTTCAGCTCGCACGAGCGGCTGCACGGCTACCGGCAGGCGCTCGCCGAGGCGGGCATCGCCCTGGACGACTCCCTGGTGGTGTCCGCCCGCGCCGAGGACAAGCGCGCCGTCGCCGAGGCCCTGGGGCAGTTGCTCGGCCTGCGTGAGCCGCCCACCGCGGTCTTCGCCGAACAGGACGAGCTCGCCGCCACCCTGATCACGGCCCTGCGCAAGGCCAGGATCGAGGTGCCTGAGGCGATGTCCGTCCTCGGCTTCGACGACCAGCCGCTGGCCGAGTGGTTCGACCTGACCACGGTGGCCCAGTCGCCCTCCGAGATGGGCCGCGTAGCCGGCGAGCTGGTCCTGCGCCTGATCAACGACCCCGAGGCGGACCACGAGCGGCACATCGTCCTGCCGACCCGTCTGATCCCGCGGGGCACCACCGCCCGGCCGCCCGGCCCCGCGACGGAGGACGAGAACCCCTCCTGAGGGCCTCCGCAAGCCCCCAGGCACGTTCTTGACTACACGATCATGTAGTCCCGTGGCGCGGACGGCCGGATCCGCTCGACCAACCTTGATCGCAGTACCTCCGTACCGCGAAAGGCAGTTGTCGCGCCATGCCCCCCACCGCCCTGACCCCCCACACCGCGGCCCCCCTCCCCGGCGTCCCCCTCGTGGACATCACCGCAACCGGGCCCGGCCGCACCCCCATCCAGCAGGTCATGGACCTCATGCGTGAGCACGGCCCGGTCCTCCTGCGGCGTCTGCACGGGCGCGACACGCTGTTCGTCGGCGACCTGGACCTGGTGGCCGACCTCGCCGACGAGACCCGGTTCGCCAAGCATGTCGGGCCCGCGCTGGAGAACGTCCGCGAGTTCACTGCCGACGGCCTGTTCACCGCGTACAACGACGAGCCCAACTGGGCCAGGGCGCATGACATCCTGATGCCCGCCTTCGCGCTCGGCTCGATGCGCACCTACCACCCCGTGATGCTCAAGGTGGCCCAGCGGCTCATCGCGTCCTGGGACCGCGCCGCCCGTGACGGCCAGCCGGTCAACGTCCCTGACGACATGACCCGGATGACCCTCGACACCATCGGACTCGCCGGATTCGGCTACGACTTCGGGTCCTTCGGACGGGACGAACCCCACCCCTTCGTCGAGTCCATGGTCCGCTGCCTGGAATGGAGCATGACCCGGCTCGCCCGCACCCCCGGCCGCGACCACTCGGCCGCCGACGCCGCCTTCCGGGACGACTCCGCCTACCTCGCCCAGGTCGTCGACGACGTCATCGCCTCCCGCTCCGGCACCGACCAGAGCGGTGCCGAGGACCTCCTCGGCCTCATGCTCACCGCCGCACATCCGGCCGACGGCACCACCCTGGACACCGCCAACATCCGCAACCAGGTCATCACCTTCCTGATCGCGGGCCACGAGACGACCTCCGGTGCCATGTCCTTCGCCCTGTACTACCTGGCCAAGCACCCCACCGCGCTCCAGCTCGTCCAGCGCGAGGCCGACGCCCTGTGGGGCGACCGGGCCGACCCCGAGCCCACGTACGACGAGATCGGCAGGCTCACCTACACCCGCCAGGTCCTCAACGAGGCCCTGCGGCTGTGGCCCACGGCCGCCGCCTTCAGCCGCCACGCCCTCCAGGACACCCTGCTCGGCGGCCGGATCCCGCTGCCCGCCGGTCAGGCCGTCACCGTGCTCGCCCCGATGCTGCACCGCCAGCCCGTCTGGGGCGACAACCCCGAGCTGTTCGACCCCTCCCGGTTCACCGCCGAGGCGGATGCGGCCCGCCCGGTGCACGCCTTCAAGCCGTTCGGCACCGGGGAACGCGCCTGCATCGGGCGGCAGTTCGCGCTGCACGAGGCGACCATGCTGCTGGCGATGCTGGTGCACCGCTACCGTCTGCACGACCATGCCGACTACGCGCTCCACGTCAAGGAGACCCTCACCCTCAAGCCCGAGGGCTTCACCCTGACCCTCACCCCGCGCACCACCGCCGACCGCCAACACGGCGTCCTCCCCGGAAATCGCCCGACCGAGACCACGCACAGCCCCGACCCGCACGCCCTCCCGGCACGCGTCCGCCCCGGCACCGGCGTCCTCCTCCTGCACGGCAGCAACTACGGAACCTGCCGCGAGTTCGCCGCCGGGCTCGCCGACGAGGCCGCCGGGATCGGCTGCGAGACCGAGATCGCACCGCTGGACGCCTACGCGGGAGGCCTGCCCACCGACCGGCCCGTCGTCATCACCGCCGCCTCCTACAACGGCCGGCCCACCGACGACGCCACCGCCTTCGCCGCCCGGCTGGAGGACACCCACGACCTGACGGACGTCACCTACGCCGTCCTGGGCGTCGGCGACCGCAACTGGGCCGCCACCTACCAGCACGTCCCCACCCGCATCGACGACCGCCTCGCCGAACTCGGCGCCACCCGCCTCGTCGACCGCGCCGCCGCCGACGCCTCGGGCGATCTCACCGGGGCCGTAAGGGACTTCACGGCCCGCCTGCGCACGGCGCTGCTGGAGCAGTACGGCGACCCGGACGCCACCGCCCCCGCCGACGAGCCCACCGCGGCGTACGAGGTCCGCACCCTCGCCGGCGGCCCCCTGGACGTCCTCGCCGAACGGCACGGGCTCCTTCCCATGACCGTCACCGAGGCGTACGACCTCACCGCCCCCGGCCACCCGCGCCGCAAGCGCTTCGTCCGCGTCGCCCTGCCGGAGGGCACCGCCTACCGCACCGCCGACCATCTCACCGTGCTGCCCGTCAACGCCCCCGCGCTCGTCGACCGCGCCGCCACCGCACTCGGCGTCGACCCCGACACCGTCCTCGACATCCGCGCCACCCGCCCCCGCCGTGACGGCCTGGCGATCGACCGTCCCTTGACGGTACGTCAACTTCTCGCACACCACATCGAGTTGCAGGAGCGGCCGACGCCTGCCCAGCTGGCCGCGCTCGCCGCCGCCAACCCCTGCCCGCCCGAGCGCGCGGCCCTGGCCGCCCTCCCGGCCGACGACCCGCGCACCCTCGTCGAGCTGATCGAGGACCACCAGGCCCTGCGCGGCGCCCTCGACTGGCCACAGGTCCTGGAGATCCTCACCCCGCTGCGGCCCCGCCACTACTCCATCTCCTCCTCGCCCGCCGTCGACGCGGACCACGTGGACCTCATGATCTCCCTGCTCGAAGCCCCCGCACGCTCCGGCAAGGGCGTCTACCGGGGGACCGGATCGGGGCACCTCGCCGCCGTCGCTCCCGGCGAGACGATCCTCGCCCGGGTCCAGCCGTGCCGGGAGGCCTTCCGGGTGGACCACTCCGCCCCGGTGATCATGATCGCGGCGGGCACGGGCCTGGCCCCCTTCCGGGGAACCGTCGCCGACCGCACGGCCGCCCTCGCCGCGGGCACCGAACTCGCCCCCGCTCTCTGCTACTTCGGCTGCGACGCACCCCACGCGGACTTCCTGCACGCCGAGGAACTGCGCACTGCCGAGGCCGCCGGAGCGGTGTCGCTCCGCCCGGCCTTCAGCACCGCGGGGACCTTCGTGCAGCACCGCATCGCCGCCGAGGCTGACGAGGTCTGGCAGCTGCTCGACGCCGGGGCCCGGGTGTACGTCTGCGGCGACGGTTCGAAAATGGCGCCGGGCGTGCGGGACGCGTTCCGTACGCTGTACCGGGACCGCACGCCCGGAGCCGACCACACGGCGGCCGAGGCGTGGCTCGACGCACTGATCGCGCACGGCCGTTACATCGAGGACGTGTACGCGGCCGGCTGACCGAGGGGAGAGGTGGGCGCACGGTGGTGGACTCCTGGGAGAGAGCCCGACGCATCCTGGAGGGCGCACAGATCCCTCCCGGCCGGCTGGCCCACCTGCGCCCCCTCACCGGTGGCACCTACAACACCGTCGAGGAACTCCGGCTCACCGACGGCAGCCGCTACGTGCTGAAGGTCGCCCCGGACACCCCCGGACTGCGCTACGAGAGCCGGCTCCTCGTCGCCGAGGCGGAGTTCTACCGCTGCGCCGAAACGGCCGGGGTGCCGGCGCCCCGGCTCGTCACCCTCGACGACGACAGCTCCGTACTCCTGATGACCGCATGTCCCGGCGACCCGTGGGACGGATCCCTCACGGAGGCCGAACGGGCATATCTGCGCGCGGAGTTGGGCCGCCAGGTCGCCGCCCTGCACCGCGTCACCGGAACCGCCTTCGGCTACCCGTCCGGAGCGCTCGGCCCCCTCGCCCCCGACTGGCGGACCGCCTTCAGCGGAATGCTGGAGGCGATCCTCGACGACGCCCGCCGCTTCTCGGCCCGGCTGCCCAGACCCGTCGACGAGATCGAAGGCACGCTCCGCGCCGCGTACGACGCCCTCGACGAGGTCACCGCCCCCGCGCTCGTCCACTTCGACCTGTGGGACGGCAACATCCTCGTGGAACGCTCGGCGGACTCCCTTCGCATCGGCGGGCTCATCGACGGGGAGCGCATGTTCTGGGGCGACCCGCTGGCCGAGTTCGTCTCCCTGGCGCTGCTGGGGGACATCAGGAAGGACGAGGCATTCCTCTCGGGCTACCGGGACGGCGGCGGACGCGCCGAGTTCGACCGCCCGGCCCTCCTGCGCCTCGCCCTCTACCGCGCCTACCTCTACCTGATCATGCTGGTGGAGACCGTGCCGCGGGCGATGGGGGAGGGGGACATCCGGTGGCGCGAGGAGGCGGTCGCGCCGGAACTCGTGGCCGCCCTGGACGAGATCGAGGAGGCCACCTCTTAGCTCACATCGTGAACTAAGGGTTGGAGGAATGTCGCGCCAAGCCTGTCCGCAGAGGTATGTTGCAGGTCGGACAGGGCGCGAAAGGAACCACATGGCGGGGCGGAACGGGCGCACGGTACGCGACCTCAGGCGGGCCAACCGCGCGGTCGTGCTGCAGCGGCTCTACTTCGACGGACCCCTCAGCCGCTTCGAGCTCGGCCCGGTGACCGGGCTGAGCTCCGGCTCGGTCAGCAACGTCGTCGCGGACCTGGTCGCCGACGGCCTGGTCGAGGAGGCCGGCAGCGTCGACTCCGACGGCGGCCGCCCCCGCACCCTGCTGCGCGTGGCACCCGGCGCCGGCCACATGATCGGCGTCGACGTCGGCGAGACCCGGGTGCGCATCGAGCTGTTCGACCTCACCCTCACCGAACTCGCCCGCGCCGAGCGGCCCTTGGAACAGCAGCGCTACGACGTCGAGGTCATCGTCGGCCACATCCGCGACGGGATCGCCGAGGTGCTCGCCGGCTCCGCCATCGGCCCCGAACAGCTCCTCGGCGTCGGCATCGGCGTCCCCGGCATCGTGGAGCGCACCCCGGAGGAGCGCGGCGCCGTCGTGCACGGGCAGACGATCGGCTGGGACGCCGTCCCGCTGGAGGAACTGCTCCGCTCCTCCTCCCGACTCCCGAACGGCGTCCGGTACTTCATCGACAACGGCGCCAAGACCCTCGGCCAGGCCGAGATGTGGTTCGGCGCGGGGCGCGGGGCGCGCAACGCGATCGTCGTGCTGTTCGGCTCCGGCGTCGGCGCCTGCCTCGTCACGCCGGAGGTGGAGAACGGGCGGGCGGTCGAATGGGGCCATCTGACGGTACGGGTCAGGGGGCGCCGCTGCCGGTGCGGTGCGCTGGGCTGCCTGGAGGCTTATGCGGGGGCGGAGTCCCTGCTGGAGCGGTGGCGCGAGGAGGGTGGGCAGCCGCCGGAGGGGGCGGACGAGGAGTCGGCGCTCACGGCGATGCTTGCTTCGGCCTACCCGGTCGAGGGGGGCGAGGCCGATCCGGTCGCCCTGGCCGTGCTGGAGGAGACCGCCGAGTATCTCGGAGCCGGGCTCTCCGACCTGATCAACCTGTTCCAGCCCGAGCGGATTCTCATCGGGGGGTGGGCGGGGCTTCAGCTGGGGGCGCGGTTCCTGCCTGCGGTGCGGCGGTATGCGGCCTCGTATGCGCTGCGGCATCCGGCCGAGAAGGTGAGCATTGAGCTTGGGCGGCTCGGGCCCGACGCGGTCACCGTCGGGGCGGCGATTTTGCCTCTGGCCGACTTCTTTGCCCGGGGCGGGCGGCGGCTTGAGCCGGTGCCCGAGGGGCCCGTGCCTGCGTGGCGGACGGCGTTGGAGGAGCGACTCTGAGAGTGCCGCGGAGGGCTCTGGGCCGTCCGCGTCGTCGTCGTGGCTTGTCGCGCCCACGTGGCGGAGCCGCATATCGACACAGCCCCGCGCCCCTATCGGGGCGCACCCCCAGGTTTCGGTGGTCACCGGCGGAGGTACTCGCGTCTCGCTCGAACGACGTGAAGGGAGTGTGCCGTGGCCGATCGGCATGACGCAGGTCAGGGCGGCGGGCCCGTGCCGCGGGATCTGCCCGACCAGCAGGTCGGCGAGGGCGAGGATCCGCTGGACATTCCGGTTCCGGACGTGGAGGCCGAAGAGGCGGACGACGGGGTGCCGGACACCGACGAGGCCGGTACAGGGCGGCGGGACGGTCCCCGTTCGGCCACCGTCCATCCCGAGCATCCCGCTCCGGACGAGCCCTCGGCCTGACCGCGACAGGGAGCCACCATGGGTATCGGCGACCGGGTCCGCGCATGGCCCGTCTACCGGCAGCTCACCGGCACCGACCGTACGGGCCGGGGGAGCGCCGCGAAATCCTCGTACACCGAAGGCCTGCGGCCCCGCACGGACAGCGCGGAGCGCGTGGTGCAGTCCGTGTGCCCCTACTGCGCGGTCGGCTGCGGCCAGCAGGTCTATGTCCGGGACGAGAAAGTCATACAGATCGAGGGCGATCCCGCCTCGCCGGTCAGCCGCGGACGGCTGTGTCCCAAGGGCTCGGCCACCCTGCAGCTGACCACCGGACCGGCCCGTGAGCACCAGGTGCTCTACCGCCGCCCGCACGGCACCGACTGGGAGCCGCTCGACCTGGACACGGCCATGGACATGGTCGCCGACCGGGTCCTGCGCACCCGGCGCGAGACCTGGGAATGGGAGCGCGACGGAATGCGCACCGCGCGCACCCTGGGCATCGCCAGTCTCGGCGGCGCCACCCTCGACAACGAGGAGAACTACCTCATCAAGAAGCTGCTGACCGGCCTCGGCGTGGTGCAGGTGGAGAACCAGGCCCGGGTCTGTCACTCCTCCACGGTCGCAGGTCTCGGCACCTCCTTCGGCCGCGGCGGCGCCACCACCTTCATGCAGGACCTGCAGTACTCCGACTGCATCGTCATCGAGGGCTCCAACTTCGCCGAGTGCCACCCGGTCGGCTTCCAGTGGGTGATGGAGGCCAAGAAGCGCGGCGCCACCATCATCGACGTCGACCCGCGCTTCAACCGCACCAGCGCGCTCGCCGACCTGTACGTGCCCATCCGCGCGGGCACCGACATCGCCTTCCTCGGCGGGATCATCAACCACGTCCTGACCGAGGAGAAGGACTTCCGGGAGTACGTCCTCAACTACACCAACGCCTCCACCCTGGTCGGCGAGGACTTCCGCGACACCGAGGACCTCGACGGCGTCTTCTCCGGCCTCGACGAGGAGAAGAAGCACTACGACCCCACCACCTGGCAGTACGAGGGCGTCGAGATCCAGCAGCCGGCC
Source organism: Streptomyces longisporus (assembly GCF_039532765.1). NCBI lineage: Bacteria > Bacillati > Actinomycetota > Actinomycetes > Kitasatosporales > Streptomycetaceae > Streptomyces > Streptomyces longisporus. Next base: position 25,134 of record NZ_BAAASG010000008.1, read on the forward strand.
GGCGAGGCCGACGAGCTCTACGAGGAGCGCACCCGCAAGTCCGCCGGCGCCGAGGCGCACGGCTCCGGCGGAGCGCGTACGGGGCACCGCGCCCCCACCGACGAGACCCTCCAGCATCCGCGCTGCGTCTACCAGATCCTCAAGCGGCACTACGCCCGCTACACCCCCGAGATGGTCGAGGAGGTCTGCGGCATCCCCCGCGAGACCTTCCGGCAGGTCTGCGACGCGCTGACCACCAACTCCGGCCCCGAGCGCACCAGCGCCTTCTGCTACGCCGTCGGCTGGACCCAGCACACCACCGGGGCCCAGTTCATCCGCGCCGCCTGCGTCCTCCAGCTCCTGCTCGGCAACATCGGCCGAACCGGCGGCGGCATCCAGGCCCTGCGCGGCCATGCCTCCATCCAGGGCTCAAGCGACATCCCCACCCTGTTCAACCTGCTGCCCGGCTACATCCCGATGCCGCACGCCCACGAGGACATGAACCTCGACAACTTCGTCGAGACGACCCGCACGGTGAAGGGCTTCTGGGCCGACATGCGGGCGTACATCGTCAGTCTGCTGAAGGCCTACTACGGCGACGCCGCCACTCCCGACAACGACTTCTGCTTCGACCACCTGCCGCGGCTGACCGGCTCGCACTCCACCTACGACACGGTCATGGCCCAGCTCGACGGCGACTGCAAGGGCTACTTCCTGCTCGGCGAGAACCCGGCGGTCGGCTCCGCCAACACCCGTCTGCAGCGGCTGGGCATGGCCAACCTGGACTGGCTGGTCGTGCGGGACTTCTCCCTGATCGAGTCGGCGACGTGGTGGAAGGACGGCCCCGAGATCGAGACCGGTGAGCTGCGCACCGAGGACATCGGCACCGAGGTGTTCTTCTTCCCGGCCGCTTCCCACACCGAGAAGTCCGGTTCCTTCACCAACACCAACCGCTGGGTGCAGTGGCACTACCAGGCGGTGGAACCCGAGGGCGACGCCCGCAGCGACCTGTGGTTCATGTACCACCTGGGCCGCCGCATCAGGGAGAAGCTGACCGGCTCGACGGACCCCATGGACCGCCCGGTCCTCGACCTGACCTGGGACTACCCGGTCACCGGGGACCTCGAGGAACCCGTCGCCGACGCCGTGCTTGCCGAGATCAGCGGCCATGGTCCCGACGACACCCCGTTGAGCGCGTACACCGAACTCAAGGACGACGGCTCCACCCGCTGCGGCTGCTGGATCTACTGCGGGGTCTACGCCGACGGCGTCAACCAGGCCGCCCGCAAGAAACCCCACTGGGAGCAGGACTGGGTGGCCGCCGAGTGGGCCTGGGCCTGGCCCGCCAACCGGCGCATCCTCTACAACCGCGCCTCCGCCGCGCCCGACGGCACGCCCTGGAGCGAGCGCAAGAAGTACGTCTGGTGGGACGCGGAGGAGGGCAAGTGGACCGGGCGTGACGTCCCGGACTTCGTCCCCGACCGCGCACCCGACTTCGTGCCCGACGAGGACGCGGTCGGCTCCGACGCGCTGCGCGGCGACGACCCGTTCATCATGCAGGCCGACGGCAAGGGCTGGCTGTTCACCCCCGCAGGCCTGGAGGACGGCCCGCTGCCCAGCCACTACGAGCCGCAGGACTCGCCGTTCCCCAACGCCCTGTACCCCTCCACCCCGCGCAACCCGGTGCGCCAGCTGCTGCCCCGCGAGGGCAACCGCTACCACCCCAGCGGAGACGAGAAGGGCGCCGAGGTCTTCCCGTACGTCGTCACCACGCACCGCCTCACCGAGCACTTCACGGCGGGCGGCATGAGCCGCTGGTCGGAGTATCTGTCCGAGCTGCAGCCGGAGTTCTTCTGCGAGGTCTCGCCCGCGCTGGCCCGTGAGCGCGGCCTGGAGAACGGCGGCTGGGCGACGATCGTCACCGCCCGCAACGCCGTCGAGGCGCGGGTGCTGGTGACCGACCGTATCCGGCCCTTGCGGGTGCAGGGCCGCACGATCCATCAGATCGGCCTGCCCTTCCACTGGGGCCCGAACGGCGTCGCGAAGGGCGATGCAGCCAACGAGCTGCTGGCCATCGCCCTCGACCCCAACGCCCACATCCAGGAGGACAAGGCGCTGACCGCCGACATCCGTGCCGGCCGCCGCCCGCGCGGCCCGGACCTGCCGAGGCTGGTCGCCGAGTACCGCACCCGGGCCGGTATCACCCCGGACACCGGAACGGAGGCACGCAAGTGAGCGAGGAACGCGTCGGCTTCTTCACCGACACCTCCGTCTGCATCGGCTGCAAGGCCTGCGAGGTCGCCTGCAAGGAGTGGAACGCCATCCCGGAGGACGGGCTGTCGCTCACGGCCATGTCGTACGACAACACGCAGGCGCTCGGCGCCTCGACCTGGCGGCACGTGGCCTTCATCGAGCAGCCGCGCCCGGACGGCCGTACCCAACTTCCGCTGGTCGAGGGCGAGTCGACCGCGCAGGAGACACCGGTCGGCGGCGACGGCGAGCTGCGCTGGCTGATGTCCTCCGACGTGTGCAAGCACTGCACCCACGCCGCCTGCCTCGACGTCTGCCCCACCGGCTCGCTCTTCCGCACCGAGTTCGGCACGGTCGTCGTCCAGGAGGACATCTGCAACGGCTGCGGCTACTGCGTGCCCGCCTGCCCCTACGGCGTCATCGAGCAACGGCCGCGCGACGGCCGCGCGTTCAAGTGCACGATGTGCTACGACCGCCTTGGCGCAGGACAGGAACCGGCCTGCGCCAAGGCCTGCCCCACCGAGTCCATCCAGTTCGGTCCGCTCGACGAACTGCGCGAGCGGGCCGCGCTGCGCGTCGACCAGCTGCACGAGGCGGGCGTCACCGACGCCCGGCTCTACGGCCACGACCCGGACGACGGCGTGGGCGGCGACGGCGCGTTCTTCCTGCTCCTGGACGAGCCCGAGGTGTACGGGCTGCCCCCGGACCCCGTGGTCACCACCCGGGACCTGCCCGCGATGTGGAAGCACGCGGGCGCCGCGGCCCTGTCCCTGCTGGGCGGCCTCGCGGCCTGCTTCGCACTCACGGGAAGGGGCCGGCGATGAGCACGACCGAGCGTGCGGGACGCAGGCGGCGGCGCGGCGAGCAAGCCGTCGTCCCCCGGGCCGAGTTCCAGTCCTACTACGGCCGTCCCGTCATCAAGGCGCCCTCCTGGGCCGCCCCCGACATCGCCGGGTACTTCTTCCTCGGCGGGCTCGCCGGAGCAGGGTCGGTGCTCGCGGCGGGCGCGCACCTGACCGGACGTACGACGACCGCGACGGCACTGAAGGTGTCCTCGCTGGCCTCCGTCTCCCTGTCGGCCGCCGCCCTGATCCACGACCTCGGAAAGCCGAGCCGGTTCGCGAACATGCTGCGGGTGTTCAAGCCGACCTCGCCCATGAGCATGGGGTCCTGGCTGCTCGGCGCCTACGGGCCCGTGGCGGGTGCGGCCGCCGCGAGCGCCGTGACCGGCCGGTCGCCGCGTCTCGGGGGCGCGGCGACCGGCGCCGCCGCACTGCTGGGCCCGGCGGTCGCCACTTACACCGGGGTGCTGGCCGCCGACACCGCCGTACCGGCCTGGCACGGCGTCCACCGGGAGCTGCCGTACCTGTTCGCGGCGTCCGCGACCGCGGCGGCGTCCGGGATGGCCCTCGTTGCCGGACCTCCGAGCGAGAACGCTCCGGCCCGGTGCGCCGCGGCGCTGGCTGCGCTGGCCGACGCGGCGGTGTCGAAGGCGGCCGAGCAGCGCATGGGCATGGTCGCCGAGACCTGGCGGGAGGGCCGGGCCGGCGCACTGCTCCGGGCGGCGCAGGTGCTCACCGCCGGCGGTGCCGTCACCGCCGCGCTCTTCGGCGGACGGCGTGGCGCCGCGGTCGCCTCCGGGCTCGCCCTGCTCGCAGGATCGGCCTGCACCCGCTTCGGCGTCTTCGCGGCGGGCATCGCCTCGGCCGAGGACCCCAAGTACACGGTGGTGCCACAGCGCGAACGGCTCGACGAGACCACATAGCCCTCGCACCGTCAGCCCACCTGGCACGCCCGCGCGTCTCGACGAGCGGCCGTGGACACGTTCCGGGCCGGTCAGCCGACCTTGCGCCCCCGCCGTGCTGCAGCCCCTTGGAACTCCTCCAGGAGAACTCCTCCAGGACTTCGGTCGCCTCGTGCTCCGGGTGCCGGCCCAGCTCGGCACGCTCGCGCGTCTCGACGCGCGGCCGTGGACATGTTCCGGGCCGGTCAGCCGACCTTGCGCCCCCGCAGTGGCGCAGTCCGTGCGCCCTCGCCGTGCTGCAGCCCCTGCAGGAACTCCTCCAGGACTTCGGTCGCCTCGTGCTCCGGGTGCCAGCCCAGCTCGGCATGCGCGCGTGTGCAGTCCATCAGTGGCAGCCGAAGGACCGCGTCGAACAGATGCGGCGACGCGGGCAGCAGATGCAGGCCCCAGGCGGCGGCGATCGCCGAGCGGGCCGCGACGCGGGGGAGCCGGATCGGGCGGGTGTCCAGCAGCTGAGCGAGCAGTTCGGCGTCGACCGGGGGCTCGGCCGCCAGGTTGAAGGCGCCGCGGACCTCGGCGCCGAGCGCGAGGACGTACGCCCTGGCCGCGTCGTCGGTGTGCAGCGCCTGGGCCCGCAGACCCGGGATGTCAGGGAGGAAGGGCAACAGCTCCGGGCGCGCCAGCGGGCCCGGCAGGAAGCGGCCGCCGAAGATCCGGCGCTGCTCGCTCGCCGACTCGCGCTTGAAGAGGAACGCGGGCCGCATCCGGACCACCCGCACCTCCGGGTGGTCGCGCTCGAAGGTGTCCAGGGTGCGCTCCAGATAGGCCTTCTCCCGGCAGTACGCGGCATCCGGCCAGCCGTGCGTCGGCCACGACTCGTCCACCGCGTGGTCCTTCGGTCCCGGAGAGTAGGCGCCCACCGACGAGGCGTGCACGAGCGTCGGCACCCGGGCCGCCGCGACCGCCTCGAACACCCGGATGCTCCCGAGCACGTTCGTGCGCCAGGTCGCCGCCGGATCATGCGTGGGCTGGAAGGCCCACGCCAGATGGACGACCGCGTCGGCGTCCTCGAACTCCTTGACCAGATCGGCCTGTTGGGACGCCAGGTCGACCGCGGACCACTCGGTCCGCGCCGGCGACCACTCGGGAATCCGCCGGGCCAGCCCCAGCACGGACCCCACCTGCGCTTCCTCGGAGAGGAGGCGCACCACACTGGTGCCGACGTTGCCGGTGGCACCCGTGACCACGATCCTGCTGCCCACTGCGCTGCTCACCTTCGGCTCCTTCCGGCCGCACGGTCCGAAACGGGGTGACCGAGTACCCGGCCGGGGGGAGCACACGCGGAACCTGCCGTATGACCTCGGAGGTAATCGACGCCCGTCCCTGCCCCCGGAACGATGGAGGACGTACCCACCCCACCGGATCGCAGGGGGACGCCCCATGCCGTATTTCGCCAGCCCGGCCGACGGCGCGCAGCTGCACTTCGTCGACCACGGCCCGGCCGACGGCCCCGTGGCCGTCTTCGTCAACAGCGCCTACCTGGGCACCGAGATGTGGGAGTTCCAGATGCTGCCGCTGGCGGCCGAGGGCTACCGCTGCGTGGGCCTGGACCGGCGCGGGCACGGACGCTCCGAGGACGTGTGGAACGGCTACGACCTCGACACCCTCGCCGACGACCTGTACGGGCTGCTGGACCATCTGGATCTGCGCGCGGTGACGCTGATCGGCCACTCCGTCGGCAGCGCCGAGATCGTGCGCTGCCTGACCCGGCACGGCAGCGGCCGGGTGACCCGTGTCGCGCTCGTGGCGGGCATCGCCCCGGGCGTGGTCCGCACGGAGGACAACCCGGACGGCTGGGACCCCGAGGTCATGCGGGCGGGCAACGCGGCCTTCCTGCGCGACCGGGCGGCGTTCTTCAACGACCCCGGCGCACTGCGCGACTTCTTCGCCCTGCACCGGCCGGGCAACGACGTGTCGACCGCCTACGTCCGCTACCTCAGCGACCGCTGCCTGGTGTCCACCGCGCGGGCCTCCAGCGCGGTCCAGGAGACGATCGTCACCCTCGACGTCGCTCCCGAACTGGCCAAGCTGGAGGTGCCGTTGCTCGTCGTACACGGCACGCACGACGCCTCGGCACCCCTGGAGACGACCGGCCGCCGCGCCGCCGGCCTCGCCCCCGACGCCACCCTCAAGGTCTACGAGAACGCGGGGCACGGTCTGTTCGCCACCCATGCCGAACAACTCACCGCCGACCTGCGGGAGTTCATGGGCGACTGAGCCCCGGCGGCTCCGGGCGGGCGGCCGGGAGATGATCAAGCCATGAGCGAGATCATCCTGATGTCCGACGCCCGGGTCGCCGCCGTACCCGTGGCGGAGAACGGCGAGCCCCTCGTCGACGTACGAGACAAGCTCCTGGTCGACGACCGCAAGCACAAGGACTCCCACGGCGCCGAGGTCCAGCTGCGCCGCGGCGTCCTCGACCGCCTCCTCGCCGCCCAGGCCCTGCTCCCGGAGGGCCTGCGCCTGCTGTTCGTGGAGGGATACCGGCCGCCGGCCCTCCAGCGCCGCTACTTCGAGCGGTACGCCGACGAACTGCGCGCCGCCCACCCGGACTGGCCCGCCGACCGCATCCTCAGCGCAGCCAGCCGCTATGTCTCCCCGCCCGAGATCGCCCCGCACAGCGCGGGCGCGGCCGTCGACCTGACGCTCGCCGACGCCGAGGGCCGCGAACTGGACCTGGGCACCGAGATGAACGCCAACCCGGAGCAGAGCGACGGCGCCTGCTACACGGCGGCCGCCAACATCACGGAGGAGGCCCGCGCCCACCGTGCCCTGCTCGGCGGCGCGCTGACGGCCGCCGGGCTCGTCAACTACCCCACCGAGTGGTGGCACTGGTCCTACGGAGACCGCTACTGGGCCCTCGTGACCGGCGCACCCGCCGCCCTGTTCGGGCCGAGGGAACCGGGTGACTCCTAGGCCTTGTGGTCAAATTCTCGCCTGTGCGGCGACGCCTGGCACGGCACTGCCCTTCACGGCCTTAAGGGCGTGAGGGGACGCCAGCCGCGTTGCCGAACCACCCACGTGCCTCCTGCCCCACTCGGCTTCGCCCGAGCGGGGGGGACCCCCATGACGCCGCCGGGCCGCCCTTCGGGCGGACGACGGGAATTTGACGACAGGTCCTAGGCGAAGGCGTTCACGCCCGTCAGCTCCGCCGACAACTCCCACAGCCGGGCGGCCTGGTCGGGGTCGATCGCCCAGTCCTTGACGCCGCTGGTCGCGCCGTCGACCGCGGGCTCGGCGATGTCGCAGTCCTCCAGGTAGACGCCGCCGAGGCCGTCCAGCTGGGCCGAGGTCGCCGCCCACACCTGGGTGGCCGCGCCCTGCGGCGGGGTCTTGAAGCCCTCGGGGTTGAGGACGTTGCCGTCCTCGTCGATCCAGCCGCGCTCGACCATCTCCGCCTTGGGGATGTGCCGCTGCAGCGGGGTGAGGATGCCGCCGGGGTGCAGGGAGAAGGCGCGCACGCCGGCGTCCCGGCCGAGCTTGTCGAGGTGGACGGCGAACAGGACGTTCGCGGTCTTGGCCTGTCCGTAGGCCTGCCACTTGTCGTAGCCCTGCGTCCAGTGGACGTCGTCCCAGCGCATGCCCGAGAAGTGGTGGGCGCGGGAGGAGACGGAGACGACGCGGGCGCCGCCTGGGGCGATCGCCGGCCACAGCCGGTTGACCAGGGCGAAGTGGCCCAGGTGGTTGGTGGCGAACTGGGCCTCCCAGCCGGGCCCCACCCGTGTCTCCGGGCACGCCATGATCCCGGCGTTGTCGATCATGATGTCGATGGTCCGTCCGGAGGCGAGGAAGCCATCGGCGAAGGCCCGTACGCTCTCCAGGTCGCCGAGGTCCAGCTCGTCCACCTCGACGCCGTCGAGGCCGGCCAGCGCCTCCTCGGCGGTGGCCCGGCGGCGGGCCGGGACGACGACCCGGGCGCCCGCCTTGGTCAGGGCGCGCGTGGTCTCCAGGCCCAGCCCCGAGTAGCCGCCGGTGACGACGGCGAGCCTGCCGGTCAGGTCGACGCCCTGAAGGACGTCGTCGGCCGTGCTCGTGGCGCCGAAACCGGATCCGATCTTGTGCTGTGCAGTGCCAGTGCTCATGACGGGAACGCTACGGATTGGAGTGCTCTCGAAGTCAAGCGCGGACCGGGGCGGTCGGGCGCGGGCATGAAAGAGCCCCGACCGGACGGGGGAGGCCGGTCGGGGCTCGCTCGGTGGTGGGCACGGATGGCGGTCGCCTCTCGGCGAAAGGCTCCACAGGGCTTCAGCCGAACGATCGTCCCTGTGGGCGAATGGTGAGGCCCGGGGACACTGTCCCATCCGCACCCACGGTTGGTTCAACGGCGAACTACCGCTGGGTGTTCCTGTGTTCGGCACCTTGCGTGGTGATCTGCGTCACCCGTTCGGGGTGTTCAGGCCAGCGGACTGTTCTCCAGGGCGGACAGCAGATGCGCGGGGTCGTCGTACACGGCCTCGGCTCCCGCCTCCTCCAGGTCGGCGCGCGGGATGCCGCCGCACAGCACGCCCAGACAGCGCACGCCGGCCCGGCTGCCCGCGCGCATGTCCCACACGGTGTCACCGACGAAGACCGCCCGTTCGGCGGGCACCCCGGCCAGTTCCAGGGCGTGTTCGACGGGCTCGGGGGCCGGCTTTCCCTCCTTGACGTCGTCCGCGCTCGCGGTGGCGGTGATCGCGTCGTCGGCGCAGATCGCGCGGCGCAGCGCGGAGAGTTCCGGGCCGCTCGCGGAGGTGGCCAGCACCACCGTCCAGCCGTCGTGGTCGAGGCGCCGCAGCAGCCGCCCGGCGTCCTCGAACGCGGGCAGCCGGTCGAAGTACTGGCCGTACAACGCCTTGTGCGCGGCGCTGAGTTCGGCGTCCCGGTCCGGATCCCGCCGATCGCCCAGCAGCCGGGCGACGAGGTCCTCGGAGCCGAGGCCGACGGAGCGGTGGATGGCGTGCATGGGCACCTTGTGGCCGGCTTGGCGGAAGGCCTCCCACCAGGTCGCCACGTGCAGGTGGTTGGTGTCGACGAGGGTTCCGTCGACGTCGAACACGGCCGCCCGTTCCATGCGCACTCCTTTGCTGTTCCGCTGCCCCGAGTACCACGTCAGGTTCCTGTCACTCCTGCGGGCGTGCGCCGCGAGCGGGTCCAGGCCAGCAGATCGTCCAGACTCCAGGTGTTCACCACGCGCTCGGCCGGCACCCCGCACTCCTCGGCCCGGGCACAGCCGAGGATCTGCCAGTCCAGCTGGCCGGGCGCGTGCGCGTCGGTGTCGACGGAGAACAGCACCCCCGACCCGACCGCCCGGCGCAGCAGCCGCCGTGGCGGATCGAGCCGCTCGGGCCTGCTGTTGATCTCCAGGGCGGTGCCCGTCTCGGCCAGCGCGGCGAACACCTCGTCGGCGTCGAACTCCGACTCGGGCCGCCCCCGCCCGGTCACCAGCCGCCCCGTGCAGTGCCCGAGCACATCGGAGTGCGGACTGCGTACGGCGGCCACCATCCGGCGGGTCATCGAGCGGGCGTCCATGCGCAGCTTGGAGTGCACCGACACCACGACCACGTCGAGCCGCTCAAGCAGCTCCGGCTCCTGGTCCAGCGAGCCGTCGTCGAGGATGTCGCACTCGATGCCGGTGAGCAGCCGGAACGGCGCCCAGGTGGTGTTCAGCTCCGCCACCACGTCCAGCTGTTCCCGCAGCCGTTCGGGAGACAGCCCGCGCGCCACGGTCAGCCGGGGGGAGTGGTCCGTCAGCACGGCCCACTCGTGCCCGAGGGCCTGCGCGGCCCGGCCCATCTCCTCGATCGGGCTGCCGCCGTCCGACCAGTCGGAGTGCAGATGGCAGTCCCCGCGCAACCTGGCCCGCAGCCCCGCGCCGGCCCGGTCCTCGCTCGGCGCCCCCGCCTCGCCCTCCAGCTTGACCAGATAGCCGGGCACCTCTCCGGCCAGCGCCTCCCGGACGACCTGCGCGGTCTTCGGGCCGACGCCCTTCAGCGACTCCAGTGACCCGGCGGCCGCCCGCTCGCGGACCTCGTCCGCGGGCAGGGACGTCAGCACGCGGGCCGCCGTGCGGAAGGCGCGGACGCGGTACGTCGGCGCCAGGGACCGCTCCAGCAGGAAGGCGATCCGCTCCAGTGCCTCGACGGGATCCATGGTGACCTCCTCCTCCAGGGTTCCCCAGCGCCGGGCACCCCGCACGGTTTGTCCCGCCCGCACCCGGGTACTGCGATGCGCACCCCCGCACCGTCCAGGAGGAGGTCGGCGATGCCCACATCAGCTCCCGCCAAGGTCGCCGTGATCACCGGCTCCGACTCCGGCATCGGCCGCGCCACCGCCGTAAGGCTCGCCCGGGCGGGCATGGACGTCGGCATCACCTGGAACAGCGACCTCAAGGGCGCCGAGGAGACCGCGGAGGAGGTCCGCGCCCACGGGCAGCGGGCCGCCGTGGCCCAGATGGACCTCACCCGGCTGCCCACCGCCGCCGGCACCGTCGACGAGCTCTGCGACCGGCTCGGCCGCCTCGACGTGCTGGTCAACAACGCCGGCACCGGCACCATGACGCCCTTCCTCGACCTGGAGCTCGACACGGTGCGCGAGGTCCTCGACGTCGATCTGATCGGCCCGTTCCTGTGCGGACAGCGGGCGGCGCGGCACATGATCCGGCAGGGCGACGGCGGCCGGATCGTCAACGTGACCTCCGTCCACGAACACCAGCCGCGGGTCGGCGCCGCCCCGTACTGCGCGGCCAAGGGCGGCCTCGGACTGCTCACCCAGGTCATGGCCCTGGAGCTCGCCGAGTACGGCATCACCGTCAACGCGGTCGCGCCGGGCGAGATCGCCACCCCGATGACCGGCCAGGAGGACACCGACGTGCACACCGAACCCCGCCCCGGCATCCCCGTAGGACGGCCCGGCGACGCCCGTGAGGTCGCCGCCGTCATCGCCTTCCTCGCGGGCCCCGACGCCTCCTACGTCACCGGCGCCTCCTGGAGCGTGGACGGCGGCATGCTGCGGATGGGCCCGCAGGCCGGCTCCCACCTCAAGAGCGACGACTGGCGTCGGCCCTGAGCCGGCCGCCGTGCGACTGCGCACCAGCTCCTGCGACGGCCCCGGCTTCACCCGCGTCCGCTGCGGCCGCGGCTTCCGCTACCTGGACGAGACCGGCGCGCCGCTGAAGGACCCCGGGCACCTCGCCCGTATCCGGGCCCTGGTCATCCCGCCCGCCTGGCGGGACGTGTGGATCTGCCCCTGGCCGGGCGGCCACCTCCAGGCCGTCGGCACCGACGACGCAGGGCGCCGCCAGTACCTCTACCACGAACAGTTCCGCGCCCAGCAGGAGCAGGCCAAGCACGAACACGTCCGCGAGGTCGCCCGCGCCCTGCCCGAACTGCGCGCCAGGGTCGCCCTGGACCTCGCCGGACGCGGCCTGTCCCGCTCCCGGGTCACCGCCTGCGCCGTGCGCCTGCTCGACCTCGGCTTCTTCCGCATCGGCAGCGACCGGCACACCCGCGAGAGCGAGACCTACGGCCTGACGACGATGCTGCGCGAGCACGTCACCTGCGGCCGCGGGGAGATCGCGTTCAGCTATCCGGCCAAGGGCGGCACCGAGATCGTACGGGCGCTCGTCGACGAGCAGGCGCATGCCGTCGTACGGGCCCTGCTGCGCCGCCGCAGCGGCGGGGAGCGGCTGCTGGTGTACTGGGACCGGCACGCCTGGCACGACCTGCACGGCGACGACCTCAACGAGGCGCTGCGCCGGCTGTCCGGCACCGAGATCACCGCAAAGGACTTCCGCACCTGGCACGCCACGGTCCTCGCCGCCGTCGCCCTGGCCGTCGTCACCGAGGAGGCACGCGCCACCCCGGCCGCCCGGCGCCGGCAGACCAGCCGCGCCGTCCGCGAGGTCAGCCACTACCTCGGCAACACGCCCGCCGTCTGCCGCGCCTCCTACATCGACCCCCGGGTCGTGGAGCTCTTCGAGCAGGGCGAGACCATCGCCCCCGTGCTCACCCGGCTGGGCGAACACGGGGACTTCGGCCGTCCCGCGACGCAGGGCGCCGTCGAGGCGGCGGTGCTCGAGCTCCTGCAGCGCTGACACCCCCGAGCGAGCCGCCACCGATGCGTCCTACGCTCTATTGCATGACCGAACAAGCAGCTCCCCACATCTCCAATCCGCGGATCATGGTCCTCGGTGTGCAGCCGGGCACACCGCCGTTCCGGATCGTGGAGATCGACGGCGAAGTGATCGGTGAGGCCAAGTCCGTCACCGACGTCCTGGAGGCCGCCGCCGCCTTCGGCATCACGGTGCACGACTTGGACGACCCGGACGTGGTGCGCTGGGTCGGCGGCGACAAGTTCACCTGGAAGCTGCACTGACGGCCCGGCTCAGCCGACCGTCCACTTCTGGTTGGCGCCGCCCGAGCAGGTCCAGATCTGCAGCCGGGTGCCGTTGGCCGAGTTGTTCCCGGTCACGTCGAGGCATTTGTCCGCCTGCGGATCGACGATGTCGTGCGCCCCGGTGACCGTCCACGTCTGGTTCGGGCCGCCCGTGCAGTCCCACAACTGGACGGTCGAGCCGTCCGCGGTGCCGTTGCCGGTGACGTCCAGGCACTTGTCGAGCGCGCGCAGGGTGCCGTCGGAACCCACCGTCCACTGCTGGGCGGCGGTGCCGTTGCAGTCGTAGAGCTGCACGGGGGTGCCGTTGGCGGAGTTCGCCCCGGCGACGTCCACGCACTTTCCGGCCAGTCCCCTGATCGCCGCTCCGGTGGCCGAGTCGCCGGTCGTGACCGACACCGAGTCCACCACCAGCTGCTGTGGGAAGGCCGTTGAGCCGTCCGGGTCTCCGGGCCAGTAGCCGCCCACCGCCAGGTTCAGGATCAGGAAGAACGGCTTGTTGAACACCCAGGTCCTGCCGCCCAGATCGGCGGGTGTGCGCCGCTGGTAGACGGTGCCGTCCACGGACCAGGTGATCGAGTCGGGTGCCCAGTCGACGGCGAAGGTGTGGAAGGCGTCCGCGAAGGCCTGCCCGTTCGGCAGGGAGTAGGCGGCGCCTATGCCGCCCGAGCCGGAGTAGCCGGGTCCGTGGATGGTGCCGTGCACGGTGGACGGTTCGTAGCCGACGTTCTCCATGACGTCGATCTCCCCCGAGTCCGGCCAGTTGACCGGCGTGCCGAGCATCCAGAAGGCGGGCCACATGCCCTGCCCCCGCGGGATCTTCATGCGCGCCTCGACGTGCCCGTACTGGGCGTTGAACCTCCCCGAGGTGTTCAGCCGCGCCGAGGTGTACTGGCAGGTTCCGTACCAGCACTGGTAGTTGCCCGGGTTCTCGCGCCGCGCCGTGATCACCAGATGGCCCTGTCCGTCCAGGGCCGCGTTCGCGGTGCCCGGGGTGTAGTACTGCCGCTCGTGGTTGTTGACGTTGTCCCCCGTCTCGGTCTGCCACTTCGAGGAGTCGACCGCGGCTCCGGCCGGCCCGTCGAAAGTGTCGGAGAACGCCACCGTGGCGGCGGTGGCCCCGGGCTGATCCGCCTGCGCCGCACCGGTCGCGGCGGATGCGACCAGTACGGCGGACAGGGCGGCGAACAGACATCTGCGCAGCAGGCGTGGGGAGGCCACGGGACTTCCTTCCGTACGGCGGCCGGGCGCAGGGAGGCGTTCGGCCGCGGTGGGGGATGAAGGCGTCGCCTCTTGATTTAAGGAGTGAGGTAAGGGGGCGTCAATACTTTGGTACGGACCAGGAGTTGAGCGGTGGCGCTATGCGTCCTTCGTTCGCTTCGCCGCCCGTCGCGGCAGCCGCTCCCGCGCGTGCACGGCCCGGCCCAGTCGCCGCCCCAGCAGGACGTAACCCACCAGTGCACCGGTCGTGTTGAGGATGACGTCGTCGATGTCGAAGGCCCGCCCTTCGACCAGTGCTCCCTGGGCGAACTCCACCAGCAGCATCACCACCGCGGTCAGCGCCAGCACCCGCAACAACCCGCGCGCCCGCGGTGCGACGACCGGCACCAGGACGCCGAACGGGACGCCCAGCAGTACATTGCCGCCGATTTGCTTCACGGCGTCCCGGAACGCCGGCTGGTCCAGATAGAGCCGCAGAGTGGTTCCCGGATGCAAGTTCGTGTGGGCCATCGACGCCGAGGCGGGAGAGGGTTCCAGGGTCAATCGGGCCAGCACCGCGGCGAAGGCCACCATGAACCCGAAGGCGCACAGCATCGCCAGCAGCCGGATCGGCAAGGGCATGACATGGCGCTCACGAGGAGCCGGCTGTGCCTTGCTCCCGGTTTTCGCGGACTTCTTCGCCTTCGCCGGCTCGCTTCCCTTCTCCGGCTTCTTCCACTTCAAGTACTTCTTCGGCCTCTCGGGCGTGCCGGTCTTGGTCGTACGCAGGCGCAACGCTGAACGTGCTCGTAAGGCTGCACGGGCCATCAGGTCCTCCAGTCTTCAACTTCCCTGCGTTGTAAGGCGGTTACCCGCTCGGCGGCCGAGAATGCCGCCGCGCGGCCGGCGCGGCCCGGATGCCCTCGCGGTTTCCCTTCCTGCCGTAGGGGCACTCCGGCGGTGGAAGCCAGCGCGCCGCCACCCGGTGCGCCCGCCGCGATGTTTGGATGCCGCGGGACGGACGTACCGGACATCCCGCCCGTGACGGTGTGCGAACAGAGCCCGAGGAGGTGGCGCATGACCCCGCGAACGGTCCTGTTCACCGTGGCCGAACTGCTGGGCTGGTGGATCGCGCTCGGCCCGCTGTGGCTGGTCCTCATCAGCACCGTCGACACCCTGGAACTCGTCGTCGGCGCGAGCTGCGCCTGCGTGGGCGCCTTCGCGGCCCGCGGCGCACGACGGGCGGTGAGCGCGACGTGAACGGCTGGACGCTTGCCGCCGCGGTCGGTCTCGCCGGCGGACTGGGCACCGCCCTGTGGGGCGTGACCACCGGTCCGCTGCGCCGCCGGGTCGTGGCCCAGAACCTGTCCACCGCACTCGCCTGCCCGAGCCTGCTGCTCCTCTCCCAGGCCTACAACCGCCCCTCCTACGTCGACCTCGGCCTCGTCCTGGCCCTGCTCGGCCCTGTCGGCACCCTCGTCTTCGCCCGGCTGCTCGCCGAGGAACTCGCCGAGGACCCGCCGCGCGCCTGGGGCCCCACCCTGACGGTCGCCGGGCTCGGCGCGGCCGCCGTGATCGCCCTGTGCGTCGCCACCGGGCCCGGCCGCGCCATGGTGAAACTGCTGGTCATCGGCGCCCTATTGATCAGCGGCAACATCATCGCCTCGCGGGCCCTGGCCGGCGGATTCCGGGGGGTCCGCGGTGGCTGACGCGGTGATCGTCGTGGCACTGCTGCTGGTCGCGGCCTGCGCGACCGCGGCCGTGGCCACCCGCGACCCCATGCGCCAGGCCCTGGTCCTGTCCCTCCTGGGCATCGTCCTCGCCGCCCTGTTCACCGTGGACCAGGCGCCCGACGTCGGGCTCTCCCAGCTGGCCGTCGGCTCCGCGCTGACACCGCTGCTGTTGATGCTCACCGTCCGCAAGGTCAGGCGGCGCGGACAGGGCAAGGAGCGTGAGCGGTGACCCGGCGCGTCCGCCTGTGGGTGCTGCTCGCGGGCGGCGCGGGCCTGGCCGCCCTGCTCGTCGCCGCCTGCCTGGACCTGCCGCACTTCGGTGGTGACCGCCATCCCTACGGCGACCGCGCCGTGCACGCCTCCCTGGCCCGGCAGACCGCCAACACCGTCTCCTCCGTCAACTTCGACCAGCGCGCCTTCGACACCCTCGGCGAGATGACCATCCTGTTCTCCGCCGTCCTCGGCTGCGTGATGCTGCTGCGCCAGACCCGGGACGAACAGCGGGCCCGCCCCGAACCGGCCGAGGTCGCCCTGCCGGTCCGCCGCTACGCCCTCGTCGTCCTGCCGGTCGCCCTGCTCAGCGGCCTGTACGTCATCGCCCACGGCCAGCTCAGCCCCGGCGGCGGCTTCCAGGGCGGAGTGGTCGCCGCGACCGCCCTGCACCTGCTCTACCTGGGCGCCGACTACGCGGCACTGGAACGCATCAGGCCGATCGGCGCCTACGAGGTCGCCGACGCCCTCGCCGCCTCCGGTTACCTCGTCATGGGCATCGCGGGACTGATCGGAGGCACCGCCTTCCTCGCCAACACGCTGCTGCCGTACGGCACTTTCAACACGCTGTCCTCCGGCGGCACCGTCCCGCTGCTGAACGCGGCCATCGGCATGGAGGTCGCCAGCGCGGTCGTCGTGCTGCTCGCCCGCTTCCTGGACCAGGCCGTCGAGATCGAGGAGGAGAGCGGCACATGAGAGCCGTGATGGATGTACTGCCATATCTGGTCGCCGCCTGGGTCTTCCTGGCCGGCTGCTACGGCCTGGCCACCAGCCGCAACCTGATCCACGCTGTCGGCTGCCTGTCCGTGTGCCAGGCCGGCACCTATGTGCTGCTGCTGTCCGTGGGTTACCGCGACGGCGCCACCGCCCCCGTGTTCTCCGACGTCAAACCCGGTTCCCGGCCGGTCGTCGACCCGGTCGTACAGGCGCTCACCCTCACCGACGTCGTCGTCGGCGCCACCGTCACCGCACTCCTGCTCGCGCTCGTCATGCAGATCGCCAAGCGGCACGGCACCGTCGACCCCGACGAACTCTCCGAGCTGCGCGGCTGATGAACGACCTGCTGCCCCTCGTCGTCGCCGTGCCCCTGCTGGGGGCCGCCCTCCTGGTCGCCGCGGGCCGCCGGCTGCCCCGCGTGGTCGCCGAGACCGTGGGGTGCACCGTCTCCGCCGGCACGGCCGGCCTCGCGATCGTGCTGCTTCTCAACTCCTCGCCGCCCATGACCGAGTGGGTCGGCGGCTGGCAGCCCGTGAACGGCGAGAGCGTCGGCATCGTCCTGACCGGCGACGGGCCCGGCCTCGGCATGGCCGCGCTCGCCTCACTGCTGACGCTGGCCGCACTGGCGTACTCCTGGCACTACTTCGACGAACCGCCCCGCCGCCACGCGGGCTCCTTCCCCGCGCTGATGCTGCTCTTCCAGGGCGGCATGTGCGGCTTCGCCCTCGCCGGCGACCTGTTCAACATGTTCGTCTGGTTCGAGCTGATGAGCGTCGTCGCCTACGCCCTGACCGGCACCCGCGTCGAGGAGGCCAAGGCCGTCCAGGGCGCGCTGACCTTCGCGGTCGTCACCTCGCTCGGCGCGTACGCCATGCTGATGGGCATCGGGCTGCTGTACGCCCGCACCGGCGAACTGGCGATGGCCCAGATCGGACGCGGCCTGGACCGGCACGGCGGGCCCGACGCGCTCGTCCTCGCCGGGTTCGTCCTGGTCCTCACCGGACTGCTGGTCAAGGCGGCCGCCCTGCCCTTCCACTTCTGGCTGCCCGACGCCCACGCCGTCGCACCCACGCCCGTGTGCATGCTGCTGTCGGGCGTGATGGTCGAACTCGGCACGTACGGCGTCTGGCGGGTGTACGGGAGCGTGTTCTCCGGGCCCGGCGGGGTGCCCGCCGAGGCACTGACGCGGGTGCTCGTGGTGCTCGGCGTGCTGACGGCCGTGATCGGCGCCGTCATGTGCTGGTACCAGCGGCACCTCAAACGGCTGCTCGCCTATTCGACGGTGGCCCACACCGGCCTCTTCCTCATCGGGATCGGCGTGCTGACCCCTGAGGCGGACGACGGGGTCGCGCTGTACGTGCTCGGCCACGCCGGTGTGAAGGCCGCCCTGTTCGCCTGCACCGGCGTCCTCCTGGACCGGTACGGCAGCGTCGACGAACACGCCCTGCACGGGCGCGCCCGACGGCTGCGCGGGCTTGCCGTCCTGTACGCCGCGGGGGCCCTCGGCCTCGCCGGGCTGCCCCCGTTCGGCACGGCACTCGGCAAGTCGGTGGCGGAGGAGGCCGTGGGCGGCCCCCTCACTCTCGTGTACGTCGCCGCGAGCGCGGTGACCGCCGGCGCGGTGCTGCGGGTCGCCGCCCGCGTCTTCCTCGGCCTCGGGCCCGCACCGCCCGACCACGGCGAGTACGAGACGACCGGTTCCGGCGAGGAGCCCGAGACCGGCCACCGCGTCAGCCGGGTCCCGGGCCCGATGACGGTCGTCCCGACGGTGCTGCTCGCCACCGCGCTGGCCGTCGGCGCGGTCCCCGGCTTCGCCGGGCTCGTGGCGCACGCAATGAGCGAGGCGGGGTCCGGCGGGGTGGTGGTCTCCACCCCGCAGTGGACCGTACCCGGTGTGCTTCTGGGCCTGGCCTCGACCCTGCTCGCCGTGGGCCTCGCCGCCGTCGCCGTCACCCGCCCCAAGCTGCTCGCCGCCCCGGACTGGGCGCTGCCACTGCGGCGCCTGCAGTCCGGGCACGTCGGGGACTACGTCGCATGGGTGCTGGTCGGGGCCGCCTTGCTCGGCGTGCTGGCCCTGCCAGGGGTGTCGGGGGGCGGCTGATCAGCTGCCGTAGCTGACATGCACCTCCTTGAAACCGAGGGAACGCAGCAGGCCGTCGAGCATGTCCGTGGTGTTGGTCTCGGCCCGCCGGGTCAGACCGCTGTCCTTCGCCGCCTCCCCGATGTGCTTGACCGCGAGCTTCTGCACGGCCTGCTCGCTGTTGGGATTGTCCGAGAACAGGTCGCCGAGCCGGTCGAGGAGACCGCGCTGCTTGGAGACGGCGTAGGAGCGGTCCGGGTCGAGGGCCGGCTTGCCGAGCACCGCGTGCGGCAGCCGGAGCGTGGCGGACGTGCGGTCGCCGTTGACCGTCACGTCGTCCTTGCCGACCTTTCCGAGGTCGACGTACGCGTCGACGGTGCCCGCACCGATGTACAGCGTGCGGGAGCCGCGGATCGCGTCGGGCAGGTACTTGGTGTCCTTTTCCAGGTCGACGACGACCTGGAAGTTGCCGGAGGCGGCGTCGTAACGGCTCATGTCCTGGATGGACTGGAGCAGTGCGGGTCCCGAGCGGTCGTGCGTTTCGGTGCCGAACAGGTCCTTGAGACCAGGGAGCACACTCAGCCGGATCCCGGCGAAGAACACCACGAGCACCAGCACGACGGCGCTCACCGCCTTCGCCCAGCCGGGCATGCGCCTGGACACGCGCCTGATGGGAGTCGTCATGGCGACGGCCCTCCTTCCTACAGTGCGCATGCCCCCCAAAGCCCTTGCCAGACCCGGCCGTTGGCCGAATGGCACCGCTGACGGGGGCAGGCGGGGCGCACTAGCGTGGAGAACTCTCCATACCGGCGCGCCTGGAGTCCCGGATGAGTACACACAGCACGTCCCGGCCCCTCTGTCCCATGCACCGCATCGACCTCCCCGAACCCGGACCGCCCCGTCCCCTCACCCTCGCCACCGGCACCCCGGTGTGGCTGGTGACCCGCTACGCCGACGTACGCCAGGTGCTCATGGACCCCCGGTTCAACAGGAGTTCCCTGCATGCCGAGGACGCGCCGCCGCTGCTCGTCGTACCGAACCTGCTGGACGACCCCAACGGGCTGCTCAACCAGGACGGCGAGGCGCACCAACGCCTGCGCGGCACCGTCCAGCGGGCGTTCACGCCGCGCGCGATCGCCCGCTGGCGGCCCTGGGTGGCCACGGTGGTGGAGGCTCTCCTCGACGACTTCGCCGCGCAGGACCGTCCCGCCGACATCATCGAGGGCTTCACCCGCCCGCTGCCCGTCTCCGTCATCTCCCGGCTGATGGGGCTCGACCACGTCGACCGCGAGCGCATCCGCCACTGGGCCGACCACGCACTCTCCGGCGGCGCGCACACCCGGGAGCAAGTCGTCGCCGCCATGCACGAGTTCGGTGACTTCGCCGCCGACCTGGTCACCCAGCGGCGCAAGACCCCTGGTGACGACCTGGTGAGCGGCCTGGTGGCGGCGGGCGACAGCCTGGACATCGACGAACGACAACTGGTGATGCTGGTGTGCGGGCTGGTGGTCGCGGGCCACGAGACCACCATGACGGCCCTCGGCAACATCGTCGTCTACCTCCTCACCGATCGGCAGGAGGCCTGGCCTGGGCTCGCCGAGGACGAGGAGACGGCGGCCCTCGCGGCCGAACAGCTGCTGCGGGCCGTCCCGCTCAGCGAGGGGCGGGTACTGCCCGGCCTGATCCGCCGCGCCGTCGAGGACACCGAGGTCGGCGGCGTGACGATCCCGGCGGGCAGCGTGGTCGCCGTCCAGACCAACGCCGCCAGCCGCGACCCCGACGTGTTCCCGGCCGGCCCACCGGACCTGTTCACCCCGCTGACCGCCCCCAGCATCGTCTTCGGCGCCGGCCCCCACCACTGCCTGGGCGCCTGGCTGGCCCGCCTCGAACTCGGCCTCGCCCTACACCGCCTCGCGACCCGCTTCCCCGACCTCCGCGCCGAGTTCACATCCGACACGATCGAGTGGCGAAAGGGCCAGATGACACGAAGCCCGAGCCGCCTGCCGGTGTCGTGGTGAACGGCCCTGACCTGCGGCGGGCGCGACCGCGCCCCATAGGGGCGCGGGGAACCGCGCGACCAGCCACAACCGGGGCCGCACACGACCCGACGACCCCTCCTCGCACAGCCCGCGCAGCTCACCGCAGCGCCCGGTCACCCGACGGACGCGACCACCACACCCCCTCGCCCTGCGTGAGCCCCGGCAGCCGTAGCTCGACCTCGCGCACCCGGCGGGCCGGCAGCTCACCGGTGATCAGCCAGGACGAGGAGCCGGCCGTGGTGCCGCTGAACTCCGCTCCACGCGAGGCGAGTTCCGCGGTCACCGGAGCGAGCGCGTCGAACGGGACCTCCGTCTCGAACGCGTGGTACGGCTCGTACAGCCGGGTCCCCGACGCCTCCAGCGCGCGGCGCAGCACGATCGGGGTGAGACCGCGGAAGTCGGCCGCCGTGCTGATCGGCGAGCAGTAGCCGGAGCGGATCAGCGTCACCCGGTAGTCCGTCACCGGCGCCCCGGACAGCCCGGCCAGCATGCTCGTGTGCACCGTGTCCTCGATCGCCTGGTGGAAGGCGCGGGGGAGTGCGCCGAGTTCCGTCTCGTACGTGAACACCCCACCCGAGTCGCGCGGTCCGGGCTCCACGCGCAGCCCGATGGTCGCCCAGTACCGCGTGCCCAGGTGCCACGGCATCTCCGCGCAGGCTTCACCCACCCCCCGCGGCCGCTCAAGGAAGCGCACGCGGCCCGGCTCGAAGTCGGCCTCGACGCCGAAGTCCTGGGCGAGGGTCGCCGCGATCACCTCCATCTGGACCTCGCCGTAGAGGAGCAGCGAGGTGGCTCCCGCGGGCGCCGGACCGGCGTGGATCAACGGGTCCTGGTCGGCGAGGGCGAGGAGCGCCTTGCGCAGGTGCGCCGCCTGCCCGGGTCGGCGGGCACGGACCACGGTCTCCAGCGTCGGGGGCGCGAACTGCGGTGCGCGGTCCGTGAGCTCACCGAGCCGGTCACCCACCCGCACCCCGCCGAGGCCGCCGATCGCCGCGATGTTCCCCGCGGTGAGCGGCTCCTCCCGGCCGATGACCTCGAGGCGGTTGACCCGTCCGGAGACCTCCGTGGTGCGGCCGTCGGCCTCGCGCCGCAGCAGAGTGAGGCGTTGCCGCGGTGTCACCTCGCCGTCGTAGAGCCGCAGATACGCCGTCCGTTCGCCGCCCGGGCCGGGGCGTACCGCGAACACCGTGCCGCGCGGGCCGGCGCCCTCGGCCTGCGGTGCCGGCGGGATCAGCCCGACCATGCCCTCGACGAGCTCGGCGACGCCCTGTCCGCCGAGGGCCGAGCCGAAGAAGACGGGGTGGAAGGAGCCGTCGGCGGTCCGCGCGGCGAGCGCCTTGCGCAGGTCGTCGGGCGTGGGCGCGGGGCCGTCGACGACCGCCGCGAGGACCTCGGGGTCGACCTCGGCGAGCGCCTCGGCCAGCTGCGGATCCCCGGGCGGGCGTACGGTCACGCGGGCGTCGGCGGTGCCGATGCCCGTCACGTCCGAGAGCGGTGCGACGTACGGCGTCAGCCTGCGCCGGATGTCGGCCAGCAGGCCCGTGGACCGGGCGCCCGCACGGTCGACCTTGTTGACGAAGACGAGCGTGGGCAGCCGCAGCCGCCGCAGCGTCCTCATCAGCACCCTCGTCTGCGCCTGCACGCCCTCCACGGCGGACAGCAGCAGCACCGCACCGTCCAGGACCTCCAGGGCGCGCTCGACCTCGGCGATGAAGTCGGAGTGCCCGGGTGTGTCGATGAGGTTGATCTGGGTGTCGCCGACGGTGAACGCGGCGACCGCGGAGCGGATGGTGATGCCGCGCTGCCGCTCGATCGCGCCGTCGTCCGTACGGGTGTCACCGCCGTCGACGCTGCCGAGCCGGTCGATCGCTCCGTGGTCGAACAGCAGCCGCTCGGTGAGGCTGGTCTTACCGGCGTCGACGTGGGCGAGAATGCCGATGTTCAGGGTGTTCATGCGGGGTCGAGTCCTCGAGAACCGTGGGCCGATGGGGGCGCTGGTCGATTCCGAGGAGTCGGCGCATGGGATCTCCTGAGGTGAGGGACTCGGACCGGGACATCATGGCGCGCGGCCGGTGGCGCACCGCAACCCAATTTCCGCGGTCAGTAGCATGAACCCGTCCCCCGGAATGATCACGCGAGGAGCGGATCGTGCGAGACATCTCCGTGTTCAGCGGCAGTGCCCACCCCGACCTGGCCGCGGAGGTCTGTGCGCATCTCGGTGTGCCGCTCAGCCCCACCCGGGTCAGCCGTTTCGCCAACGACTGTCTGGAGGTGCAGCTCCAGGCCAACTGCCGCGAGCGCGACGTCTTCCTGATCCAGCCCCTGGTCCGGCCGGTCCAGGAGCACCTCGTGGAGCTGCTGCTGATGTGCGACGCGGCCCGCGGCGCGTCGGCGGCGCGGATCTCCGTCGTGATGCCGCACTACTCCTACGCCCGCTCCGACAAGAAGGACGCGCCCCGGATCTCCCTGGGCGGCCGGCTCGTCGCGGACCTGATGGTCGCGGCGGGCGCGAGCCGGGTCCTCGCCATGACGCTGCACTCGCCGCAGGTGCACGGCTTCTTCTCGGTACCGGTCGACCATCTGCACGCCCGGCGGGAGCTGGCCGCCTACTTCCGGCAGTACGACCTGTCCCGCACCACCGTCGTCTCGCCGGACCTCGGCAACGCCAAGGAGGCGGCCGCCTTCGCCCGGATGATCGGCGCCCAGGTCGCCGCCGGCGCCAAGCAGCGCTACGCGGACGACCGGGTCTCCATCAGCTCCGTGATCGGCGAGGTCACCGACCGGGACGTCATCGTCCTGGACGACGAGATCGCCAAGGGCAGCACCGTCCTCGAACTCCTCGACCGTTTGCGGGAGTTGGGGCCGCGGTCCATCCGGGTGGCCTGTACGCACGGCCTGTTCGCGGCCGGGGCGCTCAAGCGGATCGGCGAGCAGCCCGACGTACTGGAGATCGTGTGCACCAACACCGTGCCGGTCCCGGAGGAGGAGCGCACCGAGAAGCTGCGGATCCTGTCCATCGCCCCCGCCCTCGCCGAGGCCGTACGACGCATTCACAACGGGGAGTCCGTCAGTGCCCTGTTCGACGCGCCGCGAAGCGAATAGACATGAGGTAGCGAGCAACGCTCGGCATCACAGGGATGCTCAGGAGGGGTTGCAGTGGCGAAGGCGAAGTTCGAGCGGACCAAGCCGCACGTGAACATCGGCACGATCGGTCACATCGACCACGGCAAGACGACGCTCACGGCGGCCATCACCAAGGTGTTGCACGACAGGTTTCCCGACCTGAACCCGTTCACGCCGTTCGACCAGATCGACAAGGCACCCGAGGAGCGGCAGCGCGGTATCACGATCTCGATCGCCCACGTCGAGTACCAGACCGAGCGCCGGCACTACGCGCACGTCGACTGCCCCGGACACGCGGACTACATCAAGAACATGATCACGGGCGCGGCCCAGATGGACGGCGCGATCCTGGTCGTGGCGGCCACGGACGGGCCCATGCCGCAGACCAAGGAGCATGTGCTGCTGGCCCGGCAGGTGGGCGTGCCGTACATCGTCGTCGCCCTCAACAAGACCGACATGGTGGACGACGAGGAGATCCTGGAACTCGTCGAGCTGGAGGTGCGCGAACTGCTCAGTGAGTACGAGTTCCCCGGCGACGACGTCCCGGTCGTCAAGGTCTCCGCCCTGAAGGCCCTGGAGGGCGACGAGCAGTGGACCCAGTCGGTGCTGGACCTGCTGGACGCCGTCGACACGGCGGTGCCCGAGCCGCAGCGGGACGTCGACAAGCCGTTCCTGATGCCGATCGAGGACGTCTTCACCATCACCGGCCGCGGCACCGTCGTCACTGGCCGGATCGAGCGCGGGGTGCTGCACGTCAACAACGAGGTCGAGATCATCGGCATCCACGAGCAGAAGACGAAGACCACCGTCACCGGCATCGAGATGTTCCGCAAGCTGCTCGACGAGGGCCGGGCCGGGGAGAACGTCGGGCTGCTGCTGCGCGGTGTCAAACGCGAGGACGTGGAGCGCGGGCAGGTCGTCATCAAGCCCGGCTCGGTCACCCCGCACACGGAGTTCGAGGGGCAGGCGTACATCCTGTCGAAGGACGAGGGCGGCCGGCACACGCCGTTCTTCGAGAACTACCGCCCGCAGTTCTACTTCCGCACCACGGACGTCACCGGTGTGGTGACCCTGCCCAAGGGCACCGAGATGGTCATGCCGGGCGACAACACCAGCATCCATGTCGTGCTGATCCAGCCCATCGCCATGGAGGAGGGCCTGAAGTTCGCCATCCGTGAGGGCGGCCGGACGGTCGGTGCGGGTCAGGTCACCAAGATCCTCAAGTAGGGAGTTTCACAACGACCCGGACGTGGCCTCGGGCTGTCCCAGGGCCGCGTCCAGGGTCGGGTGTGCGGGCAGCAGCCGGGTCAGTCCGGTGACCCGCATGATGCGCAGGGCGAGCGGGTGCGTGCAGACGAGCCGCAGCTCGCCGTCCTGGTCGAGGACCCGGGCGCGGGCACGGTAGAGCAGGCGTAACCCGGAGCAGTCGAAGAAGTCGACCGGCCGCAGGTCGATCACCAGGCGGACCTCGGGGCGTGCCGTCATCCGGTCCAGAACGGGGGCGATCTCCAGGGCCGCGGCGATGTCGATCTCGCCGTGGAACTCCAGCACCGTATGGCCCCGGTCCTGGTGGACACGCAGATGCCGGGTCGGCGGTGCGGGCTCCTGGTGCACGACGACATCGCCTCCAACCTGCTCCGCCCTGCAAGTTACCCTCGATGGAGTGAATTTGAGCATGTTCGATTGACATATGTCTTCGAATTGCGGTGAAGCACTCCTGTGGTGGGCGTGGCCGGCCTATGACAGTGCGTGCCAGGCCTTGGAGAGCGCCTGGCGCAGCTGCTCGGTCTGGTGCGCCGTGAGATCCCGGACCATCCGCTCCTCCAGCTCCCGCACGGGTGCCGCGACCTGCTCCAGCAGCTCCCGTCCGGCGTCCGTCAGCAGGATCAGCAGTTCGCGTCGATTGCGCGGATTGCGCTCCCGGCGCACCAGCCCTCGGCTCTCCAGGGACCGTACGAGATCGGCGATGGACTGGGCGGTGACGAACGAGTCGCGGGCGAGCTGGGCGGCCGACAGCCCGTCGTGCCGCTCCAGGACGGTGAGCGCGGTGTACTGCAGCGCGGTGATCCCGGACGGCTTGACCAGCTCGTCCAGGTGCGAGCGCACCACCAGCTCCACCTGCTTCACCATGTAGAGCAGGGAAGGGGACGTCTTGGTCGCCTGGGTGTCCAGCATGAGTTCAGCCTAGAGCATTGACAGGAAACCTGTCTGTAATGAAACTGCGAACCAACAGGAATCCTGTTTGTTGAAAACTTGGCAATGAGGCTGAGGAGTGGTGATGACCGCCTTCGAGATCGAACCCGGACGGCTGTTTGTCGGGGGCCAGTGGCGCGAGGCCGCCGACGGAGCGCGCACCGAGGTGGTCGACCCGTCCCGGGGCGCGGTCGTCACCACCGTCGCGGAGGCGGGCGCCGCCGACGTGGACGCGGCCGTGCGCGCCGCCCGGGAGGCCTTCGACGGCGGCGCCTGGTCCGGGCTGAGCGGCCGCGAGCGCGGCCGTGTCCTGCACCGCGTCGCCGAGCTGATCCGTGAGAACGCCGACGAACTCGCCCGTCTGGAGAGCCTCGACGTCGGCAAGCCCATCTCGCTGTGCCACGCCGTCGACATCACCAATGCGGCCAACGACTACGAGCACTTCGCCGCCCTCGCCTACTCCCTGGACGGCGCCGTCCGCGACACCCCGATGAACGCCCTCGCGTACACCAAGCGCGAGCCGATCGGCGTGGTCGCCGCGATCACGCCCTTCAACTTCCCGCTGATCCTGGCCGGTTCGAAGATCGGCCCGGCGCTCGCGGCCGGCAACACCGTCGTGCACAAGCCGGCCGACGAGACTCCGCTCAGCGCCCTGTACATGGCCAAGCTGCTCCAGCAGGCGGGCGTTCCCGACGGCGTCGTCAACGTCGTCACCGGCACCGGCCCGGTCGCCGGCGAGGCCCTGCTGCGCCACCGCGGCGTCGACAAGGTCGCCTTCACCGGCTCCACCGCGATCGGCCGCCATGTGGCGAGCACCGCGGGCGAGGCCCTCAAGCCCGTCACCATGGAACTCGGCGGCAACGCCGCCCACATCGTCTTCGAGGACGCCGACCTGGAGAAGGCCGTCGGCGCGATCATCAAGGCCTTCGTGTTCAACACCGGCCAGTTCTGCATGGGCGGCCCGCGCCTGCTGGTGGCCCGCCCGGTCTACAGCACCCTGCTCGGCATCCTCGCCGAGGCCGTCCCCGGCGTCCCGGTCGGCGACCCGCGCAACCCCGAGACGGTCGTCGGACCGATGGCGGGGGAGAAGCACCTGAAGAAGGTCGAGGAATACGTCGACATCGCCCGCAAGGAGGGCGGCCGCATCGTCTGCGGCGGCGAACGGCTCGACCTCGACGGCGGCTACTACTACAAGCCCACCGTCATCGCGGACCTGTCCAACGACTCCCGCGTCGTCCAGGAGGAGATCTTCGGCCCGGTCCTGACCGTGCAGCCCTTCGACACCGAGGACGAGGCCATCGAGCTCGCCAACTCCACGCCGTACGGCCTGGCTTCGGGCATCCAGACCAGCAACCTCGCCCGCGCCCACCGCATCGCCGACCGCCTCCAGGCCGGCATCGTCTGGATCAACGACTGGGCCATGCTCGACCCCGCGGTGCCCTTCGGCGGCGTCAAGGACTCAGGCTTCGGCCGCGAGTACGGGCCCGAGGCCCTCGCCGCCTACACCAAGGTCAAGTCCGTCGTCGTCTCGCTCGACTGAGCGCGGCCGAACACGCCCGAACACGCCTGAAAGTCAAGGGAGTTCGTACGATGTCCATCACCACCCGCGCCGCTGTCGTCGAGTCCGGCGGTGCGCCCTTCACGCTCGCCGATGTCGAGCTCGACGAGCCCGGGCCCCACGAGGCGGTCGTCCGCATGGTGGCCACCGGCCTGTGCCACACCGACCTCGGGGTCGCGAGCGGCGGTCTGCCCTTCCCGCTGCCGGGCGTGCTCGGCCACGAGGGCGCCGGCGTCGTCGAGGCCGTCGGATCGGCCGTCACGGGCATCGCGCCCGGCGACCACGTCGTGCTGTCCTTCACCTCGTGCGGGGAGTGCCGCAACTGCCACGGCGGCCACCCCGCCTACTGCGCGACCTGGCTGCCGCTGAACCTGATCGGCGGCCGCCGCGCCGACGGCACCTCCACCATCAGCCGGGACGGCGCCCCGCTCGGCGGCCACTTCTTCGGCCAGTCCTCCTTCGCCGAGCGGGCGCTGGTGGACGAGCGCAGCCTCGTCAAGGTCGACACGGACGTACCGCTGGAGTCGATCGCACCGCTGGGCTGCGGTGTGCAGACCGGCGTGGGCGCCGTCTGGAACGTGCTGAAGCCCGTGACGGGCAGTACGATCGTCGTCCTCGGCGCCGGCGCCGTCGGCCTGTCCGCCGTGATGGCCGCCGCCTTCACCCCCGCCACCCGGATCGTCGCCGTCGACAAGGTCGGTGAACGCCTCTTGCTCGCCGAGGAGTTGGGCGCCACCCACACCGTCAACGTCGGCGAGGCCCACCTCGGCGAGGCGCTCGCGGAGATCACCGGCGGCCGGGGCGCCGACGGTGTCGTCGAAACCACCGGCAGCGTCGCCGTGCTGCGCCAGGGCGTCGACGCACTCGCCGCCCGCGGCACCCTGGTCGTCGTAGGGGCGCCGCCCTTCGGCAGCGAAGTCGCCCTGGACGTCAACGGGTTGCTGGGCGGCAAGCAGGTCGTCGGCCTCACCCTGGGCGACGCCGAGACACAGTCGTTCATTCCGTCCCTGGTGCAGCTGGTGAAGGAGGGACGGCTCCCGCTGCACCGCCTGATCAGCACCTATCCGTTCGCGGACATCGACCAGGCGGTGCGGGACATGGGGGCGGGCAAGGCGATCAAGCCCGTGCTGACGTTCTGACTCAGTCGACCGTCAGGACCAGCTTCCCCGTGGTCCGGCCGGTGTCGCCGAGCCTGTGTGCCTCGGCGGCATCGGCCAGCGGGAAGGTACTGGCGATCGCGGGGCGCAACTTCCCCGCCTCCACCAGCTCCGCGATCGCCTTCAGACCGCTGTGTGAGGCGTCCACCAGCATGCGCAGCGCCCGTACACCGAGCCGCTCCGCCTCCTCGTCGAAGTCCCTCGAACCGACCGGCAGGATCGAGACGACGATCCCGCCGGGGCGCAGCACGCGCAGCGAGTCCGTCGAGGTGTCCCCGCCGATCGTGTCCAGGACGACGTCCACGTCCTTCACGGCCTCGGTGAAGTCCGTCTCCCGGTAGTCGATCGCCTCGTCCACCCCGATCTCGCGCAGGAAGTCGTGCTTGCCCGCGCTCGCCGTGCCGATCACCTGTGCGCCGCGCGCCTTGGCGATCTGCACGGCCACATGCCCGACCCCGCCCGCCGCCGCGTGGATCAGCACCCGCTGTCCCGGCTGGACGTCGGCGTACTCCACCAGGGCCTGCCAGGCGGTCAGGGAGACCAGTGGCAGTGCGCCCGCCTGGGTGTGGTCGATCGAGGCCGGCTTGTGCGCGAACCAGCGCGCAGGGCCGGTGACGTACTCGGCGTGCGAGCCGTGGCCGAACGGGTACGACAGCATGCCGAAGACCTCGTCGCCGGGCTTGAACCGGGCGACGCCGATCCCGACCGCCTCGACCGTGCCGGAGGCGTCCCAGCCCAGGACGAACGGCGGTTCGCCCAGGAAACCGCCGTTCGCGCGGTGCTTCCAGTCGGTCGGGTTGACGCCGGCGGCGCGCACGCGGACCAGCACCTCGTTCGTACGCGGTTCGGGGCGCGGCAACTGCACTTCCTTGAGGACCTCGGGACCGCCGAGGACGTCCTGGCTGATGGCTCGCATCGTGTTCACATCGCTCATGGTCACCCAGCCTGCCGCGGTCCGCCCGACAAGAAAATGGCACGATTGCCAACCTTCGATAAGATCGTGCCATGACCGATGAGCGGCAGGTGGAACGGGTCGTGGTGCTGGCCCTGGACGGCGTGTACCCCTTCGAGCTGGGTATCCCCAGCCGCATCTTCGGCGCCGCCGACGGCCGGTACGAGGTGCTGACCTGCAGCGTCGACGGCCAACCGGTGCGTTCCTGCGCCGACTTCACCATCGGGGTGGAGCACGGTCCGGAGATCCTGGCCACGGCCGACACGGTGGTGGTCGCCTCCATGACCCCCTCGCACATCCCCGCCGAACTGCCCGCGGAGCTCGCCGCCGCCCTCGCCCTCATCCGCCCGGAGGCGCGGATCGTCTCCATCTGCACGGCCGCCTTCGTCCTCGCGGCGGCGGGACTGCTGGACGGCCGCAGGGCCACCACGCACTGGCAGGTGACCGACGCGTTCCGGCGGCGCTACCCGCAGGTGGACCTCGACCCGGACGTGCTCTTCGTCGCCGACGGCCGCATCCTCACCTCGGCGGGCGCCGCCTCCGGCGTCGACGTCTGCCTGCACATCGTGCGCACCGACCACGGCAGTGAGCTGGCCAACGCCGTGGCCCGTCGCTGCGTCGT
The DNA here is from genome assembly GCF_039532765.1 of Streptomyces longisporus. Lineage (NCBI taxonomy): Bacteria > Bacillati > Actinomycetota > Actinomycetes > Kitasatosporales > Streptomycetaceae > Streptomyces > Streptomyces longisporus. The sequence continues at coordinate 55,181 of NZ_BAAASG010000008.1, forward strand.
ACCCCCGTTCCGGGACGGCGGTCAGGCCCAGTACATCGAGCAGCCGGTCCCTCAGAGCGGGGCCGCGAGCACCGCCGCGACCCGCGCCTGGGCCCTCGGACGCCTCGACGAACCGCTCACCCTGTCCGACCTCGCAGGCCACGCCCGGATGAGCCTGCGCACCTTCGCCCGCCGCTTCAACGAGGAGGTCGGCCTCAGCCCCGGCCGCTGGATCGTCCAGCAGCGCGTGATCCGCGCCCGGCACCTGCTGGAGTCCAGCGACCTGTCCGTCGACCAGATCGCCGGCCGCGTCGGCTTCGCAACGGGTGCGTCCCTGCGCCAGCACCTGCACGCCGCGATCGGGGTCTCTCCGCAGGCCTACCGGCGCACCTTCCAGACGGCCGCCCGCTAGACGCGAACGGCGACTGGCAGAAGGCGCACTTCCTCTCGCTGGGGGACGGCAAGAACGGCAGGCTGTACGCCCGCGATCCGGGTGGAGTGCTCCCCGACGGCATGCTCACCTCTCCGTACGACGGAGACGTCCGCATGCCCGCAGGCGCCCACGACACCGGATACCGCTTCCACGACCGGCAGTTGTGGCTGACCGGCGAGCCGGGCAGGGCCTGCATCCGCACGTCCGACGGCGTCGAGGCCTGGCCGCTGGTGAAGGCCGGCATGGGCTGCACGTGAGCCGACGTCACCGGCTCGCGTGCAGGGCCACCAGCAACTGCCATACCTCGTCGGCGATATGAGCCGCGTCGCCGTTGAGAAGGCCGTGCAGCCAGTCGGCCAGCACGCCCGCGAAGGTGGCGGCCACGGCCGACGCGACCAGCGGGGCATCCGCCGCGCCCGCCCGTTCGCGCTCGCGGAGGCTGTAGGCGCGCAGGTCCCGGTGCAGCACCCGGCCGAGGGGGCCGCCGCCGCCCGGGGCCAGCAGTTCCCGGTACAGGCCGGCGTGCGGGGAGAGGGAGGCGAAGAACTCGGCCAGCGCGGGCGGCGCGTGCACCGGGTCCGGGCGGCCCTGCCAGGAGTGCAGCGCCTCCACGGCCTCCCGGACGACATCCGCGCAGGCGTCGACGGCCAGCGCCTCCAGGTCGGCGTAGTGGACGTAGAAGGTGGCCCGTCCGACCCCGGCCCGCCGTACCAGCGCCGCGACCCCCACCTCGGCGAGGGGCCGCTCGGCGCACTCCGCGAGCAGTGCCTCCCGCAGCCGCGCCCGGGTGCGCGCGGCCCGCGGGTCATGGGGCGCGCGGCGGGTCACTGCGCGATCAGGACGGCGGCCAGGGCGAGCGCGCCGGGCAGCGCCTGCGCGAACAGGATGCGGCGGTTGGCCGTGACGGCGCCGTAGACGCCTGCGACCACGACGCAGCACAGGAAGAACACCTGGGCGCGGAATCCCGTCGGGTCCGCCGCGATCAGGCCCCAGACCAGACCGGCCGCGAGAAAGCCGTTGTAGAGCCCCTGGTTGGCGGCCATCGGGGCGGTCGCCCGCGCCATCTCCCGGTCGAACCCGTGCAGCGCCCGCCCGGGCTTCTTCTGCCACAGGAACATCTCCACCACCAGGATGTAGGCATGCAGGGCGGCCACCAGAGCGACCAGTACGTTCGCGAGCGTCTCCATTGCGGGGCTCCGTCATTCTTGTGTCGATTTCCTGGACAGGTGTCTACTATAGCGGGACAGGTGTCCAAGAAGTGCTCACTGTCAGTGCACGCCGAGGTGACCGCCTACGCGGCGAACGCGGATGCCATCCGCTTCTACGGGCGGGGCGGCTTCACCGCCATGACGGTCACCCTGCGCCAGTCCCTGTAGCGCCGCGGCGCAGCTCCAGGGCGCGCAGGGCCAGCTGCATCTCGAACTGGGCCGCCGGGTCGTGCAGTCGGGAGCCGAACAGCTCGTCCAGCTGGCGCATGCGGTAGCGCACCGTCTGGGGGTGCACGGCCAGCCGGACGGCGACCTCGCTGGCGTTGTGGCCGCACTGCAGCCAGCTGAGCAGGGTCTCCGCCAGGCGCTCGCGTTGAGGTGGCCGCACCTGCTCCAGCGGGCGCAGCCGGTGTTCGGTCATGGCGTCGATCAGAGCGTCGTCGCGCAGAAGCAGCAGCGTGGCCAAGTGGTCCTGGCAGCGCACCATTTCACTGCCCGGGAGCACGCCCCGCCGCACCAGGTCCAGGGCCTCGGACGCCCAGCGGAGCGACCGCGCCCCCTCCTGCAGCGCCACCGTCGGGCCCATCGCGGCCCGCCGTCCGTGCAGCGCCCCGGCCACCGCCCGCGCCCGCCCGGGCCCCTCGGGGTCCGGCACGACCAGTACGGCCGGCTGGACGTCGAAGCGGGCGAGGAACTCCGGCGCCACGATCGGCTGCCCGCCCGCCTGCGGGCGGTGGTCGATCGCCACCACCGCGAGCGCGCGCGGCACCGGCCAGCGTGCGCTGTGCGCGAGGTCCGCGATGGCCTCCGCGGAGGCGGGCGGATCCGCGGTGAGCAGGTCGAGCAGCCGGGTACGCCGCTGCTGCAGCTCACCGGCCGCGTGCAGCCGCGCCTCCGTGTAGCCGGCGGTCGTCGCCGCCGCCATCTCGTCCAGGTGCAGGAACAGCGCCTCGCCGAAGGCCGCCAGCACATTGCGCGGCAGCAGGTCCGCGTCGACCAGCGCGTTCACCCGCCGCCATGTCACCCGTGCACCCAGCCGCAGCGCCGACTGGAACGAGTCGAGACTGCGCCCCTCCTCGGCCTCCCCGCGGCCGATGCGCTGATACGTCGCCTTCACCGGCTCCCAGTCCGTGTCCGGCTTCGCCATCCGCTCCAGGAAGCCCTGCAGCGCATGGTCCACGCCGCGGTGCACACCCTGCATGTACGTGTCGTCGGTGGGGCGTGCGTACTCGGGGATCTCGGTCCTGATCGCCCGTACGACCTCCTCGGTGATGTCGGCGAAGAACGGTCTGAGGTGGAGGTGCAGTCCCGTCGGTAACGCATTGAACGGACCGCGCGGCTCCTCCACCGGCACAGCGGCTCTCTTCGGCACGGCCGCGACGATACCCGTCGGTAATCCGTCAGGGCTTATCAACGGCGGACAGTCATAAACAGGTGAATTGTCATCACCTGACAATTTCGCAGGTCCGCAAAGGGATTTGTCGATGTGTGGGTCGCTGGCTGAGAGTGATGGAACCCTCACTTCCGTCGGCTGTTCGAGGTTGATCCTTTCGGGTTCAAACCCGATAAGCTCCTGTGCGGCGCTGCGAGTTGACTCGATCGCGATCGGTCGTCCCGTGGTGCTTCACGCATCAGTGCGCTCCCCCTTGCACACCCCCCTGTTCGTTCGTGTTGCTTGTAAGGATGCAGATGGAACTCGCCACTCCGCCGCCGGCGGCGCGGGCCCCTGTCGCCTGGTACAGCTGGTGGTTGATGCCGCTGGCCTTAGGAGGCGGGACGGTTGCCGCCACGTTCATGAGCTCCGAGCGAATCGCCGCCGGTGTCGCGGGCATCGCGGCCACTGCCGCAAGCGCCGTGTGCGTACGGCTGCTGCTCCGCACCCGCACGCAGCTGAGCGCCAGCGAGGGCTCCTTCCGCGCCACGCAGGCCGAGCACTCGCAGCAGTGGCAGCAGCATGTCGCGGGCCTGGAGCGGAAGTACGCCGCCGAGCGCGGCTCGCTGGAGGCCCAGCTGGGCGACCAGGCCGGCGCCTACGAGGCGCGGCTGGCGGAGCAGAGCGCGACGTACGAGGCCCAACTGACCGAACAGGCCAGGGCCTTCGAGGGACGCCTCGCCGACCAGGCCAAGTCGTACGAGGCCCAGCTCGCCGACCAGGCCGAGGTCTGGCAGGAGCAGCTCGCCCACCAGCACGACGCGGTGGCACGGCTCGCCAACGAGCAGCTGCCCGACGCGTTGAAGCAGCTGCGCGCCGGTGAGGCCATCGACGACCTGCTGCCCGAGCCCGGCCAGTGCGCCAAGGTCAGCGCCGACCTGCAGGCCGAACTGCGCAAGGTGCTGCGCACCGCCCTGATCGGCGTCGAGGAGGAGTTCAACCGCTCCACCACCGCCGAGCAGGCCGTGATCAGCATCGGCAACCGCATCCACGTGCTGACCAGCAAGCTCCGCGGCCGGCTGCACGAGATGCAGGGCGAGCACGGCCGGCTGCCGGCCGTCGCCCGCGGTCTGATGGAACTGGACCAGGAACTCGGCCCCGCCGACTCGCTCGCCGCGAGCATCGGCGTGCTCGGCGGCTCGGACCGCCCGGGTCGGCAGTGGCAGGAGCCGCAGCGCCTGCTCAGCGTGGTCCGTGGCGGTATCGGCCGGATCAAGGACTTCCACCGCGTCGAGGTCCGTCATCTGCCCGAACTCGGCGTCGACGGCGGCCTGGTGGACCACCTCACGCTGATCTTCGCCCAGCTGCTGGACAACGCGGCCCGCTACTCGCCGCCCAGCGAGCCCGTGCTCGTCTCCGGCAAGGAGGTGCCCAACGGCGTCGGCATCGAGATCCAGGACTCCGGCAAGGGCCTGAGCGAGGAGAAGAAGCGCGAGGCCGAGGAGGCCCTCACCGGCAGCGCGGCCGGACCCGGTATCGGCGGAATCTCCGAGGACGCCAACATCGGTCTGCGCGTGGTGGGCGCCCTGGCTCGCCGCTACGGCATCCGCGTCACCTTCGCGGACTCGCCCTGGCTCGGCACTTCGGTGGTGGTCGTGGTCCCGCACAAGTACTTCAGCCCGCTTCCCACGGCTGCTGCGACGACTGCCACGACCACGGCGTCGGCCTCGGCGGCCCCGTCCGCGGCGGCTGCGGCGGTACCGGCGGCGGTGTCGGCCCAGCCGGTGGCCGAGCCTTCCGAGGCGGTGGAGACCACTCCCGGCGGACTGCCCCGGCGCCGCAGCAAACGGCACGAGGGGGAGGGCACGGCGCGGCCCCAGCCGGCCGAGCGCACCGAGGAGACCACGGTCTCCGCCGTCCCGCCGGACGCCTCGTTCACCGGCCTGGCTGCCTTTGCCACCGCCGGCCGCGAGGCAGACGAGGAGTCCACCACGGAGGACACGCCGCCTTTCGGCAGCCGGTCCGCCGAGCACCGCACTGAAGAGAGCGACTAGTCCACATGACGCAACAGGGAACCGACGTGAGCTGGGCGCTGCGCGATCTGGTGGAGTCCATCCCGGAGATCCGCTTCGCCCTCGTGGCCTCCAGCGACGGCAAGGCCATCACCTCCTTTGGCGCCGAAGACCCCGACGACGTGGACCGTTTCGCGGCCGTGGTGGCCGGCCTGCAGGCGCTGGCCCAGCCGGTCGCCGAGCAGTTCCCCAGGTACGCCGGGCAGCTGCGGCTGGCCATGATCGAGGTCGACGGTGGGCACCTCTTCGTCGTACGGGCCGGTGTGGAGACGTATCTCGGGGTGCTGGCCCGCGAAGGCCTCGACCAGGGGCTGCTCGGACACCAGATGAGGGACCTGGCCCGGAGGATGGGCGAGCTCCTCGGCACCACTCCGCGCCTGGAGGAGCACTCTGGATGAGTGCTCCCCGCAGGCCCACGGACCCGTCCGGTCTCGAGCGCTACTACGTCCTCACCGGGGGGCGCAGCGGACCGGGCGGTTCGGCGTCGAGTCTCGACGTGGCGACCCTCATCGTCTCCCTGGCCGCCCCCGCACCGGGTATGCAGCACGAACACGAGGACATCCTCCGGCGCTGCCGCGATCCGCTGTCGGTGGCCGAACTCGGCGCCCATCTGGGACTGCCCTTCAACATTCTCGCGGTGCTGCTGGCGGATCTGCTCGAGGCAGGCCGCGTCGAAGCCCGTGACCCCATCCCGGCGCACGGTGCCGGTCGCGGGCCCGACCTCGCGCTCCTTGAGGAGGTACTCAGTGGACTTGAACGGCTTTGATCACCCTGGCCGCCCGGCAGCCGGCGGCACCCGCTCGGTGAAGGTGATGATCGCCGGCGGCTTCGGCACCGGGAAGACCACCATGGTCCGCTCGGTCAGCGACATCAAGCCGCTGACCACCGAGGAGACGCTCACCCAGGCAAGCGCCGACGTCGACCATCTCATCGGCGTCGCCGACAAGACGGAGACCACCGTCAGCCTGGACTTCGGCAAGATCAGCCTCAACGACAGCCTGATGCTGTACCTGTTCGGCACCCCGGGGCAGGAGCGCTTCTGGTTCCTGTGGAACGGACTGTTCAAGGGCGCGCTCGGCGCGGTGGTCCTGGTCGACACGCGGCGCCTGGCCTCCAGCTTCCGGGCCATCGAGGAGATGGAGCGGCAGAACGTCCCGTTCGTCGTCGCCCTGAACGTCTTCCCCGACTCGAAGGACTATCCGGTCGAGGAGATCCGCGACGCCCTGGACATACCCGAGAGCATTCCGGTCGTGGCCTGCGACGCCCGCGACCGTGCCTCCAGCCGTGACGTGCTCGTCACGCTGATACGCCATCTGAAGGACCGCTCCGCCGTCGCACTGGAGTCCCGATGAACGCCCAGACTTTAAACGGCCCCGACGCGCCCCGCGGGTGCCCCGTCGCGCACGGCGGGGCGGAACTCGCGCGGCTGTACGGCCCGGACGCGGCCACTGACCCGCAGGCCATCTACGAGCGGCTGCGCAAGGAGCACGGCTCCGTCGCGCCGGTGCTGCTGGAGGGTGACGTTCCGGCCTGGCTGGTGCTGGGCTACCGGGAGAGTCGGCGGGTGCTCGACAATCCCAGCCAGTTCCCCCGGGACGCGCGGACCTGGCGGGACTGGCAGGAAGGACGGATCGCGGAGACCTCCGCGCTGATTCCGATGCTCGCCTGGCGTCCTGACTGCGTGTCCCAGGACGGCGAACCGCACCGGAGGCTGCGCGGCGCCGTCAACGACGTGCTGCAGGCCGCTGTCGGCCGCGGTATCCGGCGCCACGCCACGCACTTCGCCAACAAGCAGATCGACGGGTTCGCGGCCGACGGCCGCGCCGATCTGGTGGCGGACTACGCCGACTATGTGCCGATGCTCGTGATGAGCCGCGTTCTGGGGCTCGCCGAGGCGCAGGGGCGCCGGCTGGTCGAGGCCTGCTCGGGGGTGCTCAAGGGCGGCGCGGAAGCCCTGGTGCACGACGGCGTGATCAGGGAGATCCTTCGTGAACTCGTCGAGCGCAGACAGTCCGAACCCGGCTCCGACCTCGCCAGCGACCTGCTGGAGCATCACGCGGCTCTCGACCACGACGAGGTCGTCGACCATTTGCGCATGGTGATGATCGCCGCGGCCGTCACGACCAACCTGCTGGCCCGGGTGCTGGGGCTGGTCCTGACCGACACCTCCCGGCTCTCCGGGCTGATCGGCGGTCAGCTGAACATCTCGGCGGTGATGGAGGAGGCGATGTGGAACTCTCCGCCGCTGTCCGTACTGCCGGGGCGCTTCGCCGCCGGGGACGTCGAACTGGGCGGGCATCGCATCGAGGGGGGCGACCTGCTCGTTCTCGGGCTCGCCCCGGGCAACTTCGACCCCGAGATCCGGCCCGACACGCATGTCTCGGTGGCGGGCAACCAGGCGCACCTGGCGTTCGGTTCGGGCCCGCACGAATGCCCCGGGCAGAGCATGGGGCAGTCCATGATCGAGATCGCGGTGGACGTCCTGTTGCACCGGCTGCCGGGCCTGCGGCTGGCAGTGGAGGCGGACGAGCTCACGTCGACCGCCTCCACCTGGGAGTCCCGGCTGGACAGACTGCCGGTCGAGTTCCCGGTGTGAGCGAGCGTGCTGCTGCCCGGCCGGAAACCGGCCGGGCAGCAGCGTTGTCCCATGCGGCAGGCCGGTCTCCCTCAGCCGTCGAGCCAGTCGCCTTGGACGCTCGTGGGACGGGATCCCGTGGCGTTCCAGATGAAGTGCGGGTGGGCGCAGCCGAACATGTAGGAGAGCAGCGCGGTGTCTTCTCTGCCGGTTCGAGGCTCGTACAGGGTGGAGAACTTTTCGGAGCCGACTGCGCCGGCGTCCTGTTGGACCTGTCGGGCGCGGTCCGTGGACGGTGTGTCCATGGATGCCTCCACGGCGGCGATGTAGGTGCGTCGCAGGATCTCCCATGTGCTGTCGGTGTTGCCCTGCCAGGCGCCGTGCAGTGCCTCGAAGGCATGGAGCTCGGCGTCGAAGAGCGCCCATGTCCGGGGGAATTGGGCTCGGCAGAGTGCGGACAGCTCGGCGGCCCGGGAGCTCAGTGCCGGTGCGGTGGGTCGCGGGCCGATGGTCAGGGTCGTGCCGTGGGTGAGGATGCCGGTGCACGGATCGGGCTGCAGGTCGCACAGCGGGCAGTCCTCGGCCGGGGGGAGGCCCTCGGTGATGCCGTCGAACCACAGGGCGTGGCGGCCCGTGAGGCCCATCCAGACGATGGTGCTGTTCAACAGCCAGGTGTTCCACATCGGTTCATGCGCCTCGGGCAGGCACCCGTACTTGATGAGGGCGATCGTGCAGGCGGCGTAGAGGGCCTTGGTGTGGGTGGGTATGTCGGCGAGCCAGAAGTTGCTGATCTCGCCGGTGAGGGAGTCGACTCGTACGTCGGCCATGTCGTCGATGACGCGGCACAGCAGCAGGGAGGCGAGGTGTTCCTCCTGCCAGAGTTCGGTGTCGGGTGAGACGTGCCAGAACAGGCAGTCCAGCATCTGCAGGGCCGAATAGGCGCTCTGGCTCAGCGGGTTGGTCTGGGGGAGCCTTACACTGCCTGCTTGGTGCTGTTGGAGCCAGTACTCGTCGGCGGATCGCTTGTGGGCTGCGTAGAGTCCGCAGACCAGGGCTCGGGCGCTGTTGGTGCTGAAATTCTCGGCCAGGCGGCTTTCGACGAGTCGGATGACGCTCGCGGTGTCGATGGTGTCGATCACGCGCTTGTACTCGTGGAAGACGAGGATGTCGTCTTCGAAACGGTGGCGCAGGCCAAGGTCTCGTTCCAGGTCGTTCAACTGCCGGACCCAGATCCATCCGGCGGTCAGGACGCTGTCGAGTTCCTCGCGGTACGGCCAGGCCTTGACGGTGAGGGGACGACCGGCGCTCTGCCGCCAGTTGTAGTCACCCAGCGTGCGTGCGGGTGGTGTGGGCAGCCGACGGCACAGCGGGCAGGCACAGTCGGTGGTCTGCTCCTGTTCGCGCGGCGGGGTGAGTGCCCGGCTCCTCCAGGCCCCTTCCAGCATCGTGCAGGTCAGCCGGCAGAGCTCGATATCGGTGCCGACTTGGGGGAAGGCCGCTTCTATGAGGCTCAGACCGGCGTCGAGGTGCCTCAGCCTGGCCTGGCCCTCCTCGTCGGGCGGGAGGAACGCGGGCCGCGCCAGATGGAGAGCTCCCGTCGCGTGCAGCGTCGTACTGGAGCCGGGGGATATGAGTGCGTCCAGCCGCTGCCGAGCGGCGTTCTGGCTGCTTCGGTGCTCCTCCGTGCTCCCCTTGATGCGTTTCTCCAGGAGGCGGACCAGGGCGTTCGCCGCCTCGGTGGGCTGGAGCGGGGCGCTCGGCTGCGCCGGGATCGAGCTGTCGACGGACGTCTGCGGGACAGTACCTGCGACTCGGGATTTCACACCGGTCTCCCATCAAGCTGCGGACATTCAAGCTGTGGACATGACAAAGGAATCGATCGACCGTGGCGGTCGGTCGGTCGTGTCCGAGAGTTTTCTGTGCCTTCTGCGACGGCCTCGCCGGTCGCCCGTGCGGTCGGTCAGGCGAAGCGCGACCACCGGATCCGGGGCGCGCTACAGCTGGAGGAAGGCCAGGGAATCCCCTGATGTCTGCTGATGAGGGTGCCGAAGGGGGGATCGAACGTGACGTCCTGAGGCATGCGCTTCCTTCCGGGAGACGGCGATGCAGAGTCCCCCCGGCCCTGCGAACGGGTGGCCGAAATGGCCACCCGTGCCCTCGAACTGAGCTTCCATGGCCGAAAGTTGAACCGAGAAGCGATACGAGGCTGCCCAGAGCGTAAATGATCTACGCGTGACCTCACCGTGATGTGCGTTACTGCCTACGCCTCGTGAGCTGCGTACACTGCCTCCCCTCCCACGTAGGTCAGGTCCACACCGGTCTGTGCGATCGCCTCGCTCGGCCCGTCGAACGGGTCACGGTCAAGGACCACCAGATCGGCCAGCGCGCCGACCTGGATCCGGCCGGTGTCGTCGAGGTGGTTCACATGGGCCGATCCCGCGGTGTACGCGGTCAACGCCTCGGCGAGGCCGATGCGTTCGCCGGGCAGGAACACCGGGGCGCCGTCGCCTTCGGGTGTCACTCGGTTGACCGCGACATGGATCCCCTCCAGCGGGTCGGGGCTGCTGACCGGCCAGTCGCTGCCCGCCGCGAGCCGGGCACCGGAGCGCAGCAGCGCACCGAAGGGGTACTGCCACGCGGCCCGTTCGGCACCCAGGAACGGAATGGTCAGCTCGTCCATCTGCGGTTCGTGCGCGGCCCACAACGGCTGGATGTTCGCCGTCGCGTCGAGCCGGGCGAAGCGCGCCACGTCCTCGGGGTGCACGACCTGAAGATGCGCCAGATGCGGCCGGGTGTCGCTCGGCCCGTTCTCGGTGCGCGCCGCCTCCACGGCGTCAAGGGCGTCGCGTACGGCGCGGTCGCCCAGCGCGTGAAAATGGCACTGGAAGCCCAGGGCATCCAACTCGGTCACGTACTTCGGAAGTTGACCACGGTCGATGAAACTCTTGCCGCGATTGGCGGTGGCGCAGCCGCACTTGTCCAGATAGGGATCGAGCAGGGCGGCCGTGCCGTTCTCGGCGACCCCGTCCAGCATCAGCTTCACGGAGCCGGCGCGGAACCGGCCGTGGCTCAACTTGGCTCGCTTCTCGACGAGTTCGGGGATCTGCTCGGCCCCGCGTTCGCGGTCCCACCACAGCGCACCCACGACGCGTGCGGTCAGTGAACCGTCCCGCGCCGCTGCCAGATACGCCCCCGAGGGGTCGTCCATGCCGAGGAAGTCCCCCACCAGCGCGTCCTGCCAGGCTGTGATGCCCAGCGCGTGCAGATGGCGCTGCGCCTGCAGCAGCGCCGCCAGCCGGTCGGCGGCGGTGGCCGGGGGAGTGAGCCGCCCGACGAGCTGCATCGCCCCCTCCTGCAGGGTGCCGCTCGGCTCGCCAGCGGCGTCCCGTTCGATGCGCCCGTCGGCCGGGTCCGGAGTGTCGCGGCCGATGCCCGCCAACTCCAGGGCGCGGCTGTTGACCCAGGCGCCATGGTGGTCGCGGTTGGGCAGGTAGACCGGCCGGTCGGGGACGACGGCGTCCAGGAGCTCCTTGGTCGGCGTACCGCCCTCGAAGGCCTCCATGGACCAGCCGCCGCCGAGGATCCACTCCCGCTCGTGATGTGCGTCGGCATAGGCGCGGACCGCGGCGAGCGTCTCGTGCGCCGTCCGTGCCCCGGTCAGGTCGCACTGGCTCAGTTCCAGCCCCGCCGGGATCGGGTGGACGTGCGCGTCCTGGAAGCCCGGCAGCAGCAACCGCCCGGCCAGCTCGACCACTTCGGTCCGCGGCCCGGCGAGATCGTGGATCTCGTCGTGCCCGACGGCGGTGATGCGGTCACCGGTGACGGCCACGGCGGTGGCGGTACGGCCCTCGGGAGAGAGGACCGGACCGCCGGTGAAGAGAAGGTCTGCGTGCATGTTCCGTTCCTGGTCGGGGTCAGTTGGGGGCGGCGAGCAGCTGCGGCGCGTCGGCGTCCGTGCCGTCGCCCGTGCGGAAGTACGGCGACCTGCGCACCCACTTGGCCCACGCGGCGGCCAAGAAGCCCGACGCGATCATCGCCAGGGGAGTCAGGAGCAGGAACCAGCCGTTGTCCGCGCGGAGTTCGAGATGGTCGGCGGAGGAGTAGAAGGACCAGCCGAGACAACCGCCGAGTCCGAGCAGCGCCACGGCGCTCAGCGCGGGCAGCACGACCGCCCGTACGCCCTGGCGCCAGTCCTCGCGCAGCAGCGAGCGGAAGCGCACGGCCGCCGCGAGGGCCGTGAGCGCGTACGACAGCGCGACCACGATGCCCACGGCGCTCACCGTCGCCATGATCATGTCCGCGAGCCGCGGAATGACCAGGGCGAGGGCCGCGATCACCGTGGCGAGGGTGCCGATCAGCAGCGTCCCGGCGGCCGGAGTCCCGTACCGGGAGCTGACCTTGGACCACACCGGCCCGAGGGTACGGTCCCGGCTCATCGCGAACATCGCCCGTGCCGTCGGAATCACACCGGCCTGCAGCGAGGCCACCGCCGAGAACGTCAGCGCCACCAGGGGGAGCGCGGCCAGTGGCTGGGAGGCCAGCCGGTCCCCGAAGAACGCAAGGCCCTGAGCGCCGTGCCCGGCCAACTCGGGCTCGGACAGCACTCGTTGGAAGGCCACCGAGCCGATCAGGAAGAGGGTCAGCATGGTGACCAGGGTGATGATCCCGGCGCGGGAGGCGTCGCGCGGGTCGCGCACCTCCTCGTTCACGCTGAACGCGGCCTCGAAGCCCCAGTAGCAGAACACCGACAGCAGCAGTCCCTGGGCGAGCGCCGACGCCGACGGGATGGCGAAGGGATCGAACCAGCTCAGACTGAAGGCGTGCGGCCCGTGGACGATGCCGTATCCGCAGAACCCGAGCAGGACGACGTACTCGAAGACCAGCAGCCCGGTCTGCAGCCGCGCCGCCGTCCGGATGCCGGTGACCGCGGTGAGCGTGACGGCGACCAGGACCACGATGCCGACCGCGGTCGTCTGCACCGTCGAACCCGGGTCCAGGGCGAGCCCGGCCACCCGGTGCAGCCCGGCCTCCCCGGCGAGCTGGATCAGCGCCGACCCGGTCACCGCGGTGGTGTACGCGAGGAACGCCAGCGTCGCCACGATGTTCACCCAGCCGACCATGAAGCCCAGCCACGGGCTGAGCGAACGGCCCACCCAGACATAGCCGTTGCCCGCGTTCGGCTCCACCCGGTTCAGCCGCGAGAAGGCGCCCGCGATGCCGAGGACCGGCAGGAACGCCAGCAGCATGATCGCCGGGAGATGCAGGCCCACCACACCGGCCGTGACGCCCAGGCCGATGCCGATGCTGGTGGTGGCGGCCGTGCTGGAGGCGGCGATGGCGATGCCGTCGAGCACGCCGAGGGACTTGCGCAGCGCGGGCCGCGCTGGTGGGGCTGCACCGAAGGGCTGGTCGGACATGGCCGGTCTCCGCTCGCACCTGGGGGCCTGGGCGGCCCCGGTGAACGCACATGAAACTGCCCGGGGACTTAACAGGTCAACGGTGTTGTCATAAGGTGCGAGCACCGGCCCGGGGAGGCAGTCACATGAGCGAGCGCGTCGTCCCGCCCACCGCCCGTCGGCGCAGACGGCCCACCAAGCAGGGCGTCGTCCTGTCCGAGGAACTGATCGTCGCCACGGCCCTCAGACTGATCGAGGAGCACGGTGCGGAGGCCCTGTCCGTCCGCCGCCTCGGGCGGGCCCTCGGCGCCGATCCGAGCTCGCTGTACCGCTACTTCCGGCACACCGACGACCTGATGCTGGCCATCGCCGACGAGCTCATCGGCCGTACCCTGCGCATCTGGCGGCCCACCGGCGACTGGCGATCCGACCTGCGCGATCTCGGTCTGCGCATGCACGCGGGCGCCCTCGCCCATCCGCGGGCGGCCGTCCTGAGCTCGTACCGGGTGACGGGGCGGGCGTACGAGATCCAGGCCGTCGAGACCATCCTCGGTGTGCTGCGGGACGCCGGCTTCCCGGACGCCGAGGCGGTGCGGATCTACCACGCCTTCGTCGACCAGTCCCTCGCCTTCGGCGCCCTCGACTCGGCGAGCACGGCGCTGCCGAAGTCCGCCCAGGAGGGGGAGGCGGGGGTGTGGCGGGCCACCTACGCCCGGCTGCCCGCCGACACGCACCCGCACATCGCCGCGACGGCCCGCCACCTCGTGGCCGACATGCCCCGCAGCTCCTATCCGGCCGCCCTGGACCTGCTGTTGAGCGCTGCGGCGGCACGGCTGGCGGAGATCCGGGCACGGCCACGTGCGGCGGGGGAGCGTACGGCCGCCGACTGAATCCGCCGGACCGGGATATCCGTGAGGTACAGGGCCGCGGGACACGAAGTCCCGCGCCCCGGACCGTTCGGAGGAGACATGCCACTGGTGGAAGCGGGTTATCTGGTGCTCGACTGCCTCGAGCCCGAGAAGCTCGCCGTGTTCTACAAGGAGCTGCTGGCGGCCGAGGAGACGGACGCGACCGCCAACCGCGTGGAGATCAGGGGCGCCGACGGCACCCGGCTGGCCTTCCGCCGCGATGTGAACGCGACGCCGCCCAGCTGGCCGCGCCCCGAGAACTCCCTCCAGGTCCATCTGGACTTCATGGTGGAGGACCTGGACGCGGTGGAACGCAAGGTGATCGAACTCGGCGGACGCCCTCTGGACACGAAGGACGCGTCCGGCCCCTTCGAGGAGCGCGGCTACGCCGACCCGGCAGGCCACTCCTTCACCCTGCGCCGCACCACACCGACGGCGCCCAAGCAGGGCTGAGAGCCTGTGTCATGTCCCCGGCCGGGCGCGCGACGCCTGGCAGGCACTCCCCGACTGCCTCAAGGGCGTGGGGCCCCAGCGGCGTTGCCGAAACGCCCTGGTAGCTCCTCCCCACTCTCGGCTTCGCTCGAGCGGGGGGAGGACTCCCGTCGAGGGCGCTTCAGCGCCTTGCGATCGCACGCTCCCCCCGCTCGAACGACCTCGCGCGGGGGCCCATGACGCCGCGCGCTGGTCCGACCAGGGATACGACACCGGCTCTGAGACGGACCTGTCCGGCGGACCGGCCTGGCCTCACGGCGCGGGGCGCAGGAGGCCACCAGCCCGATCCACCGGACAGATCCCTGCCGGTGTCAGTCCCGGCCGCCCTGGTCGTCGGCCGGCCAGACGCCGGTGGAGCGCTCGATGGCCTTCGCTCCCGTGCGGTCCACCGCACTGCGCACCACGGCGAACAGGGCGCCCTGGACCGCCGCCGCCAGCAGGATCTCTCCCCAGCCGCGGTCCCGGTCGAGGGCGTCGGGCGCGTCCTCCTCGTGCCGCAGCGCCATCCACGTCTTGCGGAAGGCGAGAGAGGCGATCGCACCGCTGGCCCAGCCCATGGCGAACCCCAGGGGCTTGTAGGCGAGGGGCAGCTTCATTTTCCTCTTCTTCGTCTTTGCCACGTCTGTCTCCTTCGTCGGTCAGGGCCGGCCCGGCGCGGCAACCTCCTCGTCCGCCGGGACGGGCCCCGGCGGCGTCCCGTCGCCGAACGGCCGGCCGCCCAGCTCCTCACGGTGATGGGGCGTCAGCCACCCGGACAGGTCCGGCCCGAGGGGCACGATCCGGGTCGGGTTGATGCCGGTGTGCACCTGGTAGTAGTGCCGTTTGATGTGGTCGAAGTCGACGGTGTCACCGAAGCCGGGCGTCTGGTAGAGGTCGCGGGCGTACGCCCACAGGACCGGACTCTCCGCGAGCTTGAAGCGGTTGCACTTGAAGTGGCCGTGGTAGACGGCGTCGAAACGCACCAGGGTGGTGAACAGCCGGATGTCCGCCTCCGTGATCGTGTCGCCGACCAGATAACGCTGTCGCTCAAGCCGCGGTGTCAGCAGCTCCAGCCGCCGGAAGACACCGGCGCACGCCGCCTCGTACTCCTCCTGGTCCGTGGCGAAACCCGCCCGGTACACACCGTTGTTGACGTCCTCGTAGACGTCCGCCATCACCGAGTCGATCTCGTCGCGCAGGGCGTACGGGTACAGGTCCGGCGCCCCCTCGCGGTGCAGGGCCCGCCACTCGGTGGCCAGGTCCAGGGTGAGCTGCTGGTAGTCGTTGGTGACCAGCTTCCCGCTGGGTATGTCGACGATCGCGGGCACGCTCACGCCACCCGGGTAGCCGGTCTCCCGCCGGTCGTAGGCCTCGCTGAGGAAGCGGATGCCGAGGACCGGGTCGCGGCCGTCCGGGTCCAGGGAGAACCGCCAGCTGCGGTCGTCCTGGATCGGATCGGCGATGCCCAGCGAGAGGGCCTCCTCGAGGCCGAGCAGCCGGCGCGAGACCAGCGCCCGGCTCGCCCACGGACACGCACGGCTGGCCACCAGCCGGTAACGGCCCGCCTCCACGGGCCACCCGTCCCGGCCGTCCGCCGTGATCCGGTCCGTGAAGTGGCTCTTGGACCGCTTGAACGCCGTCTGCCCGTAGCTGCTGTTGCCCCCGCCGCCCATGGTTCCTCCCTGCGTTGCCTGTCCCCTGATGACCGGTTCCCCGTGTCTGGTGACCGGGTTCCCCGCATTCCCTCGATTCCCCCGGATTCCACGCGCGCGGTGTGAGCTGCCACGAGCGGGGCAGTCGGCGAAGGTGAGCGGGACATCCTCGACATCCTCGAACGACAAGGCGGACCGTAGGACACACGTCACCGTGGTGGTGGCGCTCGCCGCCAATCTGCTGATCGCGGTGGCCAAGGCCGCCGGCGGCCTGATCGCCGGATCACCGGCGCTGCTGTCGGAGGCGGCGCACTCGGTGGCCGACAGTTTCAACGAGGTCTTCCTGCTGGCCGCGCTGCGTCGCAGCCGTCGGCCGGCCGACAAGCGGCATCCCTTCGGCTATGGCAAGGAACGGTTCTTCTGGTCACTCCTGGCAGCCGTCGGGATCTTCGTCATGGGCGGCTGCTTCTCCTTCTTCCAGGGCGCCGAGGCTCTCAAGAACGGGGCCGAGGAGAAACTGAGCGGTTATGTCGCGGGCCTGATCGTGCTGGGCGTCGCCTTCGTCGCGGAGGGCATCTCACTGGCGCGGGCCCTGCACCAGGTGCGCCGCCAGGGCGGCACACAGCTCTTGCGCGATCCGGCGCTGCGCACGGTGGTCGCCGAGGACGGCACGGCGGTGCTCGGCGTGACACTGGCCGCCGCGGGCATGGCGCTGCACATGATCACCGGGCAGGTGGTGTGGGAGGCCTCCGCCTCGCTGGCGATCGGCGCACTGCTCGTCTTCGTCGCCTACCACCTGGGCCGCGAGGCCCGCGACCAGCTGATCGGGGAGTCCGCCGACCCGCGCACGGCGGCCCGGATCCGGTCCCTGCTGGAGGCCCAGCCCGAGATCGACAGCGTGGAGGCGCTGTTCACGATGAAGACGGGCCTCGACACGGCCCTCGTGGCCGCTCGCGTCGACCTGGTCCCCGGCCTGGACAGCGAGCAGGTCGAGGAGGTCGCCGTACGGATCAAGCGGTCCCTCGCGAACACCGTGCCCGAGGCCGCCGAGATCTTCCTCGACATCACCGACCGGCCCGCCGATGAGGCACGCGAAAGCCCCGCCGCGACGGGGGAACGCGGCGGGGCCTGACGCACGCGTTCCCGGCGCCACCCGGTTCATGCGTCCTCGAACGAAGAATTTTTTCCGGCCCGGTCCAGCCGCCGGTCGGGCGGCTGTGGGAGCGCCCGGTGCCGGAGACAGCCGGACCCGGCCCGGATCAGTGCTCCCCGTCGACCGGTTCCAGCACGAACACCGGGATCTCCCGGTCCGTCTTCTTCTGGTAGTCGGCATACGGCGGATACGCGGCCACGGCACGCTCCCACCACTCGGCCTTCTCCGCACCGGTGACTTCCCGGGCCGTCATGTCCTGCTTGGCGGGACCGTCCTGGAGCTCCACACGGCGATCTGCCTTGACGTTGTGGTACCAGACCGGGTGCTTGGGCGCGCCGCCCTGCGAGGCGACCAGGGCGTAGCGCCCCTCGTGCTCCACGCGCATCAGAGGCGTCTTGCGGAGCTTGCCGCTCTTCGCACCCCGGGTCGTGACCAGGACGACGGGCAGGCCGGTGTCAAGGAGCGTTGTCCCCTTTGTGCCGCCGGAGCTCTCGTACAGCTCCACCTGCTCGCGTACCCGCTGCTCCGGGCTGGGTTCGTACTCGCCCTCAAGAGGCATGTCATCCGTCCCATCGTCGAGTTCTGCAGCTGACTGGCACCGCACTTAACACCGGTGCACGCAAGATTCATCCATACCGCACTGCCCTTTGGAGGCGTGATCACGCCACTCGTCAGCGGATCGGTCACGGGCCGACCCCGCAACGGCTCCGGACATGGACGGATTGTGGAGGCGGCCACCGCCGCCCCGGCCCGATTCGAGATGCCCGAGCGAGCATCTCCGGCCAGAATGCCCGCGCCACCGATCTGGCCGAACTTCACGTCGTCCCATAGATGCCCCGGGCATCTAATGAAGATCTGCACGACGCACTCTTCGTCTGCGAGGTCTTCCATGACGGAAACGGAACCCGTCGCGTTCCCCCAGGACCGGACCTGCCCCTACCACCCGCCCACCGCCTACGACCCGCTGCGCGCCACCCGCCCGCTGAGCCGGATCACGCTCTACGACGGCCGTCCGGCCTGGCTCGTCACCGGGCACGCCCTCGCCCGCGAGCTGCTCTCCGACCAGCGCCTGTCGACCGACCGCACCCATCCCGACTTCCCGGCGCCCACCGAGCGGTTCGCTGCAGTGAGGAACCGCAGGGTCGCGCTGCTCGGCGTCGACGACCCGAAACACCGCACGCAGCGGCGGATGATGGTGCCCAGCTTCACCCTCAGGCGCGCCGTCGAACTGCGGCCGCAGATCCAGCGGATCGTGGACGAGCGCCTCGACGCCATGATCGCGCAGGGGCCGCCCGCCGAGCTGGTGAACGCCTTCGCGCTGCCCGTGCCGTCGATGGTGATCTGCGCGCTGCTCGGCGTCCCGTATGCCGACCACGAGTTCTTCGAGGGACAGTCACGCCGGCTGCTGCGCGGCCCCACGGTCGACGACGTGCAGGACGCGCGCAACCAACTGGACGCATACTTCGATGAGTTGATCGACAGCAAGCTGAAACAGCCGGAGCCCGGCGACGGCGTGCTGGACGAACTCGTCCACCTGCAGCTGCGCGAGGGAGTGCTCGACCGCCAGGAAGTCATCTCGTTCGCGACGATTCTGCTGGTCGCCGGCCACGAGACGACCGCCAACATGATCTCCCTGGGCACCTTCACCCTCCTCCAGCACCCGGAGCAGCTGGCCGAGTTGCGCGATGACCCGGAGCTCCTGCCCGGCGCCGTGGAGGAGCTGATGCGCATGCTGTCGATCGCGGACGGTCTGCTGCGCCGGGCCACCGAGGACATCGAGGCCGGCGGCACGACGATCCGGGCCGGCGACGGCGTGGTCTTCGCGACCTCGGTCATCAACCGCGACGAGGACGTCTACCCCGCCCCCGACAGCCTCGACTGGCACCGCTCCGCCCGCCACCACGTCGCCTTCGGCTTCGGCATCCACCAGTGCCTGGGCCAGAACCTGGCCCGCGCCGAGCTGGAGATCGCCCTGCACACCCTCTTCGACCGGCTGCCCACGCTGCACCTGGCCGCCCCGGCCGACGAGATTCCCTTCAAACCCGGCGACACGATCCAGGGGATGCTGGAACTCCCCGTGACCTGGTAAGAGGCTCAAGGCCATGCACACCGACACACACATCGAGATCGACAAGGACGTCTGTATCGGCGCGGGCCAGTGCGCCCTGGCCGCCCCGGGCGTCTTCACCCAGGACGACGACGGATTCAGCACGCTGCTGCCGGGCCGGGAGGACGGCGGCGGCGACCCGATGGTGCGGGAAGCGGCCCGGGCCTGCCCGGTCGGCGCGATCACCGTGTCCGGGGGCTGAGAGCCGAAGGGCCTGTGTCATATCCCCGGCCGGGCGCGCGACGCCTGGCACGCACGCTCGAACAACCTCGCGCGGGGGGACCCCCGTGACGCCGCGCGCTGATCCGGCCGGGGATATGACACGGGCTCCAAGGTTCAGCCCGCCCGCAGCAGCAGCCGTGCCGCCTCGCGCGCCTCTCGGGCGGGCTCGGTGCTCCGGGTGATCCCGGCGGTGACCATGGCGCCCTCGGCCAGCAGGAACAGCTGCCCGGCCAGGGCGCCGGGCAGCCCCGCGTCCGCCACGAGCCCGCCGAGATACTCCCGGAACGCCCCCTTGTGCGCCCGCACCTGGGCCGCCACCCGGGCCGACGAGGCGCCCAGCTCGCCGTAGGAATTGATCCACGCGCAGCCACGGAAGCCGTCCTCGCCGAACCACAGCTCCAGCCAGTCGAAGACCGCCAGGATCCGCTCCTCGGGCCCCTCCTGCTGCTGGGCGAACTCGGCCAGGCGGCCGCGCCAGCGCACGTCGCGCCGCTCCAGATACGCCTCCACCAGCTGCTCCTTCGCCGGGAACAGCTGGTAGAGCCGCTTGAGCGAGACACCCGAGGCGCCGCGGATGTCGTCCATGCCGACGGACTGGATGCCCCGCCCGTAGAACAGCTCCTCCGCGGCATCCAGCGCCTGCTCCCGGGCGACTGCACTGTCCATGACGGCCATGCGGCGTACGACCTCCCCTTGATGTGCCCGCTTGACGCGAGAACGAGCGTTCTCCTACGGTAGCAGCCCGAGGGAGAACGCTCGTTCTCCGTCGCTGTACGCCCTTCGAGGAGGAATTCATGGCCGCCGACCGCCCACCCCTGCCCCCGTTCACCCGCGAAACGGCCGCGCAGAAGGTCCAGGCCGCCGAGGACGCCTGGAACACCCGCGACCCGCACAAGGTGGCACTCGCCTACTCGGAGGACTCGGTGTGGCGCAACCGCGACACCTTCGTCACCGGACGGGCCGAGATCGTCGAACTCCTGACCGCGAAGTGGGAGCGCGAGCTGGACTACGCGCTGCGCAAGGACCTGTGGGCCTTCGACGGCAACCGCATCGCGGTCCGCTTCCAGTACGAGTCCCGCGACGCCGACGGCCAGTGGTGGCGCTCCTACGGCAACGAACTGTGGGAGTTCGACGAGCACGGCCTGATGACCCGGCGCGAGGCCAGCATCAACGACGTGCCGATCGAGGAGAAGCAGCGCCGCATCCACGGCCCGCGGCCCGAGGCCGAACGGGGACGGTCCTTCCCGCTCGCCTAGCGTTCGGCGGTGAGTAGGGTTTCGCGGATGACCGAACAGGCCGAGAAGCCCTTCCTCTACGTCGTCGTGTGCGCCGCCGGGATCGCCGCGGACGTCAGCAAGCTGATCACCGCCGCACAGGAGCGGGACTGGGAGGTCGGCGTCATCGCCACCCCGGTCGCCATGAACGGCTTCTTCGACACCGCCGCCGTCCAGGCGCAGACCGGCCGCCCCATACGCTCCGCCTGGCGCACCCCCGGCGACCCCCGCCCCTTCCCGCCGCCGGACGCCGTCGTGGTCGCGCCCGCCACCTTCAACACCGTCAACAAATGGGCGGCCGGGCTCGCCGACACCCTCGCGGTGGCCACCCTGTGCGAGGCCCACGGCCTGGGCGTCCCGGTCGCCGTACTCCCGTGCGTGGCCGACGCGCTGGCCGCCCATCCCGCCTACCGGGACAGCCTGGTACGGCTGCGCGGGATGGGCGTCCGGTTCGGCGAGCCGTACTCCGGCGAGCCGGAAGAGGACGGCACGCGACCGGAGTTCGGCTGGGAACGGGCGCTGGATCTGGTCGAGGGGCGGTGACGGCTCAGGCGCAGCGGACCGTCGGCCCCTCCAGCATGCCCCCGGTGTGCAGCGTCTGCCCCTGGGGCATCCAGTAGCCCAGCTTGGAGACGACCGTCGAGCAGGCGGACCCCACCGAGGCGCGGACCACGACCGTGGCCGGGTGACCCGGCTGCAGGTCGGTGAGGGCGCAGTCGAGGGCGTACGCGTTCCTGGTCGTCGCGGGATAGCGGCCGGTCAGCGGGTTGACGCAGCGGGCGTCCGACGTGGACAGCCGCACCCCCGAACTCTCCTCCCCGATCAGCCCGAACCGCGCGCTGCCGTCCCCTTGTTCGCTGTCACGGTAGATCCGGTACGTCAGCGTGGTCGCTGCACCGCGCTGCAGCGTGGTCCGGTCGACCTCGATGCGGTGCGTGGCCGGCGGCTTGGGTGCGGTCAGGGTCAGCGTGGCGTGGACGGTGCCGTGCAGATTCAGTCCGGCGGGTGACGACTTCACGCGGACGTCGGCCGTCACGTCGTACGTCCCCGGGCCGGGATACTCGCCGCCTCCGGGCAGCTTCCCGGAGGCGGCCGTCACGCCGCCCTTCCGCGCGGTCCAGGTGCCCGAGGTCAGACAGGCGCGGTCGTCGTCGTCCTCCCCCGGACCGGTGCAGGTCGCCGGAGCCGACATCGCCATCGTCGGGGTGCCGCTGCCCGCGCACAGGCTGACCACGGCACGCTGACCGTTCGCGCCCCGCAGGACCCCCGCGGGTGCGCACAGCGTCGACGGTTCCGGCGGGGGACTGGGACTGCTCCATGCGGGCGAGACCAGCATGAGGGGCAGGGCGAGGGTCTGCGCCGCCGTTCCCATCAGCAGCTTCGGCTTGGTCTTCGTCGCACGTGTCGGCATCGGGTTCCTCCCGCAGGGCCACGACCGGCCGGGCGCCGGTCACCTGCGCCGAGGATGCGCGAGCGCGCCGACCGCAAGGCGGCTCCCACGCCGGGCGGTCACCTGCGGGCAGCAACGACCGGTGCCCCGGCTGCCCGGGGGCGTGCTGCTTGCACTGCGGGCGAGGCCGTACGCTCCCCTTCGTACCCATCCCGAAGGCAGGAGCAGCAACGATGCAGTACGTGAAGCTCGGTTCGACGGGCCTGGACGTGTCGCGGGTCTGTCTCGGCTGTATGACCTACGGCCTGCCCGACCGCGGCGTGCACGAGTGGACGCTCGACGAGGAGGCCTCGCGTCCGCTGATCCGGCAGGCGCTGGAGGCCGGCATCAACTTCTTCGACACGGCCAACGTCTACTCCGACGGCACCAGCGAGGAGATCGTCGGCAAGGCGCTGCGCGACTTCGCCCACCGCGACGACATCGTCCTCGCCACCAAGGTGCACGGCCGGATGCGACCCGGCCCCAACGGTGCCGGCCTGTCCCGCAAGGCGATCATGACGGAGATCGACCACAGCCTGAGCCGGCTCGGCACCGACTACGTCGACCTGTACCAGATCCACCGCTTCGACCCGCACACCCCGGTCGAGGAGACCATGGAGGCCCTGCACGACCTGGTGAAGGCGGGCAAGGTGCGCTACATCGGGGCGAGTTCGATGTTCGCCTGGCAGTTCTCCAAGATGCAGTACACCGCCGAGCGGCACGGCTGGACCAAGTTCGTGTCCATGCAGAACCACTACAACCTCCTCTACCGCGAGGAGGAGCGCGAGATGCTGCCGCTCTGCGCCGACCAGGGCGTCGGGGTCCTGCCCTGGAGCCCGCTCGCCCGCGGTCGGCTCACCCGGGACTGGGGCACGGTGACCGAGCGCAGCGCGGGCGACAACTTCGGCAGCCGCCTCTACCCGGAGGGCGACCGCACCATCGTCGAGGCCGTCACCCGCATCGCGAACGACCGCGCCGTCCCGCGCGCCCGGATCGCCCTCGCCTGGCTGCTGCAGCAGGACACGGTGGCGGCCCCGATCGTCGGCGCCGCCAAGCCGCACCACATCGAGGACGCGGTGGCCGCCGTCGAACTCGAGCTCAGCGACAAGGAGATCGAGGAGCTGGAGGCCCCTTACTCCCCCCACCCCGTCGTCGGTCACAGCTGACGAAACGCTCCGCTGGCTGTGCCTGGTGCGGCTTCGCCGCGGGGCCGCGACTGGCCGTCGACACCCTGCGGGCCCGTCGTGGCTGGTCGCGCCCCGTGGCGGAGCCGCACATCGATACGGCCCCGCGCCCCTTCGGGGCGCGGCCGAACGGCAGCGGACTTGGACCGACCCGCTCAGTGCGGCCCGTGCGGTGCGAACTCCGTGCCGCACGGGCCCGCGCCCTCGCTCTCCGCGAGGAGCACGCGCTCGCCGTCCATCGACAGCGTGCGGTAGTAGTGCCCGATGCGCTCCGCAGACCGCCCCACGTAGTGGCCGATGAACGACCGGCGGAAGCGGTCGGTGGTCCCGTTGGGCTGTGAGCCGTGCACCAGACTGCCGTTGAAGAACAGGACGTCCCCCGGCGCCATGTCGACCGGCACGGTCGCCAGGCCCGGCGGCGGCGCAACGTACTCCCGCGCGAACGACACCTCGACGTCCGCCTCCTCCGGGCAGAACAGGTCCATGCGGTGCGTACCGGGGACGACCTCCAGACCCCCGTTGTCCCGGCCGATCACGTCACAGGCCACCCACGCCGCCACACAGGTGCCCGGCTCCACCCGCAGATAGAAGTTGTCCTGGTGCAGCGCCTGCCCCCGCGCGCCCGGCGGCTTGAAGTAGAACATGCTCTGCGCGGCCAGGACCTCCTCGCCGAGCAGCGCCTCCAGGGCCCTGCGCAGCCGGGCGTCGAGCAGCATGCGCAGCGCCGTCTCGCTGATCTCGTGCGGGTGCATCACCCTCGGGTAGGCCGCCAGCGGATCCTCGGACGCGCGCGGCTCGAAGTGCCCGGGCACCGGCCCGGCCGCGTGCAGGGCAGCGAACTCCGCACAGAGCCGGTCGATCTCGTCGGGTCCGAACAGCCCGCGTACGACCGTGAACCCGTCCTCCTGGAACTGCCTCAGCCCGTCCCGGGTGAGGATGGAGGCGCCGACGGCGCCCATATCCATGGCTGTCATGTGTCCGCTCCCTCGATCGGGTGTCTTCGGCTCATCACGCTAGGTCGCCGTGTGCTTCAGGAGGATGCCCGTGAACGCTGACGGATTGCCCGAGACTGCTGCGCCCGGCGATCCCGCCCCGCCGCCGGGCTTCGTCGTGGTCGGCCGCTACGATCGGCTGGAGGGCTACGGCGTCAACCGGCCGCGCGGCGCGGACAGCTGGCTGTTCACCTGGACCACGGGCGGACGCGGCCGGCTGCGCCAGGGCACGGTCGAGGCACGGGCCGGTGCGGGCGACCTGGTGGTGCTCGCCCCGGGCGTCGGACACGAGTACGCGGTCGAACCCGGCTCCCACAGCTGGCAGTTCTGGTGGGTGCACTGCCAGGCACGGCCGTCCTGGGCGCCGTGGCTGCGGCCGTACGACACCGGCGACGGACTGTTCGTCGTCACCCCGACACCGGCCGCCCTGCACGACCGGGTCGACGCGGCCTTCCGCCGGATGCTCGCCGACGCCCGCTGGACCGGCAGCGGGTCACCGCCCGCCGCCGCACCGGACGACCGGGTCGCCGTGGCGCACGGCACCGCGGCGCGGGAGCTCGCCCTGTCCTCCCTGGAGGAGATCGTCCTGCTCACCGCAGCCACCGCGCGCACCCCGGCGCCGCCGCCCGGCGTCGACGGCAGGGTCCGCCGCGCCGAGGCGCTGATCGCCGCCGACCCGGGCGCACCGCACACCGTGCACTCGCTCGCCGAAAGCGTCTCCCTCTCGCCCTCCCGGTTCGCCCATTTGTTCACCCGGCAACTGGGCCAGTCCCCGATGCGGGCCCTGCGCGAGGCCCGGCTGCGGCATGCCGCCCGGCTCCTGGAGAGCACCGACCTGTCCGTGGACCGGGTGGCCGCCGCCTCGGGGTTCGCCAGCCCGTTCCACTTCAACCGGGTCTTCCGCACACGCTACGGAGTGCCGCCCGGCGCCTACCGAAGAGGCGGCTCAATGGTTGAGACGTGAACCGCGGTACTCCGTCCGACCCGTGGGACGGGCGGTGGAACGCCTGCTCAATGGTTGCGGAGCGACCCGTGTGCGGACCAACTGAATCCCATTTCCGATTGCCGTGCCAACTGGCTTGACCGTTCGTCAAATCTCGTCGGCGGGCCCGCAGGGCAGAAAACCGCTGGATCTCTTGTTAGGCCTCCCTGACCTGTGCAAAGGTGTGCCCTGTCGGCGCACGGACAATACTTTTTCCGGCTGTGTGCACGAGGCCGCTCCCGTTCGACCTACGCTCCAAAAGAGCTTCCCCAGGTGGGCGTTGGAGCTGCCGAATCCTGTACCCATACCCGTTGGTATGGACTTTATGACGCATGCCCCCGAGAGGAATGCAGCCGTGAAAGACGCGGGCCTGTCGAATTCCCCCACGCCCGACCGCCGGTTCTTCGTGACGGACGAACAGCTGAGCGCAGAACTGAAGAAGTGGACGGGGACGACACCCGCGCTGCAGCCCGTCGGCGAACTTCTCGACCGGCACTGGGAAGCGGCGTTCGCCTACGCCCGGCTGTGCACCGACGGTGCCGCTTCGGCGGGAATGCTCACGACCGCCGCATTCACGCGGCTCTTCGGTGAAACCCTGCGGCAGAACGGGCCGACGTCCGCCTGGCGGCCCCAACTCCTCGTCACCGTCCGCCGGATCGCCGCGGAGTGGGACAACGACCACCGGCGCGAACACCTCCACCCCGAGCTGTCCTCAGAAGGCGGTGACCGCGTCGCGGCCCGCCTGCTCCCGCCGTCCGACCGCCGCCTGCTGTCCGGGGCCTTCCAGCGGCTGCCCCAGTCGGCCCGCTGCCTGCTGTGGCATGTCGAGGTCGAGGCGGAAGCGCTGGGGATACCCGCCGGCCTGCTGGGCATCGAGGAACAGGACGCCGCCGTCGAACTGGAGCGGGCCCGTGAACGGCTGCGCGAGGAGTGCCTCCAGGTCCACCGCGAACTCGCCCCCGAGCAGGAGTGCCGGCGCTATCTGCGGATGCTGGACGTCACCTACCGGCGCGGCGGAGTCGACATCGACCCCGACCTCAACGCCCACCTGGCCGGCTGCCGGCACTGCCGCCACACCGCCGACCAGTTGGCGCAGTTCAATGAGGGACTCGGCCTCGCGCTGGCCGAGGCGGTGCTCGGCTGGGGCGCGCGGGCCTATGTGGAGTCCCGGGTGGCCTCGCTGACCGAGGAGTCCGGCGCCCTGCCCCCGGAGATCCCCCTCCCGCCGATCCCGGGCGAGCCCTTCGCCCCGTCTCATCGCGAGCCCGGCACCGCCCCCCGCCCCGGTGGCCGCTCCGCCGCCCGGCGTGCCGCCCACAAGGCAGCCCGGCACGCCGCCGCCCGCCGCCGCAATCTCGCCGCGGCCGTCCTGACGGTCAGCGGACTGGTCGTCCTCCCGCTGGTCCTGTGGTCCGTCCTCGGCTCCGGCGACGGCACCACCAAGGCCGACGGCGACCACCCCTCCGAAACCCCGGGCAGCGGTACGGGCACACCGTCCGCGGGGCCCTCCTGGGTCGGCACCAGCACGGGCTCCCAGGGCACCATGCGCGGCAAACTGCACAACGCCGACTCCGGGCTGTGCGTCGCCGTCGTCGGCAAGAAGGCCGTCAAGGGAGCCGAGACCGAACTCGCCGACTGCTCCTCGCCGTCCGTCCAGCAGTGGACGTACGAGACCGACGGCCGTCTGCGCAGTGCCACGGACCCCGACCTGTGCCTGGACTCCCACCTCGGCTACTCGGTGCAGCTCGCGCCGTGCACGGGCGACTCCGAGCCGGGTGCCAAGAACATCCGCTACGACTTCACCCTGCAGGGCACCCTGGTGCCGCGCTGGAACCAGGACCTGGCCCTGACCCCCGCGGCCACCGACGGCTCCGGCGCCCTGGTCGTCAAGACCCGCGACGACGGCACCGCCCAGCGCTGGGTGTTCGACACGTCCAAGGCCGACCTGCAGATGCAGGTGGTCAACTGGGACGCCGACAACAGCCCCTCGCCGACACCGAGGGCCACCCCCAAGGCCGCGAGGACCCCGAGCCCCACCCCCACGCCGTCGGCCGCTCCGACGACCGCGCGGCCGACGCCGACGCACTCCTACCCCACGAACCCGTACTGCTACTACAACCCGTCCTACTGCGGATGGGGCGGTGACGGCTCGGGCTCCGGATACGGCAACGGGTACGGATACGGCGGTGGCGGCCACCACTGACCGCCAGGCTCAGCCGGCCACCTGCAGCGACAGCCACAGCGCCGCCACGGCCGCGACGAGCGCGGCCGGGGTGGCGAGCAGGCCGAGCCGGGTGAACTCCCCGAGCTGCACCTCCTGGCCGTGCCGCTGCACGATGCGCCGCCACAGGAGCGTCGCCAGCGAGCCCGCGTACGTCAGGTTGGGGCCGATGTTCACCCCGAGCAGCACCGCCAGCACCGCACCGGGCCCGCCGGCGGCGGTCAGCGGTAGCAGGACCAACACCGCGGGCAGATTGTTGATCAGGTTCGCCAGTACGGCGGCCAGCGCGGCGATGCCCAGCAGTGCGAGCAGCCCCGTGCCCGCGGGCAGCACATGGCCGAGGGCGTCGGCGAGCCCGTTGTCGACCACCGCCCGCACCACGATGCCGAGCGCGAGGACGAACGCCAGGAACGCCGGGGACGAGGCCCGCACCACCGACAGCGGGGTCGCTTTGCGCCGTACGAGCGCGCGGCAGGCCAGCACCAGCGCGCCCGCCGCGGCCACCCAGGCCGGGTCGATGCCGGCCGCGGAGGCCACGACGAATCCGCCCAGCGTGCACCCCACGGTGACCAGCGCGAACAGCGGCAGCGCGGGCGTCTCACCGGGTTCGGGGGAGTGCACGGACGCGGCCAGGTCCTCGTCGAAGAACCGCCGGAAGACCAGATACTCGGCGCCGATCGCGACCAGCCACGGCAGCGCCATCAGCGCCGCGAACCGGGTGAAGCTCAGCCCGCTCGCCTCGAAGGCCAGCAGGTTGGTGAGGTTGGAGACGGGCAGCAGCAGCGAGGCCGTGTTCGACAGGTGGGCGCACGCGTAGAGATGCGGTCTCGCCCGCACGCCGGCCCGGGCGGCGGTGGCGAGCACCACCGGCGTCAGCAGCACCACCGTGGCGTCCAGGCTGAGCACGGCCGTGATCGCCGACGCCAGCACGAAGACCGCCGCGAGCAACCGCCCGGGAGAGCCCGCCGCCCGCCGGGCCATCCACGCCCCGCACGCCTGGAACAGCCCCTCCACGTCACAGAAGTGGGCCAGCACCAGCACGGCGGCGAGGAAGCCGACGACGGGCCCGAGGCTGGCGGCCTCCGCCCGGGCGTGGTCCAGGGAGATCGCGCCAGTGGCGATCACGATCCCCGCGGCCGGGACCGCCAGCACGGCCTCCGGCAGGCCCTTCGGGCGCAGCACCGCCCAGGCGAGGACCGCGACGAGCAGGGCGGCGGAGAGTATTTCGGCGAGCGCGGTGTTCAGGGCAGGGTCCTTCAGGGCGGATCAGCGCGGGACCTCAATGAAAACAGGTCCCGGTAAGAGATCAGCCGGGACCCCTGCCCGCTCAGGGACCGGTACCCGGGCTGAGCACCGTCAGGAACACCGAGGAGGCGTTGCCGGAGACGGGGACCTGGCCGCCCTTCCACGTCACCGTGAGATGGTCCCGCTCGTTGGGGGGCGTGACCAGCAGCGAGGCGGGGGTGGCCGCGTGGGCGCCGCTGACGTCCGGGTTGGAGAAGGTCAGCCCGGCCCAGGCGCTCTTGCCCGGCGCCAGCGTCACCGTCGTAGGACTGCCCGAGGAGCGCTTCGGGTCCGGGCCCAGCTGTCGTCCGGACGCGTCCACGAACGCGGCACCCGGATAGCCGCGCACCGTGCAGGTGCGGGAAGAGGCGTTGGTCAGGACGACCGGGAAGTTCTCCTGTCCGGCACCGGGGTCGTTCTGCCCGACGGTGGCCCGCAGCTCCGAGGTGTGGCAACGGCCTCCCGTGCTGCCGGCCGGCGTGGACTGCGCCGCCGACGCGGTCCGGGTGGCCCCGGCGGGAGCGGTGCTCGTCGTGGAGGCGGACGCGCTCGCCGGGTCGGTGCTGTGGTCGCCGCCGGTGGCGGGCGCGGCCGTACCGGGCAGCGTCGTCGGAGCGCTCGCCGTGCCGCCGTTGCCGCAGGCCGTCAGCAGACCGAGCACCGCGACCGCACTCGCGAGCAGGGCCGCCCGGTGGACGGAGGGGGACTTCTTCGCCATGTGCCTCAACACTCCCGGAGATTCCTCGCACACGTCGTGGCGTGTGCGTACGGCGCTGATGTGCCCCGTCATGCAGGTCCGATGCGTGCCGGGGCGAAAAAGTTCGCGCGGCCCGAGTGTTCCGCATCAGCTTCCGACGCGTACGGAGGCGAGGATGCGGTCGGTCGCCGACGCTCGGCCACTTTGTCGGATCTGTACGTACACCCGAGTCTGCGCGCTGCCGTCCGCCGGGGCGAGCGCAGCCTCCGTGACCGCCCCGCCGCCCGGGCAGCCGTCCCAGGTGCGGACCCTGCCGTGCCACACGGTGCCCGTGTAGGCGCGGGCACCGTCGTAGTGGCAGTCCGGGTGGGTGAGGGCGTTCACCGCGGCCGTGAGGTCGCCGTGCCCGCTCAGCCCCACCAGCACGCCGTTGACCTCGGTCGTCAGGTCCTGCCACGCGGTCAGCCGGTCCGCGACGGCGAACCCCGGCTCATGGCCCGAAGGCAGGCCGAGCGCCCGCGGATCCCACCCGGAGTCGCGCACCTGCCGGTCCCAGCCGCGGGGAACCTCGGCGACCACCCTGCCGGTCGTGTCCGAGACCCGCACATCCGTGGTCGCCGGGGCCTGCCGGTCGACCAGCGCCAGCGTCACACCGACGGCCGCGACCACGGCCACAGCACCCGTAAGGGTGAGAGCCGTCCGGTGTCTTCGGGGCCGGTGACCGGAGGCGGCGAGCCGTTCCAGCTCCCGAGCGAAGGCCTCGGCATCGGGCCAGCGGCGGCTGCGGTCCGGCGCCAGCGCCCGCATCAGGGCCCGCCGGACAGCAGGAGCCAGCTCCGGACGCAGCCGGTCGGGCCGTACGACCCTGCCCGGCTCACCCGGAACCGCGCCGGTGACCAGGTGGTAGGCGACCGCGCCCAGGCTGTACACATCGGCCCGGGCGTCGATGCCGACGCCGGGTTCGGCCTGCTCGGGCGGCCGGTATCCCGCCGAACCGGCGGCCTGCGTGAGCCCGGACGCCTCCGCAAGACTCTTGGCGAGCCCCAGGTCGGCCAGCAGCACCCGCGAGCCGCCGTCGGGGGAGGAGCACAGCAGCACATTGCTCGGCTTGATGTCCCGGTGCACGATCCCCGCCGCATGCAGCGCCGCCGCGCCACGGGCGGCCAGCGCCGTCAGCCTCAGCGCCTCCGCCACCGGCAGCGGACCGCCGGCCGACAGCTCGGCGAGGGTGCCGCCGTCGGCGTACTCCATCACGAAGTACGGCCTCCCGTCCGGGAGTTCACCGATGTCGTAGACCTGCACCACCCGGTCCGAACCCGCCCGCCGCAGCATCCGCGCCTCGGCCAGGAACCGCTCCCGCACATCGAGCCGGTGCGACCAGTTGTCGGCGAGGACCTTGACCGCCACCGGTGCGTCGAGCTCGTCGTCATGGGCCAGCCAGACCGTGCCGAACGCACCCGTGCCCAGGCGCCGTTCGAGACGGTAGCGCCCGATCCGCTCGACGGAATGCATACGACTATCATGCCTGGACGTGGATCGTTCCCGAGGAGAACCCCAGGTCGCGCCCACCGAGGACCTGGCCCGCAGCGCCGCGGCGGGCGATCCGGCGGCGCTGGAGGGACTGCTCCGGGCGATCGGGCCCGAGGTCGTCCGGCGCTGCGGCCGGTTCCTGCCCTGCCGCGAGGACGCCGAGGAGGCAGCGCAGGACGTCCTGCTCCAGGTCGCCCGGAAGATCCCCACCTTCCAGGGCCGCAGCCGCTTCAGCACCTGGCTCTACACGGTCGTCGCCAACTGCTGCCGCCAGAAGTACCGCGAACTCAAGCGGCGCTCGGCGGAACAACCGGCCCCGATCGACGCGGGACGGCTCACCGACCCCCGCACCACCAGCGTCATCGCCGGCTCCCGCCTCGACCTGCTGGAG
Organism: Streptomyces longisporus; assembly: GCF_039532765.1. Taxonomy (NCBI): domain Bacteria; kingdom Bacillati; phylum Actinomycetota; class Actinomycetes; order Kitasatosporales; family Streptomycetaceae; genus Streptomyces; species Streptomyces longisporus. Next base: position 86,713 of record NZ_BAAASG010000008.1, read on the forward strand.
GCCCTGGACCGCCTGGAGCGCGAACACCCCCAACTCGTCGCCCCCCTGGTCTACCGAGACATCTGCCAGCTCGACTACACCGAGGCCGCCGAGCGCACCGGCATCCCCCTCGGCACCTTCAAGTCCCGCCTCCACGAGGCCCGCAAGCACATCAGACCTTGGCTGCTGGAAGCGCCCTGAAGGGCGCGCGACGTGCGCCCCGTAGGGGCGCGGGGAACTGCGCGACCAGCCACAACGCACCGGCAGACGCAAGACGACCCCACCGCGCAGCCCCGCGGAGCGTCACTCGTCGAGCAGCCCGATCTCCGCCCAGATCGTCTTCCCGTCCGCCGTATGGCGGCTACCCCACCGCTGCGTCAGCTGAGCCACCAGCAGCAGCCCCCGCCCACCCTCGTCCCACGTCTTCGCGCGCCGCAGATGCGGAGCCGTGTGGCTGGTGTCCGACACCTCGCAGATCAGCGTGGCCTCGTCATGGATCAGCCGCAGCCGGATGGGGTGCGCGCCGTACCGGATCGCGTTCGTGACGAGCTCGCTCACCACCAGCTCGGCGGTGAACGCCGCCTCCTGCAGCCCCCAGCCGTCCAGCTGCGCGACGACCTGCTTGCGGATCGGCGCCACCAGTGCCGGGTCGGCGGGGATGTGCCAGGTCGCCACCTGCGAGGACGGCAGCCCGCGGGTGCGGGCCAGCAGCAGGGCCACGTCGTCCAGGGCGCCGCCCGACGGCAGCAGGGTGTGCAGCACCCGGTCGCAGGTCTCGTCCAGCGAGTCGGAGTACGTCTCCAGCGCGTCACACAGCATCCGGTGGCTGGCGTCGACGTCCCGCTCGCGGGTCTCGATCAGTCCGTCTGTGTAGAACGACAGCACGCTGCCCTCACGCAGCTCCAGCTCGGCCGACTCGAACGGCAGCCCGCCCAGGCCCAGCGGCGGCCCGGCCGGGAGCTCCACCTGCTGCGGAACGCCGCCCGGCGGCACCACGACCGGCGGGGGATGCCCGGCCCGGGCCAGGGTGCAGCGCCGGGACACCGGGTCGTAGACCGCGTACAGGCAGGTGGCGCCGACCTCGCCGGGGCTGCCGTCGTTGCCGGCCTCCGCGGACAGCCGGACGACCAGATCGTCCAGATGGGTGAGCAGCTCGTCGGGGGCGAGGTCTATGTCGGCGAGGGTGCGCACGGCGGTGCGCAGCCGGCCCATGGTGGCCGAGGCCTGGATGCCGTGCCCGACGACGTCCCCGACGACCATGGCGACCCGCATCCCCGACAGCGGGATCACGTCGAACCAGTCGCCGCCCACGCCTGCCCGGGCCGCGGGCAGATAGCGCGAGGCGGCATCCACCGCGGCCGTGCGCGGCAGCGAGCGGGGCAGCAGGCTGCGCTGCAGGGCGAGGGCGGTCTCCCGTTCGCGGGAGAAGCGGCGGGCGTTGTCGATGCAGACGGCGGCCCGCGTGGTGATCTCCTCGGCCAGCAGGACGTCGTCCGCGGAGAAGGGGTCCGGCCGCCGGAACCGGGTGAGGACCGCGACACCGAGGGTCTGACCGCGGGCCCGGATCGGCACCGACATCGTGGAGTGGATGCCGTACTCCTTGACCCGCTCGGCACGTGCCTTGTGCCAGCTGAGCCACTGGTCGAGGTCGCCCGAGGAGACGGACGCGACGATCGTACGGCCGGCGATCAGCGAGTCGGCCTGGGGTGAGCCCGCGGGGTAGTGCTCCAGCTGCCCGGGCTGGAGGACGGCCTCGGGTGTGCCGGGATTGACCGAGAGGTGTGCGGCGCGGCGCAGTCCGATGGGCGCGGTCAGCCTGAGCGGGGGCTCGCCGCCGTGCTCCTGGAGGTCCAGCAGGTCGACGCTGACCAGGTCGGCCAGGGCGGGCACGAGAACGTCCACGAGCTCCTGCGTCGTACGGGTGACGCCGAGCGTGGAACCGATGCGCACACTCGCCTCGTTGACCAGCTGCAGCCGCTCCCGGGCGAGGTAGTTGTCGGTGAAGTCGTGCGCGGCCAGGCACACGCCCCGCACCCGCCCCTCGGCGTCCGTGACCGGCGCCATCCGGGCCAGCCAGGCGTGTGCGCGATCCTCGCCGCCGGTGCGCATGTACGTCTGGACGTCCAGTGGGCGCCCGGTGGCGAGCACCTGCACCATGTGCGCCTCGAGCTCCTCGCTCTGCGGCTTGCCGCCGATCTCGGCCAGTCGAAGCCCCCGCATGCGCTCCTCGGGGAGGCCGATCACGTCGACCATGGCGTCGTTGACCCTTCTCAGCCGCAGCCGCTCGTCGTACACGGCGACCGCGCAGGGCGACTGGGTGAGCGCCGCCTGGGCCAGTGGGTCGTCGGGGGAGTGCGGGGCGTCGCCGTCCAGGGGGCTGAAGAGGAGCCACCGGCCGGGCGTGTCGTTGCGCGACGGACGATGGTGGGCGAGCAGCCAGACGGACACCTCGTGGCCGTCGCGGTGGCGCAGCGCGACCGTGCCGTCCCAGCGGGCCCCGGCGGGCGCGAGGACATCCCTGTCGATCAACAGGTTCCGGCCGGGGCGCCCCACCACCTCGGTGACCGGCCAGCCCAGCAGCCGCTCCGCACCCGCGTTCCACTCGACAAGAGTGCCGGATTCATCGATGACAGCCCGCGCCGTCGCGGCCTCGTCGAACGGATACTCCGGGCTCATCGTCGCCACTCCATCGCGAACACTCACAGTGAACCGCCGGGTCACTTGAGTTCCAGCCTAGTCCGTCGCCGAGCCGCACGGACGGGAACCCCCCTGGGCGCGCGGCGGCCCGGTCAAGGGGCAATTCCGGCCGTTGTGACGCGTGGGGCAGAAGAACGTTCCCGCACCCTTGACGGCTCTGTGTGGCGTCCCGTCAGAATCTGTTTGTTCACGATCAGTTGTGAGTACTTCTGGGCCCTGATGAGGGGGAGCCGCCATGAGAGTGACTCGGAGATCGGTTCTGCTCGCCTCCGCCGCCGCGCCGGCCGCCGGAGCGCTTCTCGCCACCCCGGTGGCCCGGGCCGCCGAGGCCGCCGCGGGCGGATCCGGCCGCCGCACGGTCGCCCTGCGCGACGGCTGGCGTTTCGCGCTGGTCAACCCGGACGGGATCACCGATCCGACCGGCGCCTACACACACGCCGCCGACCCCGGTTACGACGACTCGGGCTGGCGCGAGGTGGCGGTGCCGCACGACTGGAGCATCGAGCAGACCCCGACCACCGAGCACGGCACCACCAGCGGCACCGGCTTCTTCCCCGGCGGCCTCGGCTGGTACCGCCTCGCCTTCACCCTGCCGCCCGCCTTCGCCGGCAAGCGGATCTCGGTGGAGTTCGACGGCGTCTACATGGACTCCTACGTCTACTGCAACGGCACCCAGGCCGGCCGGCACCCCTACGGCTACACCGGTTTCGCCTTCGACCTGACCGACCTGCTGCACACCGACGGCACCACTGAGAACGTGATCGCCGTCAAGGTGCAGAACCAGCTCCCCAGCAGCCGCTGGTACTCCGGCAGCGGCATCTACCGCGAGGCCCGCCTGGTCGTCACCGAACCGGTGCACGTCGAGCGCTGGGGCACCTACGTCACCACGCCGGACATCACCGCGGAGCGGGCCGTCGTACGCGTACGGACCTCGGTGGTGAACGAGTCCGGCGCCGCGAGCCGGGTCGAGATCCGCTCGACGGTCAAGGACCCCGACGGCCGTACGGAGGCCCGCGCGACCACCACGGTCGCGGTCACCGACAAGACGGCCGAGACCCATGAACTCACCGTTTTCGAGCCCAAGTTGTGGGACGTCGAGGCCCCGCACCGCTACACCCTGGAGACCGAACTGCGCGTCGGCGGCAGGACCGTCGACACCTACCGCACCGACTTCGGCATCCGCACTTACCGCTTCGACCCCGACGAGGGCTTCTCCCTCAACGGCACCCACACCAAGATCAAGGGCGTCGACCTGCACCACGACCAGGGTGCCCTCGGCGCCGCGATCAGCATCGACGCCGTACGCCGGCAGATGACCATCATGAAGTCGATGGGCGTCAACGCCTTCCGCACCTCGCACAACCCGCCCTCGCCGCAGATGATCCAGGTCTGCGAGGAACTGGGCATCGTGATGATGGTGGAGGCCTTCGACTGCTGGCGGACCGGCAAGACGACGTACGACTACGGCCGCTTCTTCGACGAGTGGTGCGAGAAGGACGCCACCGAGATGGTCCTCGCGGCCCGCAACTCGCCCGCCGTGGTGCTGTGGTCCATCGGCAACGAGATACCCGACTCCACCTCCACCGCCGGACTGGCCATGGCGGACCGGATCATCGGAGCCATCAAGGCGGCGGACGACACCCGGCCGGTCGTCATCGGCTCGAACAAGTACCACGGCGTGCCCGCCACCGGCTCCGCCGCCGACCTCATGCTCGCCAAACTGGACGGCCTCGGACTCAACTACAACACCGCCAAATCGGTCGACGCCCTGCACGCCAAGTACCCGAAGCTGTTCCTCTTCGAGTCGGAGTCCTCCTCGGAGACCTCGACCCGCGGCTCCTACCAGGAGCCCGAGCACCTCAACACCGGCGAGAACCACACGCCCGGCAGACGCGAGGTCTCCTCCTACGACAACAACCTCGCCTCCTGGACCATGAGCGGCGAGTACGGCCACAAGAAGGACCGGGACCGCAAATGGTTCGCCGGGCAGTTCCTGTGGTCCGGCATCGACTACATCGGCGAGCCGACCCCGTACGACGTCTTCCCGGTCAAGGCGTCCTTCTTCGGCGCGGTCGACACGGCCGGCTTCCCCAAGGACATGTACTACCTGTTCCAGAGCCAGTGGATCAGCGAGCCCATGGTCCATCTGCTGCCCATGAGCTGGAACCACGAGCAGGGCGACACGGTCGAGGTGTGGGCGTACTCCAACGCCGACACCGTCGAGCTGTACCTCAACGGCAAGTCCCTGGGGACGCGCACCTTCGACACGAAGAGGACCACGGACGGCCGTACGTATCTGGAGACCACGGAGGCCACCGGCGACGACAAGACCTTCACCACCGGCCCCTATCCCGGCAGTTACACCAGCCCGAACGGCAGCGCCGGCAAGCTGCACCTGACCTGGAAAGTGCCGTTCCAGCCGGGTGAGTTGAAGGCGGTGGCCCGCAGGGACGGCAAGGTGGTCGCCACCGACGTGCTGCGCACGGCGGGCGAACCGCATGCCGTACGGCTCACCGTGGACCGCAAGTCCCTCGTGGCGGACGGGCGTTCGCTGGCCTTCGTGACCGCGGACGTCGTCGACGCCCGCGGGGTCGTGGTGCCCGACGCCGAGCACCTGATCACCTTCGAGGTGACGGGCGGATCCCTCGCCGGACTTGACAACGGCCGGGAGGAGAGCGCAGAGCGCTACCAGGCCACCACCCGTACCGCCTTCCACGGAAGGGCCCTTGCGATCGTGCGTGCCGGCACCAGGACCGGCACCCTGAAGGTGACCGCCCGCGCGGAGGGACTGCGCACGGGAACGGCAACCGCGCGCACCACGCCCGCCCGGTCGGCCGCGACCACCCCGGCGGCCGCCTTCGGACCGGAGCACCCGGCGCCCCCGAACTATCCGCACGCGGACGCCAGTTACTCCGGCCGCCCGGACACCCTGCCCGCCGCGATGCTCGACGGCGACGCGGCCACCGGCTGGTCCAACGCCTTCGCCAAGTCGGCCACGGCCCTGCTGCCCGCCTTCAACGGCGCACGCGAAAAGGACTGGGTCTCGGTGGACTACGGGCGGGCCCGGACCTTCGACCGGGTGGAGGTCTCCTTCACCGTTGACGCGACACACAGCCTGCCCGCGTCGATCGAGGCGGCCGTGTGGGACGGACGAAGGTATGTGCCCGTCACCGGGGCTGCGGTCGACTGGGCCACCGCCTCGGACGCGCCGACGGTCCTCACCTTCGACGCGGCGCGCGGCTCCCGCCTGCGGCTCACGCTGACCAGCGCCCACCCGGGCGAAGTCCTCGGGGCCCTGCGGATCAGCAAGTGGGAGGCGCCGGGCGGCTGAGCGGCCGGAGTGGTCCGGGCGGGAAACCAGTCCCGTCCGGACCGTTGACGGAATGTCATGGCACGAACAAACATGAGCTGCGTCCGCATCTGGGAGCGCTCCCACCCCGTTGGGTCCGGCGAGCGTCACCCGTACCTCAGCCCGAGGAGCCCAGACGTGAAACGACGCAGAACCGTTCTGCTGACCCTGGCGGCCCTGTTGGGGACGGCGCTGACCGGGGTGCCGGCCCCTCCGGCCGCCGCCGACCCGGTCGAGCAGCTCAAGAACGGCACCTTCGACACCACCATCGACCCCTGGTGGACCACCACCAACGTCACCGCAGGCGTGTCCGGCGGACAGCTCTGCGCGGATGTGCCGGGCGGCACCGCCAACCGCTGGGACGCCGCCGTCGGCCAGAACGACGTCACCCTGAAGAAGGGAGAGTCGTACAAGTTCAGCTTCAAAGCGACCGGTTCGCCCGAAGGGCACGTGGTGCGGGCGGTCGTGGGGCTCCAAGTGGCGCCCTACGACACCTACTTCGAGGTGAGCCCGCAGCTGAGCGTCTCCGGCAACACCTACTCGTACACCTTCACCTCACCCGTCGACACCACCCAGGGCCAGGTCGCCTTCCAGGCCGGCGGCAGCGCGGACGCCTGGCGATTCTGCATGGACGACATATCGCTGCTCGGCGGTGTCCCGCCCGAGGTGTACCAGCCGGACACCGGACCGCGGGTCCGCGTCAACCAGGTCGCCTATCTGCCCTCCGGACCCAAGAACGCCACCCTGGTCACCGACGCCACCGCGAAGCTGCCCTGGCAGCTGAAGGACGCCGGCGGTGCGACCGTCGACCACGGCTGGACCGTGCCGCGCGGGGTCGACGTCTCCTCCGGGCAGAACGTCCACTCGATCGACTTCGGCGACTACCGCAGACCGGGCAAGGGCTTCACGCTGGTCGCCGACGGGGAGACCAGCCGCCCCTTCGACATCGGCACCGGCGCCTACGAGCAACTGCGCCTCGACTCGGTGAAGTACTACTACACACAGCGCAGTGGCATAGCGATCCGCGACGATCTGCGTCCGGGGTACGGCCGGGCCGCCGGGCACCTCGACGTGGCGCCGAACCAAGGCGATTCACACGTTCCCTGCCAGCCGGGCGTGTGCGACTACACGCTCGACGTCACCGGCGGCTGGTACGACGCGGGCGACCACGGCAAGTACGTCGTCAACGGCGGCATCGCCACCTGGGAGCTGCTCAGCACCTACGAACGAGAAAAGCTGGCCCGCACGGGGGAGCCGGAGAAGCTGCGGGACGGCACCCTCGCCATCCCGGAGAGCGCGAACAAGGTGCCCGACATCCTCGACGAGGCCCGCTGGGAGCTGGAGTTCCTCCTGAAGATGCAGGTGCCCGACGGGCAGCCGCTGGCCGGTATGGCCCATCACAAGATCCATGACGCGCAGTGGACGGGATTGCCCCTGCTGCCCAGTGACGACCCGCAGAAGCGCGAACTGCACCCGCCGTCCACCCAGGCCACCCTCAACCTGGCGGCGACGGCCGCCCAGGCGGCCCGCCTCTACCGCCCCTACGACCGCGCCTTCGCGGCGAAGGCCCTCACGGCGGCCCGCAAGGCCTGGTCGGCGGCGCTTGCCCACCCGACCATGTACGCCTCCGCCAGTGACGGCACCGGAGGCGGCACCTACGACGACACCAACGCGACGGACGAGTTCTACTGGGCGGCGGCGGAGCTGTATCTCACCACCGGCGAGAAGGAGTTCGCGGACTACGTGCGCAACTCGCCGATGAACACCGCCGACATCTTCGGCCCGCTCGGCTTCGACTGGGGAAGGACGGCCGCGGCGGGCCGACTCGACCTGGCGACCGTGCCCAGCAAACTGCCCGGCCGGGACAAGATCCGCCAGTCCGTCGTCAAGGGCGCCGAGCGCTACCTGGCCACCCTGAGGTCACAGCCGTACGGCATGCCGTACGCGCCCGACAACAACGTCTACGACTGGGGCTCCAGCCATCAGATCCTCAACAACGGCGTGGTCCTGGCGACGGCGTACGACATCACCGGAGCCTCGAAGTACCGGGACGGCGCGGTTCAGACCATGGACTACATCCTGGGCCGCAACGCGCTGAACATCTCGTACGTCACCGGCTACGGCGAGGTCAACTCCCACAACCAGCACAGCCGTTGGTACGCCCACGAGCTCGACCCGAAGCTCCCGAACCCGCCGCACGGAACGCTGGCGGGCGGGCCGAACTCGTCCATCCAGGACCCCTACGCGCAGAGCAAACTCCAGGGCTGCGTCGGTCAGTTCTGCTACATCGACGACATCCAGTCCTGGTCGACCAACGAGACGGCCATCAACTGGAACGCGGCGCTGGCCCGGATGGCGTCGTTCGTGGCGGACCAGGGCTGAGCCCTGTCAGGGCCGCGGCTCGCGCTCCACGAGCTCGGGCCGCGGCTCGTGTTCCACGCGTTCGCCCTGCCGCCGGTGGGCGGTGAGGGTGTGCAGCTCGGCCTGATCGAGCGGCTGGTGCACCTCGACGTACTCGCCGTGCGGCAACCGCTTGATCACACCGGTCTCCCGGCCGTGCAACACCAGCTCCGTGTCCCTCAGTTGCAGACCCAGACAGATGCGGCGGGTGACGACGAAGACGACCGCCGGAAGGACGAACACCGCCACGCGGACCGTCCAGGTGACCGTATTGATCGACAGATGCATACGGGTGGCCACGATGTCGTTGCCGCCGCCCGCCAGCAGGATCAGATAGAGGCTGATCCAGACGGCGCCGATCGCCGTGCGGACCGGGCGGTTGCGCGGGCGGTCCAGGAGGTGGTGCTCGCGTTTGTCACCGGTCACCCGTGCCTCCAGGAACGGGTAGATCCCGATGAAGACGAGGAGCAGCGGGAAGACCACGACCGGTATCAGCACGCCGAGGACGAGCGTGTGGCCCCACAGGGTGATCTCCCAGCCCGGCATCACCCGGACCAGTCCCTCCGCGAAGCCCAGATACCAGTCGGGCTGGGCGCCCGTGGAGACCTGGTCGGGGCGGAAGGGGCCGTACACCCAGACCGGGTTGATCGTCGCCACCGCCGCGACCAGCGTCAGCGCGCCGAAGACCAGGAAGAAGAAGCCGCCCGCCTTCGCCAGGTACACGGGCATGAACGGCGTGCCCACGACGTTGCGTTCGGTCCGCCCCGGTCCCGCGAACTGCGTGTGCTTGTGGTACACGACGAGAATCAGGTGCGCCACGACGAGCGCCGCCATGATGCCGGGGATCAGCAGGATGTGCAGCGAGTAGAAGCGGGCCACGACGTCATGGCCGGGGAACTCACCGCCGAACAGGAACATCGACAGATACGTTCCGACGACCGGCACCGACAGCAGGGCGCCGTTGACGAAGCGCAGGCCGGTGCCCGACAGCAGGTCGTCCGGCAGCGAGTAGCCGAACAGGCCCTCGAACAGGCCGAGGAACAGCAGCAGCCAGCCGAACAGCCAGTTGACCTCGCGGGGCTTGCGGAAGGAGCCGGTGAAGAAGTGCCGCATCATGTGCGTCAGCATCCCGGCGACGAACACCAGCGCCGCCCAGTGGTGCAGCTGCCGGATCAGCAGCCCGCCGCGCACGTCGAAGCTGATGTGCAGCGTGGAGGCGTACGCCTCGGACATCCGCACGCCGTTGAGCGGGACGTAACTGCCGTGGTACGTCACCTCGTTCATCGACGGATGGAAGAACAGGGTGAGATACACGCCGGTCAGGACGAGTACGACGAAGCTGTACAGGCAGATCTCGCCGAGCAGGAACGACCAGTGGTCCGGGAAGACCTTGCGCAGGTACTTCCTGCCCAGCGAGTGGATGCCGACGCGTCCGTCGAGCCAGTCGGCGACGCGCTCGCCCCGGCCCGCTGTCTCGGTGGCGGTCACTCGTCCTCCTCGTCGTCCCTGTGCACGTGCGTGAGCTTGTCGGGGTTGGTGACGATGTAGACGCCGTTGACACGGTCGCCCGCGGGCGTGAGGTCCATGACCATGACGGCGTACGGCGAGTCGCCCTGGAACAGCACCGCGGCGTCGTCACCGTTGACCCGGCGGTAGCGCAGGTCGAGCTGCTGGGGGCCGCGCCGCGCCGCGTACGAGGTGATCAGGCGGACCGCCTTGTCCCGGCCGTGCACCGGGCGCAGCCCCGCCGGCCTGCGGTTGCCGCCGCCGTCCGTCCACACCGTGACGTCCGGGGCCAGGATCTCCATCAGCTCGGCGAGGTCCCCGCCCAGCGCCGCCCGCACGAACCGCTCGGTCGCCTCCTGCCGGACGCGCGGATGCGCCCGGTAGCGCGGCCGGCGGGCGAGCACATGGTCCCGGGCGCGATGCGCCAGCTGCCGTACGGCCGCCGGGCTGCGGTCGATGATGTCCGCGATCTCGGTGTGGGCGTAGCCGAACACCTCGCCCAGGACGAACACCGCGCGTTCCAGCGGGGTCAGCGCCTCCCGGACCACCAGCATCGCCAGGGACACGGACTCGCCCCGCAGGACCGGGTCGTCGGGGTTCGCGTCCTCGGCGACCAGGGGCTCGGGCAGCCACGGGCCGACATACCTCTCCCGGCGGCGGGCGATCACGGCCCGCCGCTGCAAGGCCTGGTTGACGGCGATCCGGACCAGATAGGCGCGCGGGTCGGTGATCCCGCCGACGCCCCGGCCCGACCACGCCAGCCAGGTCTCCTGCAGCACGTCCTCGGTGTCGGTGACACTGCCCAGCATGTTGTAGACGAGGCTGAACATCAGCTCCCGATGGTTCATGAAGACATCGGTCGCCTCGTCGGCGACCGGACTTCCGGTGCTGTGCGTCATGTGTGGGCCTCCCCGGTGCCGCGCTCACTACTTCGAGGGCCGGGAGGGGGTCGAATGTGACATGGAGCGGGCGCAATGTGACATACGTCTCAGCACATTCCTGTCGTCCAACTCGGCTGCGATGGCCCGCCCCTTCGGTGCCGGTCTCGGTCGGTCGCGTCAGGGGTCAGGCTCAGCTCGAAGCGGGGAGCAGGCCCGCGAAGTAGGCGGAGAGCTGCCGGGCGGCCTCCCCGAACGCCTGCCGTCGCCCACCAGCAGCAGCTCACCCGCCGGACTGTCGATCTTCGTGTACGTCGTCATGGCTCCAGCCTGCTGCGCCGCGCCGTCCGCAACCGGCGGGAAACGGACATGGCCCTCAGCTGGGTCCGATGGCCGGAGGTACCGTAGGAAAGCTGCTGTGACCAGCGGCTATTTACGAGTGAGTACCCCGGCGGTACCGTGATGGCATGCCAGCCCTGAATGTCGAGTTCAGCGACCGCGAACTAGAGGACCTGCGGCAGATCGCCAAGGAGCGCGGTACGTCGATGAAGGCCCTAGTGCGCGAGGCGGCCGCGGCGGACATAGCCCGGCACCGCGCGCTGCAGGAGGGCGCGGAGGCGTTCCGCCGCTTCTTCGCCTCCCATGCCGACGAGTTCGCCGCCGCCTTCCCCGACGACGAACCCGCCCACGCCGGTGAGGGGCGGGTCGCCTGACCGATGGCACCCGTCATCCATATCGACGTGCCCTGGCTGCTCCAGCGCCACGAAGAGGTCCTGCCGGACCAGCCCACCATCAACGACTTCTCTGCGCTGGTCGCCGCCGTCGCCCGCCACCGCGTGGACCCGCCCCGCCTCGGCGTGGACTCCGACCCTGCCTGGCGGGCCGCCGCACTGCTGCACACCCTCGCCCTGCTCAAGCCCCTGCCCTCGGCCAACGCCCGCTTCGCCTGTGCGACAGCCGTGGCGTACATGTTCGTGAGCGACGTCGGCATCGACCCGCCTTACGGCGCCCTCGTCGACCTCGCCCGCGATCTGATGTCAGGGAAGGCCGACGTCTACAGCGCGGCCGACCGGCTGCGCTCCTGGCAGATCTGAGGGCCGCCGACCGCCGTCGGGACGACCCGCCCCCGGGGCCGCCGACCGAGGGCGGGAGGAACAAGGCCGGCGGCCCGTGCGGCGCAGGAGAGCCGCCGTCCTGCGCAGGGCCTCCGAGAAGGGCCGCTACCCAGTGCACTACGGGGTGGTGCGCGCCGGGAGCGTGCGCGGTGCTCCGGCGCGTGCGCCTGTTTCACACGGGGCGCATGGAATGACGAAAGCTCATGTGGACGAGGCGAGTTGTCGCCGTTTCTGACCAACCTTCAAAGAGGCAGATGTTGCCCAAGTGCCTTGTTGGTCATGAGTGTGTTGTGCAAGGGTGAACTACCCGTGCGGGGGGTGTAATGGCCGGGTGTCGATCGGCCAATCGGAAAACCGGGCCGGACGGACCTACCCGAATTCACGCCCTCCTGTGAGTCCCATGCGTGTGGGAAGGAATCCGCTCAGTGCCCACCCCCCACCCACCTCGTCCCCCTTACCCGCCGCCCGGCGGTGTTCCCGGAGAATCCGACGAGAACCTCGCCACCCGGCTCAGGGGCCGTCCCGACGGCGAGGCCGCCCAATCCGTCGCGCTGCTGATGGCGCGGCACTGGCAGCCCGCCCGCGACTATGCGGCGATCTGCCTGGCCTCCCCTGCCGACCTTGCCTCCATGGTGACGGCGTCCGCCTTCCACCAGGTCCTGGACCGGTTGGCGCTGGGCGAGCCCGCGCTCGCGCTGCGCCCCCGGATGCTGGTGGCCGTACGCGAGACGGTCCGCGTGTGGTCCGCCGAGGACCGGATATCCAGCGTTCTGCCGGAGCTGCAGAAACCCTCCGGCGGCCGCGGTATACGGACGGCGAAGTCCATGACGCCCGAAAACCGCAGGCTCGCCGAGCGGTCTTTCCAGGCTCTTCCCGGACTCTCTCGTTGCCTGCTCTGGCACACCGAGGTCGAAGCGGAGTCCATAACCGTTCCCGCCGGTCTGCTCGGCATGGATACCGACACCGCGTCGGCGGCACTCGAACAGGCGCGTGAAAAATTCCGCGAAGGTTGTGTACATGCCCATCGGGAACTCGCGCCGAGCAAGGATTGCCGGTTCTACAACCGTCTCCTCGATGTTCCGATTCGCCGGGGCGGGGCTCTGCTGCCGGATGTCCAGCAGCATCTGGCGGAGTGCCGTTACTGCCGTTCCGCGGCTGAACAACTGAGTCATTTCGAGGGCGGGTTGGGGGTGCTCCTCGCCGAGGCGGTGCTCGGCTGGGGCGCCCGCCGCTACCTCGACTCCCGTCCCGGGCGTGCGCCGCAGGAAGCGCGCGCGAGCGGCTCCTCGCGGCACGGCGGCGGGCGGCCGCGCATCCTGCCCCGTATCCCGCTGCCCGGTCGGCGATCGTCGGGCGTGCCGCGGAATTCCCGGGCACTGCTGACCGGGGTGGGTGTCGTCTCCGCCGGGCTGCTCGCCAGTCTGTTCGCGGCCGGCCTGTGGTCCCACGAAGACGGCGTCGACCCGGCCGCCTCCACCAGTGCGAGCGGCGGCACGGCGCCGGGCATCGGCTCCCAGTCGTCGCCCGGCACGGCCCAACTCCCCACGGTTCCCGGGCAGTCGCGGCTGCGCAACGCGGGCGCCGACCTCTGCCTCGCCATCACGGGCACCGTGAAGGCCGGCGCCGGGACCGACCTGGCGGCGTGCTCGGACGCCGACACCCAGCAATGGTCGTTCGACAAGGACGGGTTGCTGCGCAGCGCGGCCGACCCCGGCCTGTGCCTGGACTCGCACGTGGACGCCGGCGTGGCCGTCCTCGGCAAGTGCGTCGCCGAGAACGACAAGCGGGGCGCGGACGTGCGCTACGACCTCACCGTGCAGGGCGAGTTGCTGCCCCGCTGGGACGAGCGGCTCGCCCTCGCCGCCACCGCCGAGGAGCCGGGCGCGGACGTCGTCGCGAAGGCCCGCGACGGCTCCCCGGCGCAGCGCTGGCTGGCCGATCCGTCGGCGACGGCGACGGCGACCCCGGGCTCGCTGTCGATCACGGGGACGGGGGCGCCTGCGGCTCGGCCGGCGTGGTCGTCCGGGAAGAGCGCCTAATGGCTCGGGGGCGGGAGCCTCTGGCGGCTGCGGGTGCGTTGTGGCTTGTCGCGCCCCCGCGGCGGAGCCGCATATCGACACAGCCCCGCGCCCCTTTGAGGCGCCCTGCGGGCGCTCCGAAGGGCCCTAGCCAACGACGTCCCGCGGGTGCCCTCCCGCCAGGAAGTCGGTCACGTTCTGCACGGCGGCCAGGGCGATGCGGATCAGGGTTTCGCGGGTCACGCCGCCGACGTGCGGTGAGAGCACCACGTTCGGTGACTTGAGGAGGCGCAGGGCCGGGGTGGGCGGTTCGGGGTCGAAGACGTCGATGCCCGCACCGGCCAGGGCGCCCTTCTCCAGCGCGTCCGCGAGGGCGTCCTGGTCGATGAGGGCGCCCCGCGCCGTGTTGATCACGAACGCCGTCGGCTTGAGGAGGGCGAGCCGTTCGGCGTCGAGCAGATGCCGGGTCTCGTCGGTGAGCGGCGCGTGCAGGGAGACGTAGTCGGCCGTCCGCAGGAGTTCGTCGAGCGGGACACGGCGGGCCCCGCCGAGCCTGGCCTCCGTCTCCTCGGGCAGCCTGCGGCGGCCGGCGTAGACGATGCTCATGTCGAACGCGACCGCACGGCGGGCGACTTCCTGCCCGATGCCACCGAGTCCGACGATGCCGAGCGTCTTGCCGCACAGTTCGGTGAGGGAGCGCTGCAGTCGGGGCAGTGCCCAGTCCGCCTCGACGAGCGCCGTGTGCGCGGGGATCAGCTGCTTGGCCAGCGCCAGCATGAGGGCGAAGGTCTGTTCGGCCACGTTCTGCGACTCGGCGCCGCTGGAGCCGATGTTGCACACGAGTACGTCCCGGGCGCGGGCGGCGCCCGCGTCGACGTACTCGAAGCCGTGGCTCGCGCACTGCACCAGCTTCAAGTCCGGTGCAGCGGCGAGGTGTTCGGCGGTGACGGGCGCGAGGGCCGTGATGATCACGTGTGCTGCGCGGAGGGCGGCCGGGTCCTCGTCGGCCGCCTCGACGACGGTGACGTTCGCCGAGCCGGGAAAGAGCGTGGCGAGTCCGGCGCCGGCGGCGCGGCCCCCGACGTGCGGGGCGATGACCGCGAGGATGTTCTTCGGGGGTGTCATGCGGATTCCTCGATGAGGTCGGCGGGGCCGATCGTGGCGGGCGTGGCGTGTCCGGACAGGGCGAGCGTGAGGTCGAACTCGGCGAGCAGACAGCGGATCACATGCTCCACGCCCGGCTGTCCGTCGAGACCGAGCCCGTACACGTACGGCCGCCCCAGGAGCACCGCCTGCGCGCCGAGCGCGAGTGCCTTGAAGACGTCGTCGCCGGTGCGCACGCCGCTGTCGAACAGGACCGTCAGCCGGTCGCCGACCGCCTCGGCCACCCGGGGCAGCGCATCGGCGGCCGCGACGGAGCCGGCCACCTGGCGGCCGCCGTGGTTGGAGACGACCACGCCGTCCATTCCGGCATCGGCGGCCTGCCGGGCGTCGTCCGGGTGCAGGATGCCCTTGAGGACGATCGGGCCGTCCCAGTTGTCCCGCAGGAAGGCCAGGTCCGGCCAGGTCTTGCCGGGGTCCGCGAACATGCCGACGAAGTGCAGCACGGCGGCGTTCGGGTCCTCGTGCACCGGCTTGGCGAGACCCGCCTGGAAGGCAGGGTCGGAGAAGTAGTTCGCGGTGCCGACGCCATGGAGGAAGGGGAGATAGGCCTGGTCGAGGTCGCGGGGCCGCCAGGCCAGCAGCGGTGTGTCGAGGGTGACGACCAGCGCGGTGAACCCGGCGGCCTTCGCCCGGTTCAGGAAGCTCCGCGTCACCTCACGGTCCTTGGCCCAGTACAGCTGGAACCAGCGTTCCGCGTCGCCCATCGCCTCCGCGACCTGCTCCATCGGCGTGCTGGACGCCGAGGACAGGATGTACGGCACGCCCTGCGCCGCGGCGGCCCGGGCGGCCGCGCACTCGGCGTCCGGGTGCATGATCGACAGCACGCCGACCGGTGCCAGGGCCAGCGGGGCGGGCAGCGCGCGGCCCAGCACCTCGACCGAGAGGTCCCGCTCGTGCACGTCCCGCAGCATCCGCGGCACGATCCGGCGCCGCCCGAGCGCCGCCCGGTTGGCGCGCGCCGTGCTGCCGTCGCCCGCACTGCCCGCGACATAGCCGACGGGCCCGGGGCCGAGCCGCTGCTCGGTCAGCTCCTCCAGCCGGGTCAGATCGGTGGGCAGCCTCGGTACGGCGCCCGACATCCCGCCCAGATAGATCTCGTACTGGAAGTCCGCCCAGTGCTTGGCCATGGGTACGTCCCGCCCCTCGTCGCTGAGAACGCGTTGCACCCCGACGATACTGGCGAGTAAGTGCAGGTCCGTCCACCGGGGCGGACCTGCGGCACGAAGTGCGTCACGCCCGCAGCGTGGCGGAAGCCCCCTCTTCGACTCCCTCTCCCGGCCCCGTGATCGGCGGCACCGCGACCTCGACGGTGCGGGCCAGCCGCGCGCCCTGCGGCCCGTACGCCGCGCGCGGCTCGGGGAAGATCCGCAGCAGCCCCAGATACAGCACGGCGGCCGCCACCAGCGACAGCGGCAGGCTGATGTCGATGCCGTTCACGAGGTCGCCCAGCGGGCCCACGAACTGGCCGGGGATGTTCGTGACCAGCACGCCCAGCAGCGCGGACACCCACCACGCGGTCATGCCCCGCCAGTTCCAGCCGTGCGCGAACCAGTAACGGCCGCCGCGCTGACGGCGGTTGAAGACCTGGAGGGCCTCCGGGTCGTACCAGCCGCGCCGGGTGAAGAAGCCCAGCATCATGACGACCATCCACGGCGTGGTGCACGTGATGATCATCGTGGCGAAGGTGGAGATGGACTGGACGAGATCGAGCCCGAACCGACCGATGAAGATGAACGCGATCGACAGGACGCCGACCAGCACGGTCGCCTGCACCCGCGACAGCCGCGGGAACACGGAGGAGAAGTCGAGCCCGGTGCCGTAGAGCGAGGTCGTCCCCGTCGACATGCCGCCGATCAGGGCGAGCAGACACACCGGCAGGAAGTACCAGGTCGGCGAGATGGCGAGCAGCCCGCCCACGTAGTCGGGGGCGGCCGGGTCGACGTACTTCGGGGCCTTGGCGGCGATGATGCTCGCGGTCGTCAGACCGAAGACGAACGGCAGCAGCGTCGCGATCTGCGACAGGAACGCGGCACCGATCACCCGGCGGCGCGGGGTGCTCGCCGGGATGTAGCGCGACCAGTCGCCGAGAAACGCTCCGAACGACACGGGGTTGGACAGCACGATCAGGGCCGCGCCGATGAACGACGGCCAGAACAGGGATCTGGTCGCCGCGTCCGCCGTGTCGGTGAAGGCACCGGCGTACGACGGGTCGAAGTCGCCGGCGAAGGCGATCGCGCCGAGCAGGAACAGCATGGTCGCCGAGGCCACCGCGACCTTGTTGACGAACAGCATGAACCGGAAGCCGTACACGCACACCGCGAGGACCAGGCCGGCGAACAGCGCGTACGCGATGACGTACGAGAGGTTGCTGCGCTCAAGGCCGAAGAGCCGGTGCGCACCGCCGACCAGGGCGTCCCCGGAGCTCCACACCGAGATCGAGAAGAACGCGATCGCGGTCAGCAGCGACAGGAACGAGCCGACCACCCGGCCGTGCACGCCCAGGTGCGCGGAGGACGAGACGGCGTTGTTGGTGCCGTTGACCGGCCCGAACACCGCCATCGGGCACAGGATCAGCGCGCCCGCGAGGACGCCGAGGAGGGTGGCGGCGAGGCCCTGCCAGAAGGAGAGGCCGAAAAGGATCGGGAAGGCGCCCAACACGCAGGTGGAGAAGGTGTTGGCGCCGCCGAAGGCGAGCCGGAACAGGTCGAGCGGGGTCGCGGTGCGGTCCGCGTCGGGGATGCGCTCGACACCGTGGGCCTCGACCTCGGTGAGGGACGGCGGGGTGCTGGGGGAGTCGGACGACTGCGAGGACAAGGTGGCTCCAGCGAGGGCGGGGCGGTGGAGCGCGTGGTGGCGCGGCGTGGTGGACGGCCGGTCGTCGCCGCGGGGGTGTGCGGCGGGCATGGCGACCGTCCTCTCGGCGGTCTGCCGACCGTAAGGCGGAGTGCAGGACCCGCACCAGAGGACGGTTCATCCATCTTTTGCGCGGTGGGTGTACGAATCCTCCATCAGTCGTCGTCGGCCGGTGTGTCCGTCGAACGGTCCGTGGCGGCGTCCTGCGGTTGCGTGTCGGGGCCCTGCGCCCGCACCCGCTGGACGTGTTCGAGGGATGCGCGCAGCTCGGCGAGCCAGTCGTCGGTGTGTTGCTGGACCAGCCGCACACACCAGGCGAGGGCGTCGCTGCGGCTGCGGGCGACCCCGCCGGCGATCAGGGTGTCGAGGACCTGGCGCTCCGGCTGGCGCAGCCGGGTCATCACGGGCGCGGCCACGTGAGTGAACAGCGCGCGCTCCCCACCGCACTCCACCCCCCAGGACACCTTCCGGCGGAAGCGGTGCTCGGCCTCGCGGGCCACCTCGATGCGCGTCTCCCGGGTGCGCTCCCGGAACTCCTGGATCCTGCCCTGGACGGCGGCCTCCCGTTCGGCGTCCGAAGCGTCCTCGGTGAGCCGGGGCGCGGGGATGCGGCCGATCACGGTGATCTCCTCGCGGTCGACCGTGAGCTCGGCCAGCTCCTCGAAGAGATCCTCGGGCAGCCGGCCGGCGAACCAGCCGCGCAGCTTCTCTCGTTGCTCTGTCGTAATCATGTAATGACGATTACTCGACGGGACCATGAACGCAAGGGGGTGCGGGGGAGTCCGCCGACAGCTCAACCGGAATGTTTCAGGCCTATTAACGAAGCGCAGGAAATCGGCCACTTGGCTGCTTCGGGCGATCAAGAACCGCTCAGTTCCAGGGGTCATGCGGTCGAACTCTGTGACTTCGCGCCACTGATTCAACACGCAAGGTTACTGAAACACATGGGGTCGAGGTGTTTTTCCGCGGCGGACTCGGCAGACTCGCGCTCGCCGGTCCGGCACCAAACCGGAACGGGTCGGCACACCCTCGAATCCTGCGGAAGGATGCACACAATGCGGAACACCGCGCGCTGGGCAGCCACCCTCGCCCTCACGGCCACCGCCGTCTGCGGACCCCTCACCGGAGCCGCGCTCGCCACCCCGGCCGCTGCTCCCGCCTCGCTCTACGCCCCCTCGGCCCTGGTGCTCACCGTCGGCCACGGCACAAGCGCGGCCGCCGCGACCCCGCTGCGGGCCGTCACCCTGAACTGCGCCCCGACGGCCTCCGGCACCCATCCGGCCCCGGCCCTCGCCTGCGCCGACCTGCGCGGGGTCGGCGGTGACATCGACGCCCTGAAGGCGCGAGACGGCGTGATCTGCAACAAGCTGTACGACCCGGTCGTCGTCACGGTCGACGGAGTCTGGCAGGGCAAGCGCGTCTCCTACGAACGGACCTTCGGCAACGAGTGCGTGAAGAACTCCTACGGGACCAGCCTCTTCGCGTTCTGAGAGACCGGGATCGCGGAGTCCTCGTGCACACCTGAAGAGGCACGCAGTTGGGGAGTGCGAGTCCCTTGTCGCGGGTACCCGTCGATCTCGCACCAGGGGTCGGCAAGGCGGAGTGGGGCCGCCCGCCGACTCCTGGCATCAGTTCCGCCCCTCCCCGGGGATCGCGGGGAGGGGCGGAAAACGTTCCAGCAGTCCCGCACCACTGAGCAGCCGGTGGATGCCGGGTGCGTCGGAGACGATGCGCAGCCGGCCGCCGCGCTCCCGGGCCCGCGACTCGGCCCGGCACAGCACACGCAGGCCCGAGCAGTCGAAGAACTCGACCTGCCGCAGGTCGACCAGCACATCCGGCTCCGGCCGCGCAGTCGCCGCGTCCAGGTGTTCCTGGAGGAACTCCGCGGTGGCCAGATCGATCTCACCCGCGACCGTGACCATGGTGAACCGGCTGCCGGCCCGTGTGCGGGCATGGGGGTTCGCCTCGGGTGGTTCGCAAGCGCGGTCGTCCGCATGCGGCGTCATGTCCGCTCCACCTGGGCAAAGGGCGCATTCGGTCTCGGTAGTTACCCCGACCGGCGGGGGAGCATCCCCGACACGCCGAGCGCAAGATCTAGTTCACTCGACCTGGTGAATTGCGGTGGAGGCGCTTGACAATTTGCGCGCGCAACGACTGAAGGGTCTTCGTTCAGGGTGCAGGGGCCGCGATGCGCAGGGGCACCGGATCGGGGGACGAGGGCACCTCGTCAAGATTGTTGATCTTCGCCCACCAGGATGTGCCGTCCTCGATCTGGCGCAGCAGGACGCCTTCACGGATCGCCCAGGGGCAGATCGTGACCACTCTGAGGCCGGTCAGCTTCATCGAGGTGTGGGCGACCACAGCGCCGGCCAGGCTCTGCTGGGCGCGCGGCGCGGAGATGCCGGGGAGCCGGGCGCGTTCGGCGGCCGGCAGTGTGGCCAGCCTGCCGACGGCGGCCCGTAGGTCCGAGCGCTTCAACTGCCGTTCCACGAACGGGCCGTGGCGCCCGGGCGGCGCCCCGCACAGCCGTCCGAGCTGCTGGAAGGTGCGCGAGGTGGCCACCGCCGTGCGCGGACCCTCCCAGCGGATCCGGGCGGCGACGTCCCGCATCTGGTGCCGGACCTTGCGGCGCAGCGCCCGCACCTGCTCCTGCGGCGGCGGATCCTGCCCCTGGAAGAACTCATGGGTGAGCCGTCCCGCGCCCAGCGGCAGCGAGGCCACGAAGTCGGGCAACCGGCCGCGCCCGAAGGCCACTTCGAGGGAACCGCCGCCGATGTCCAGCAGCGCGAGCGGTCCCGAACGCCAGCCCATCCAGCGCCGCGCCCCCAGGAAGGTCAGCTCGGCCTCGACCTCGCCGGGCAGCGTGCACAACCCGACCCCGGTCCGGGACCGGACGGTGCGCAGCACCTCCCGCCGGTTCGGAGCGGCACGCACCACGGCCGTCGCAAAGGCAAGCGGTGCGGTCGCTCCCCATCGGGCCGCGGTCCGGCTCGCGTCGGCGACCGCCCCGGCGATCCGGTCGATGTCCTCCTCGGAAATGTTGCTCCCGGGCCTCACGTGTTCCGACAGCCGCAGGCGCCACTTGGCGGTGTGGACCGGCAGCGGCACCCCGCCCTCGGCGTCCGCCACAACCAGTCTGACCGTGTTCGATCCCACATCCACCACGCTGATCCGCATGGGCCAGGGGGTACCCAATTCCGGGCAGGCCAACGCCCCGTCAGTCACCGCGCCAGGGTGTCATCCGAGGCAACCAGCCCGGCACCGCGCGCCGGTAGCGGGTGTAGTCGGCGCCGAAGCGGCGGGTCAGCGCGGGCTGCTCGTACCACGTCGCGAACGCCCACATCGCCCCTCCCGCGAGGACGTCGTACCCGAACAGCACCGGCCGGGCGAGCAGCAGGCCCTGGCCGCCGACCGCCGCAATCACCGCGACGTACATCGGATTGCGCACGTACCGGTACAGCCCGCCCACCACCAGGTGCTCGGTCGGCGCGACCGGCGCCGGTGTGCCCGACCCCTCGGTCAGGAAGCGCACGAAGGCCGACAGCAGGACGACCGCCCCCGCGGTGAGCGGGAGCAGGCCGAGCGCGCGGACGGGCGGCCACCAGTCGCCGGCCCGCCAGCCGGTCAGCCACCACGGCACCAGGACGACCACCGTGCCCGGTGCGAGGAAGAGGAAGAGCGTGGACCCGAGTGCCGCCCGCGTTTTACGCATGCGGCCACCATGGCAGCGAAGAGGGGCCGCCGTCTCCCTGCGGACGGCGGCCCCTTGGACCGGTGCGGATCGAGCCGGTGCGGCTCAGCCCGGATCGATCACATGTGGACGACCGGTGCGGCGTTCGCGTCCTGCTCCGGCACCCCGCGGCGGAAGAACACGAAGGCGATCACGGCGCCGACGGCGAACAGGCCCGCCGACCACCAGAAGGCGGTGGTGTAGCTCTCGATCGTGGCCTGGGCCTGCACCAGCTTGCTGGTCGCGTCCTTGCCCACCAGGTAGTCGGTCGCGGCGCTCGCGGCGAGGGTGTTCAGCAGGGCCGTACCGATCGAACCGCCCACCTGCTGCATGGCGTTGACCGTGGCGGAGGCGACGCCCGCGTCCTCGGCGGCCACCCCGCCGGTGGCCAGCTGCATCGCCGCCGGCATCACCAGGCCGAGGCCCGCGCCGGTCACGATCAGCTGCGGCAGCACCGCGCTGACGTAGCTGGAGCCGACGCCGATCCCGGTCAGCCAGGCCATGCCGACCGCGGCGACCGCGAATCCCAGCGGGACGACGACCTTCGGCCCGATCCGCGGCACCAGGGTCGTGGTGCCGAGCTGCGCCGCCACCATCAGCGCACCGACCATCGGCAGGAACGCCACACCGGTCCTGGTCGGGCTGAAGCCCAGGTTCAGCTGCAGGTAGTAGGTGAGGAAGAGGAACACCCCGAACATGCCCCCGCCGGAGATCAGCACGGCGAGGAACGAGGCGGCCCGGTTGCGGTCCAGCAGGATGCGCAGCGGCAGCAGCGGGTGCGCGGCCTTGGTCTGCCACCAGGCGAAGGCCGCGATCAGCACACCGCCCGCTATCAGGAAGCCCCAGGTCAGGCCCGAACCCCAGTCGTGCGTCTCGGCGTTGGAGAAGCCGTAGACAAGGGAGAACAGACCGGCGGCGACCAGCAGCGTGCCCGGCACGTCCAGCTTGGAGTTCCCCGCGTCGCGGTGGTTGGTCAGCAGCAGCCAGCCGCCCACGAAGGCGACGACGGCGATCGCGACGTTCACGTACAGCGTCCAGCGCCAGTCGAACGCGTCGGTCAGGACACCGCCGAGCAGCAGGCCCACGGCGCCGCCGGCACCGGCGATGGCGCCGTAGACGCTGAACGCCCTGGCGCGCTCGCGGGCGTCGGTGAAGGTCGTGTTGAGGAGGGAGAGCGCGGCAGGCGCGAGCAGTGCGCCGAAGGCTCCCTGCAGGGCACGCGCGGTGACCAGCATGCCGAAGCCGTTCGCGGCACCGCCGAGCGCGGAGACGCCGGCGAAGCCGACCACGCCTATGAGGAAGGCGGTCTTGCGGCCGAAGAGGTCGGCGATACGGCCGCCGAGCAGCAGCAGGGAGGCGAACGACAGCGCGTACGCGGTGACGATCCACTGGCGGTTGCCGTCGGAGAAGCCGAGGTCGGCCTGGGCCGAGGGCAGCGCGATGTTCACGATGGTGGCGTCAAGCACCACCATCAGCTGTGCGACGGCGACGACCGCGAGGATCCACCAGCGCTTCGACGAGGTGGCGGGCTCGGCCTCGACCGCCCGTCTGGGGACGCTGTCGGTCAGGGTGTTCTGAGACATGGGAGAACCACTCCAGGGAAGTCGTCCGGGAAACCTTGAACGAAACGGTTTCGTACACCGGCAGATTAGACCCTCCGAAAGCGAAACGGCAACGTTTCGCTAGGTGTGGCCTCCGTCTCATACGGGGTGTCGTCGCGCTGCTCCTGGAGCGGCCGCGGCCCGTGGGGGAGATCGTGGAGGCGTGTCGACGCCCTCGACCCCGCCCCGAAGGACTGATCCACCATGGCCGCTGAACTCACCGGCACCTATCTGACCGTGGACGACGGCCGCCCGGCCGTGCGCTTCAGCCGTACCTACGGCCATCCCATCGAGCGCGTCTGGCAGTTCGTGACCGATGCCGAGGAACTCGCCCACTGGTTCCCCTCGCGCGCCGAGATCGACCCCCGGCCCGGCGGCACGATCAACTTCAGCGGCGATCCGAACATGCCGGAGTCCACCGGCCGGGTGCTCGCCCTCGACGAGCCGCGTCGCCTTTCCTTCGAGTGGGGCGGCGACGAGCTGCACTTCGACCTGGAGGCGCTGGACGACGAGCGCACCCGCTTCACCCTCACCAACGTCCTCAAGGCCGCCGACACCGCCGCCCGCAACGCCGCCGGCTGGGAGGTGTGCCTGGCCGCCCTCGACGCCAAGGCGCGGGGGGAGCGGTTCGAGGGGCCGGACTCCGGGGCGGGCGCCGGCTGGAAGGACTTCTACGAGGGGTACATCGAGGCAGGTGTGCCCTCCGGGGCGCCGGTGCCCGGCCTCGACTGAGCTCTCAGGCCATCTGCCGCCGCACCAGCTCGTGCAGCCGGCCGCCGGTGTCCGCGAGCAGCTGCGCGGGCGGGCCCTGCTGGGCGACCTTGCCGTCCTCCATCACGATCACGCGGTCCGCGTCCAGGACCGTGGACAGACGGTGTGCGATGACGACGCGGGTGGCGTTGAGCGCCTTGGTCGACTCGATCACCGTGCGCTGCGTCTCGTTGTCGAGGGCGCTGGTCGCCTCGTCGAAGAAGAGGATCCGCGGCCGGCGGATCAGCGCCTGAGCGATCATGAGGCGTTGGCGCTGGCCGCCGGAGACGGCGCCGCTGCCCTGGACGATCGTGTGCAGTCCCATCGGCATCCGCTTGATGTCCTCGGCGAGCCCCGCCATCTCGGCCGCCGCCATCGCCTCCTCCGGCGTGTACGGCTCGGTGCCGCAGATGACGTCCAGGATGGAACCGGTGAACGGCTGCGCATGCTGCAGCACCACACCGCACTGCCGGCGCACGGCCGACTGGTCGAGCGCCCCCAGGTCCTGACCGTCGTACAGGACACTGCCCGAGACCGGCTTGTCGAAGCCGATCAGCAGCCTGAGCAGGGTCGACTTGCCGCAGCCGCTGGGGCCGACGATCGCCACGAACTCACCCGGGCGTATCTCGAACGACACGTCGTCCAGGACCAGCGGACCGTCGTCCGTGTAGCGGAAGGACAGCCGCCGGGCCTCGATCGCGCCGGACAGCGGGCCCGGCCGGGTGCTCGCCGTGCGCACCTCCGGCGTCGCCTCCAGCACTGGCTTGATCTCCTCGAACAGCGGCAGCGCGGCCACGGTCGACACGAACGCGCTGGTCAGCTGGGTGACGGAGGTCAGCACCATCGTCACCGAGGTGTTGAAGGTCAAGAACGCGGCCGCCGACATCGCCCCGCGCGCCGGTCCTGCCAGCAGCATGAACATCAGCAGGGTGCACAGCGGCAGATAGACCGCGCCCATCACCGTGGTGAGGTTCTTGATGCGGCCGACCTTCTGCTGCAGTTCACGGCTGTGCGCGAACTCCGAGGCCCAGGCCGCGTAGGCGTAGTTCTCGGCCGCCGCCACCCGCAGCTTCGGCAGACCGCGCAAGGTCTGGAAGGCCTGGTTGTTCAGCTTGTTGCTGAGCACGACGAGTTTGCGCTGCCAGCGCACCTGCCACAGGCCGAGGCCGAGGAAGACGGCCGCGATGACGACGAGCATGCCGATCGCCGCCAGCGCCATGGACGGGCTGTACCAGAACAGCAGCCCCAGGTTCATCGCGCCGACGGTCACCGACTGGGCGATGACGGGCCCGAGCCCGGCCATCATGCGGCGGATCGAGCTGATGCCCATGGCCGCGCTGGCCAGCTCGCCGGTCGAGCGCTCGGTGAAGAACTTCGTCGGGAGCCTGAGCAGCCGGTCCCAGACGGCCGGCTGGAGCGTGGCCTCGATGCGGCCCTCAAGGCGCAGGATGGTGAGGTTCTCCAGCAGCATGAAGGCCGCCGCCACGATGCTGGTGAGCATCACGGCCAGACAGACCTGCGCGATCAGGCCCGTCTGCGCCTTCGGGACGAACTCACCCAGCACCTTGCCGGTCGCGACGGGCACCAGCGCGCCGATCGCCACCGTCACCAGACCGCTCAGCAGCAGGTTGGTCAGGTCGCCGCCGGTGCCGCGCATGCTGAACCGCAGCAGCCGCAGGGGGCTCAGCGTCCGCTCGGGCAGCGGGCGGTAGAACATCACCGCGCGCGGCTCGAACTCCTCCGCGTTGTCCTTCTCGATCGGCGTCTCACGTCCGGTCGCCGGATGTACGGCGACATATCCGCCGCGCCGCCACAGCAGCGCGACCGGCGCACCCGACAGGGCCCGGTGTCCCACCAGCGGGCCGATGTTGTCCCGCCACCAGCGGCCGTCCAGGCGTACGGCCCGGGTGCGCACGCGGGAGGCGATCGCCACCAGCTCCACCGGGTCCAGGCGCTCGCTCTCGGTGCCGCTCTGCGCGGGTTCGGCAAGCGTGATCCCGGCCGCCTCGGCGACCAGCTTGCAGGCCGCATACGAGGCGTCCGCGTCGGCGGCCGTGGTGCGCTTGCCGGACGACTTGCCGATGGAGGCCAGCAGCGTCCGGTCGGCCTGGGCACGCACCGCCTCACCGGCCTTGATGCCGGCGGCCGTGCGGGTCTCGTGAGTGCGCTCCAGCTGCTCGATCCAGCGGTCCAGCGTGGTCAGCAGGCGGTACTGCTGGTCGACCATGGACTGCCAGACCGCCGGGTCCATCAGCAGGTCGGCGGCGGCCTCGGCGCCGTACAGGGAGCCGTACTGGACGCTGCCCGGCGGCACCTGCATCCAGAACACGTCGTCGTCGGTCACCTCGGCGGCCGACCCCTCGGTCGCCATCGGCGCCTGGAAGAGGACGGACAGGCTGCGGCCGACGCCGAGGGCGAGGGCGTATTCGAGGGGGCTGGTCGTCGGCGGGACGTACTGGGCGTTGCCGTACTCGTCGTAGGACCAGGTCTGGGTGTCGGCCGTCTGGTACAGCTCGCGCAGGCCGATGCGGTGCACCACGCAGTCGCGCAAGGGGCGGGCGACCAGGGTGTGCTGGGGGCCGGGGACCGGGCCCAGGATCAGCGAGCCCGCCTCCAGTCGGCCGAGGTGGTGCCAGTGGCCCTGCTGCACGGCGTCCACGGCGAACAGGTCGAGGCTGCCGGCCGCGACCAGCCACAGCACCTGCGGGCCCTCCAGGTCGAGCCGGGTCAGCCCCGAGCAGTCGACGTAGCTGCCCATGGAGCCGAGGGCGCCGAGAACCAGGTCGCCTTCGTGTGCGGTCGTCATCTCATCGCTCCCTGACCAGCGCCGCGTACGCGCCGCCGCGCGTCACCAGGTCCTCGTGCCGCCCGCGCTCCACGATCGTGCCGTGCTGCAGTACGACGATCTCGTCGCTGTCGCGCACGGTGCTGAGCCGGTGCGCGATCACCACACAGGCGCAGCCGCGCCTGCGCAGGTTGTCCATCACGACCTGCTCGGTCTCCGCGTCCAGGGCGCTGGTCACCTCGTCCAGGACGAGGATGCTGGGGCGGCGCACCAGCGCGCGGGCGATCTCCAGGCGCTGGCGCTGCCCGCCGGAGAAGTTGCGGCCGTCCTGCTCGACCTTGCTGTGGATGCCGCCGGGGCGGCGCGTCACTACGTCGTAGAGCGCGGCGTCGCGCAGCGCGTCGACGACCGCGTCGTCCGGGATGGACGGGTCCCACAGGGCCACGTTGTCGCGGACCGACCCTTCGAACAGGAAGACCTCCTGGTCCACGAAGGAGACCGAGGCGGCGAGCGCGCCGCGCGGGATGTCGTCCAGGCGCTGTCCGTCGATGCGGATCACGCCCTCCCAGGGGGTGTACAGGCCCGAGATCAGCCGGGAGACCGTGGACTTGCCGCTTCCCGAACCGCCGACCAGGGCTACCTGCTGGCCGGGGCCGACCGTCAGGTCGAAGCCGGTGAGCAGGGGCTTGTCGAGCGGGTTGTAGCCGAAGGTGATGTTCTGCAGCTCGACATGACCGTGCAGACGGCGCGTGGAGTCGCCGGCGCCGGGGCGGCCGTAGAGCGGGTCTGCCTGGAAGTTCTCGACGTCCTTGAGGCGGGCCACGTCGGCGGCGAAGTCCTGGATGCGGCCCGCGACGCCGTTCAGCCGGGTGATCGGCGCGGTGAAGCGGGTGACCAGGGCCTGGAAGGCGACCAACAGACCGACCGAGATACCGCCCTCGACCGCGCGCATACCGCCGATCCAGAGGATCAGCGCGCTGTTCACGGAGGCCAGCGTCGGCGCGACCACGCCGAGCCAGGCGCTCGGGACACCGAGCCGCTGCTGCTCCTCCAGGGTGGTGGCGTGCTGTCCGGCCCACTTGCGGAAGTAGCCGTCCTCACCGCCGGTCGCCTTCATCGTCTCGATCAGCTGCAGCCCGGTGTAGGCGGTGTTGGTGAGCCGGGCGCTGTCGGCGCGCAGCTTCGCCGTCCGGGTGGCGCGCAGCCGGATCACGACCCGCATGGCGACGATGTTCAGGAGGGCCACGCCGATTCCGAGGAAGGTCAGCTGAGGGTCGTATGTGTAGAGCAGGACGGCGTAGAGCACCACGACCACCGCGTCCACGCCCGCCGCCGCCAGATCGCGGGCCAGGGTCTCGGCCACCTGGTCGTTGGACTGCAGCCGCTGCACCAGGTCGGCCGGGCTGCGCTGGGCGAAGAACGTCACCGGCAGCCGTAGCAGATGCCGGAGGAAGCGGGCGCTGGAGAGGGTGGAGGAGATGATGCGGCCGCGCAGCAGATTCGCCTGCTGCAACCACGTCAGCACCACCGTGAGCAGCACGGACGCGCCCATCGACGCGAACAGCACACCCAGCAGCGAGGTCTTCTGGCCGATCAGGAACTCGTCGATGTACGTCCGGCTGAGCGCGGGCACCGCCGCGCCGACCGCGACCAGCAGCAGGCTCGCCAGCACCGCGGCGGGCATGGTGCCCGCGGTGCCGCGCAGCCGGGCCGGCATCGCGCCCAGGATCCCGGGTTTGCGGCCGCCCTTGCTGAAGCCCTCGCCGGGCTCCATGACCAGGACGACGCCGGTGAAACTGCCGTCGAAGTCCTCCATCGGCACGAAACGGCGACCCTTGCCCGGGTCGTTGATGTAGACGCCCCGGCGGCCGAAGCGGCGCCCCATGCCGTCGTAGACGACGTAGTGGTTGAACTCCCAGAACAGGATCGCCGGTGTCCTGACCTCGGCGAGGGCGGCCGTGTCCATCTGCATGCCCTTGGCCGTCAGGCCGTAGCTGCGGGCCGCCTTCAGCAGGTTGCTGGCGCGCGAGCCGTCGCGGGAGACACCGCAGGCGATGCGCAGCTCCTCCAGCGGGACGTACTTGCCGTAGTGGCCGAGCACCATCGCGAGGGAGGCGGCGCCGCACTCCACGGCCTCCATCTGCAGCACCGTCGGCGTTCGGACGGTCTTCGCCCTGCCCTTGGGGACGGGACGCTTGGGCGGAACGGCACGGCGCCTGCTCCGCGTCTCCTGTGCGGTGCTCACGGCTGCAGCCAATCGACGGGACGCTGATCGGCCAGCCGGATCGAACCCGAGGCCAGGGTCATGGAGGTGAGGTCGAACGGCGGTCCGTCCTTCGACGACCACTTGTAGCCGCTCCTGGTGCTCGACGACTTGTCGAGCCCGACCAGTACGGCCACCGGGCGGCCCCTCTTGGTGAACTGCTCGCCCAACTGGCTGTCCCCGAGGAACGCGGCGATCTCCTGGGCCGACTGCGCCGAGCGATCCACCGACTTCACATGACCGCGCAGCACGCCGTACGTCTGGGTCGGCACCGACGAGACGGTCAGGTCCACGGCGGCGTCCTCGGGAATGGAGGCCGCGTTCTCGGCAGGCACGTACACCGTGGCGTACAGCGGATCGTCGGCGTGCGCGACCTTCTCCACGGCGGCGACGTTCGCGCCGGTCTGGATGATCTGCCCGATGGTCGCGGCGAGCCCGGTGATCCGGCCCGCGGCGACGGTGCGGACGACGCGGTCGCCCTGGGCCGTGCGGACCTTCAGGACCGGGGAGCCGGCCGGCAGCCGCTCGCCCTGCTTGGCGAGCACCGCTGTCACCTGGCCCGCGACGGGGCTCTGCAGGATGTAGCTGCCCTCACCGTGCGTGAGGATGGCGGGCGCGCCGATCGTGGACGTGACCGTGCCGGTCACCGCCCACACGGAGGCGGCCGCCATGGCGACCACCGTCACCGACAGGACGAGCCAGCCCTGAGGGCGGGCGAAACGTACCGGAAGATCGAGCTCCTCCGGCGACTGGAGCTTGGCGAGGGCCTGCTGGCGGAACTGCACGGAACTTTCCCTCACCTGAAAACGAGAGAGGACCGGCTCGCACGAGCCGGCTGGTTCAAGAGCCCGTGTGAGGCTCTTACGGCAACCGAAGGCCCCGGAGTCGCGATACGACTCCGGGACTCGACGATCACAAAAGGCGCGATCAGAGACCGGCGACCAGGTTGGTGACCGGAGCGGTGTTCAGGCCGGTCACACCCTCGACGGTGCCGACGACCGTGTCGACCGTGCCGGAAACGGGAGCAATGCCGTCCAGCGCACCGGTGACGGAGTTGACAGCGTTGATCGACAGGCCGCCGGAAACAGCGTCGAGCTCGGCGTCCGAGATCTCAACGGTCTCAACACGGGGGGTGGAGTTCATGATGGAACTTCCCTTCGTATGGATATTTCACAAGGGGGGAGCGGCCCCCCTCTGGGGGACAGAGCGACGGCCGCGACCGCAGGCGCCGGGCTTCCGTTTCCGGTGACCCTTCGCGGCCCCTGCGGTGCGATGGATCAAAGCACGCTGCAGCCGCGGGCTTCCAATCAACCCATGGCCTCACCAGGCAACTTGAGTCCCAGGGGCACCCATCCGTGCAGGCTTGCGCACGGCTCGACGGCGAGTTCTTCACATGCGTCACGGCATCGGTTCATCCGCGGGCTTGCCTTCCCCGCGACGAATCCGACACTCCCGTCCCAATGGCGTGACGAAGGCCGCCACCGTGTGCAGATCCCCTGCACCCGGTGACCCGGATGGGAATTGGATGTGCAGATTCCCTGAAGCTGTGATTCAGATCGCAGTTCTGAACGGAACGTCGTCGAGCGACTGCGTACCGTATCGGCCCCCCATCGGGTCGAGAAAAGCTCAGCCGAGAAGTGCGTAGACGGTGCTCGCGCGGGCCGCGAGTTCACCGGAAGCCTCGGCGGTCAACGTGATGTCCGCGAATGCCATACGGCGGCCCAGTTTGGTGAGCACCGCTTCGATCAGGACATCCGAACCGGTCACCGCGCGCTGGAACGACGTCGACTGCTGGACCGTCGTCATCGGTCCGTAGGCCCCGCGGGCGGCCGACACGGCGATCACGGTGGCCGTGTCGGCGGCGGCCATCAGCGCCTGCCCCGACAGCCCGCCGCCCTCCCGGGCCAGCCGGTCCGACCAGGGAAGTCGCAGCGTGGCCCGGTCGTCGGCGAGGGCCTCGACCGTCAGGCCCAGCTCCAGGACCCAAGGGGCGAAGTTGGCGGAGAGGATCTTGTCGGCTTCGGCGGTGGTCATCGTCATATGGGCGATTGTTCCCCGCGCGGGTTCGTCAGACGCGGGTCATGGCCGATTCGGCGTTGCGCAAAGCGAGTTGGCAAACGGAATTGAACGCACCGTGCGACCCGTGCGTACCAACAGCCATCCAGGCGCCCCGAACAGAACAGCTGCCGTACGGCGGCACAGACTCCGGTCCCCCAGGAGGTCGAGAAGTTTGAGTCACAAGCGAATTCCGAAGCGCAAGGCCGCGATTGCGGCAGGCAGCGTCGCGGCGCTCGGCGCAGCCGTCATCCTGCTGCCGCACGCCAACGCGTCGCAGGACGGGTCGTCGACCACTGCCGCCCCCAAGACCCTGAAGGCGACGGACGCCTCGAATCTCGCCTCGCAGCTCCAGAACCTGCTCGGTGACGCCTTCGCCGGTTCGTACTACGACTCGGGCACGCAGCAGCTGACCGTCAACGTCATATCCGGCGACAAGAACAACGTGGTCGTCCAGGCGGAGAAGGCGGGCGCGAAGGTCCGTGAGGTCAAGAACAGCCTCGCCGCGCTGAAGGCGGGCGCACAGACCCTGAAGGCCAAGGCGACCATCCCGGGCACTGCCTGGGCGATCGACCCGAAGACCAACAAGCTGGCGGTCACGGCGGACTCCACGGTCACCGGCGCCAAGTGGAACAGACTGACGTCGACGGTCAAGAGCCTCGGCGCCGACATGGCCACCGTGAAGAAGTCCGCCGGCACCTTCAGGACGAAGGTGTCGGGCGGTGACGCCATCTTCGCCCAGACCGCCCAGGGAGGGGTCCGCTGCTCCCTCGGCTTCAACGTCAAGGCCAGCGACGGCAGTCCTGCCTTCCTGACCGCCGGTCACTGCGGGGTCGCGGCCAAGCAGTGGTCCGACTCCCAGAACGGCCAGCCGATCGCCACCGTCGATCAGGCCAAGTTCCCGGGCAACGACTTCTCCCTGGTCAAGTACGACGACGCGAACACCCAGGCGCCCAGCGAGGTCAACGCAGGCAACGGCCAGACCGTCCAGATCACCAAGGCCGCGGACGCCACCGTGGGCGAGACGGTCTTCCGGATGGGCAGCACGACCGGTCTGCACAACGGCCAGGTCACCGGCCTCGACGCCACCGTGAACTTCGCGAGCGAGACCGTGCCGGGCGGCACCGACACCGTCAACGGCCTCATCCAGACCAACGTCTGCGCCGAGGCAGGTGACAGCGGCGGCTCCCTGTTCACGCAGGACGGCAGCGCGGTCGGTCTGACCTCCGGCGGCAGCGGCGACTGCACCGCCGGCGGCGAGACGTTCTTCCAGCCGGTGACCGCGGCCCTGCAGGCCACGGGTGCGACGCTGGGCGACGGCGGCGCAGGCGCGGGTGCCGGTGCGGGCGCGGGTGACCAGGCCGGCACCGCCGACCCGTCCGCTTCTGCCTCGGCAGGCGACCAGGCGGGCGGCGGCGACGCGGTCGGCGGTGGCGGCCAGGTGGGCACCGCCGATCCGTCCGCGACGGCCACTGATGGGACCGGGGCCGGTGACCAGTCCGGGAACGGCGTCGGCGACCAGTCCGGTGCAGGTGACCAGTCCGGTGCCGGTGGGGGGGACCAGAGCGGCGTCGGAGCCGGCAACGGTTCGTCGTCCCTCACCGGGTCCCAGTGATCGAGTACCGCTCACTGACCGAGCGCACTCATCGAGCGTGGACCTCCTGATGGAGACCCACTGATCGGCCTCCAGCGCGGTTCCGGTCGACGGTGGACGGTCCGGCCCTCCGGCGGGAGGGCCGGACCGCGTCGTGTCCGCGCCCGTTCAGACCTGTTCAACGGGCCCGCAGCAGCAACAGCGCCACGTCGTCGAGCCGTTCGCGTGCGGCTGTGCTGTGCCGTACGAGATGGTCGGCGAGCTCGTCCAGGGGCAACTCTCCCGCCTCGGTGAGGCGTTCACCGAGGCCGGCGAGCGCGTCCTCGATGTCGACACCCGGCGATTCGATCAACCCGTCCGTATAGAGGGCGAGTACGGAGCCGGGAGCGAGGTCGACCTCCGTCGTCGGGTAGCCGGCGGAGCCGTCTATGCCGAGCAGCGGGCCACCGGCGAGGTCGAGCACCCGCACCCGGCCGTCGGGGCGGCGCAGCAGCGGCGGCGGATGACCCGCCCGGGCCATCACGGCCCGACCGCGCGCGGGATCGAGCCGTAGATACAGACAGCTGGCGAACAGATCCGCGCCGAGGTCGATCAGCAGCCGGTTGGTGCTGCCCATGACCTCCTCCGGGGCCTGCCCCACGGTCGTGTAGGCGCGCACGGCGGTGCGGATCTGCCCCATCAGCCCGGCCGCGGTCACGTTGTGGCCCTGCACGTCCCCGATCACCGCCGCCGCCCCGCCCCGGGTCGGCACCAGGTCGTAGAAGTCGCCGCCGATCTCCATGCCGTGCGTGGCGGGCAGATAACGGGAGGCCGAGTCGATGCCGGCCAGCGGTGGCAGCGAGTGCGGCAACAGCGCCGCCTGCAGGCCGTGCGCCAGCTGGTGCTTGGCGTCGTAGAGCAGGGCCCGCTCCAGGGCCTGCGCGATCAGGCCGCCCAGGCTCGTCAGCACCGCCCGCTCGTCCGCGGGGAACGGATGCGGTTCCGCGTAGGCGAGCACACAGGTGCCCACCGGGCGCCCCGAGGCGATCAGCGGCAGATAGGCCCAGGCCGCGAAGCCGTCCGGGGTGGCGTGCCGCGAGGGATACAGGCGCTCCAGCTCCTCCCGGGAGTCGAAGAACGCCGGCACCCCCGTGTTCAGGGCGTGCGTGCCCGGCGTGGGCTCGGCCAGCGGCAGCCCGTCGAACCGCTCCACGACCTGCGCGTCCGGATATCCGCGGTGCCCCAGCACATGCAGCCGCCCGGCCCGGGAACCTAGGACCACCAGCGCCTGGCTGCCCACGGCCGGTGCGATCTCGTCCGCGACCAGCTGCACCACGTCCTGCACCCCCACCGCCTCGGTCAGCGCACCCGCCAGCGTCAGCACCTGGGAGATGGTGACCAGCCGGGAGGGGGTGTCACCGGGCTGCGGCCCCGCCCGGTTCATCTCCGCCACCGCCCGCGCCCGGGTGACACGGACACTGAGCCCGGTCGTACTGGGATACATCCGGAAGGACATCCAGTCCCCGGGCGGACGCAGCGCCACGAACGAGGTGGTCTGCTGGCTCATCAGCGCGGCCCGGTAGCGGTCCTCGTACACGGGGTCGTTGAGCCAGGGCACCGACGCCCACAGCTGCGTACCCAGCAGCCTGCTGACCGGGAGACCGATCAGCTCGGCCGCCGCCGCGTTGGCGAAGGCGACCCGGCCGTGCAGATCCAGCGAGCACAGCCCGTACGGCAGCCGTGCCACCATCCGCGCCGCCTCCACCGTACCGAGGGTGCCGGCCAGGCCGCCCACCGGTGGTCCGCCGAGCAGATCGGGCTCGGGCAGCAGCTGCCGACTCTCCTCCAGGGCACGCTCCAGCCGCTTTGCGAGCCGATCGCAGGCCGCGGTCAGATGGTCCCGTTCCCGGTCGGACAGGTCGGGCGGATGGGAGCCGGGCCAGGTCACGAAGACCGCGCCGTACGCCGTCGAGCCGGTCGCCACCGGCACCGCGGCCAGCGCGAAGGGATAGGGCAGCACCACGGCGATGCGCGGATAGCGGGCCGCCATCTCCTCCTCGCCGCCCACCCACACCAGCCGCCGCTCACGCACCGCGTCCGCGACCGGGATCGGGGCGCTCAGCCCCACCCGCTCCCAGGGCGCGGCGAAGGCCCGGGGCAGACCGGCCATCACGGCCATCTCCAGCACGGGTTCGGCGGGCGACAGCAGATACACCGCCCCGGAGTGGGCGTTGACCTCGTCCATCATCGACGCCAGCGCCAGGGACAGCAGCGGTCGGCCCACCCGCGTCCTGGTGGTCGCCGGCGCCTGTGCGGACATCTGCCCGTCGGACACGCCGACCACCTCCTCGCACGGCCGGGCGACGGGTCCCAGGGATCAATCTGCCCCCTGGCGGCCGGTCGCGCACGGCGAGCGGTGGCCGGGACGGCGCCGCCCGGCCCGCGTACGGACACACGACGACCCGCGGCTCGGTGAAGAAGCCCCGCGTACCCCCTTGCCCCCGGTACATGCCCCCTCAGTTGATGCGCGAAGCGGCGTGCGGGCGCCGCGCGTGCGCCCCCGCGCACCCTGTTGGCCGGTTCTTCGCGCCCATGAACGGTCGCGGACGCCAACAATGGGCACGCGTTCAACACCAATGCGACCGCAGACGGACTGACGGAATGCTGAGGGGCGGCAGTGATCCGGGTACTTCTGGTACATGACGAGTGTCTGGTGCGATCGGTGCTGGCGGACTGGCTGCGCCGGGAACCCGATCTCGCAGTGGAGGACACGGCGTGGCGCAGCGCACCCGGCCGGGTGAGATCCCTGCGGCCCGAGGTCTGTGCGGCGGATCTGGAGTGCGCGGACGCGTACGGCATCCCGCCGCTCGGCGAGTTACGTTCGCGGGGCCCGGCCGGGGCTCCGCCGAGACTCCTCGTGCTTGCCAGTGCGAACAGGCCGGGCCTGCTGAAACGGGCGATCGAGGCGGGGGCGCTCGGCTACGTCGACAAGGAGGCCTCGCCGGAACACCTTGTGCACGGGATCCGGCGGGTCGCTCAGGGGGAACGTTTCATCAGCGACTCGTTGGGCTTCGGGTTCCTGAAGGCCGCCGAGATGCCGCTGACCCGGCGGGAGCTGAGCGTGTTATCCCTGGCCGCCGAGGGTGCGTCCGTCGCGGAGATCGCCGGGAGCCTCCACCTGTCCCACGGGACCGTGCGCAACTACATGGCGGCCATCACCCGCAAGACCGGGGCCCGCAACCGCATCGACGCGATCCGTATCTCGCAGGGGGAGGGCTGGCTGTGACGGCACGGGCGTCCAGCTGCCGACGAGCTCCCGGTACAGCGGCGAGGTCTCCAGCAACTCGTGGTGGGTACCGCACGCGGTGCCCCGTCCGTCCATGACCAGTACACGATCCGCCCGCCGCGCCGAGCTGATGCGATGGGCCACTACGACGAGGGTGCCGCCCGGCCGCTGCGCGAACGCACGCTCGGCGCGCTCCTCTGCCTGCGGATCCAGATGACAGGTCGCCTCGTCGAGCAGGGCGAGCGGGGCGTCCGACAGATAGGCCCGGGCCAGCGCGATCAGCTGCCGTTCGCCCGCGGAGAGCGCCGCGGGGTCGATCCGGGCACCCAGCCCGCCGAGCGCGTCGACCAGCGGACCGATCCCGACCGCGTCGGCCGCCGCGAGCAGCTCCGCCTCCGGCACGGGACCCTCCCGGAAGTGGGCGAGATTGTCGGCGACGGTCCCGGTGAACACGTACGCCTCCTGAGGAATGAGCACCCGCCGCCGAGCGGCACCCGCCGACGGCACCGGCTCCCCACCCACCCGGATCGTCCCGCCACGCGGCTCCAACAGCCCCGCGACGAGAGCGGTGAGCGTGGACTTCCCGATCCCGCTCGGGCCGACGACGGCCAGGTGGGAGCCGGGGGGAAGGACGAGGTCGAGGTTTTCGATGACGGGGGTGGCGGTGGGGCCGTAGGCGAAGGTGACGGAGGTGAGGGAGAGGGCGGGGGCGTTGGCGGGCGCCGGGTGTCGCGGGGCCGGTGTGGGACGTCTGCTCCGGCGGACCGGTACGGCCGGTGGGCGATGCTGGTGGTCGCCGGGGGTGGCTGGGGTGGGCCGCCCGTCTTGGCTGTCGGGTGCTGCGGCGGGGGAGGCGTGGGCGCGAGCCGTTTGGCGGGAGTCAGGGGCTTGCCAGTCGGGCAGGGCAGGACTGGTGTGGGGGTGGTCGTCGCGGGTGGCTGGGGTGGTGTCCTGGCATGGCGATTGGTGCGGGGCAGGGATCGGCGGTTCGCCTTGCCGGTCGGGCAGCGTCTTGGGAACCCGGTCGCCCAGGGGCGTTGAGGGGCTGGGCTGGTCGGTGGGTGTCGGTCGGGGCAGAGGCGGTGCGGGGTGGCCGTCGGGGCCTGCGCTCCGTTCCGGGGGCGGTTCGCAGGCGTTGGGCCTGTGGGGCGGAGTAAGGCGCCGCAGTACCACCGTCAGGCGGGAGCCGCTCGTGCCCAGGCCGTGGACCAGGTTGCCGAGGGCCGGGAGGAGGGACTGGGTGATGTAGGCGAGGGCGCCGACCAGGGCGCCTGTCGTGACGCCCCGGGACAGGAGCCAGGGAGCGGCCGCGAGCAGCAGCACGATCGGGAGCTGGCCGCCGACGGCGAGCGACGCGATACGCAGGACACCCCAGCGCGCGAGGGAGCGGGCGGCCCGCAGCTCGGCGTCGACGAGTTCCCCCGTGTCGGCGGCGATCCGCTCCTCGGCGCCGGTGGCTGTGATGTCCCGCAGCCCCGGGCAGACGGCACCCAGGCGGTCGGCCAGGGCCTCGTCGGCGACGAGGAACGCCTCCTGCCGGCGGGCCAGGGGCCGCAGGGACGCGGCGAACAGCGCCACTCCGGCCACCAGCGGCGGCACCACGACCAGCAGGAGCAGCGGGGCGAGCGAGAACAGGCCGACGAAGGCCCCCACCGCGGTGAACACGAACGAGCGCGAGACCATCACGAGCCCGGCGAAGGTGTCCCGCGCGATCTCCACCTGCTGCGTCAGCCCCGACAGCGCCCCGCCGTCGGCCTCCCGCACCCCGCGCCCGACCACCCCCTCGACGAGCCGGTCCCGCAGGGGTTCGACCAGAGCGGCGACGGCCGAGTAGACCCGTCCGGTCCCGTACGCCCCCAGGACGACACCGAGCCCGGCCACCCCGAGCCAGGCCAGACCGACCTCGGCCCGCCCGGCCAGGAACCCCGCGTCCAGTGCCCGCGCCGGGGCATACCCCGTGACAAAGGTCTGCCCCGTCTCCAGCACGGACCACCCGCCGAGGCGCACCACGACCCGCCACCGGCCTCGCAGGAAACGAAGCCCCCGCACAAGGATCCCCCCGCCGTGCTCGGCGCCGCCCCGGCCGTTCACGCGGGCGCTCCTTCTCCGGCCGCCCTCCGGAGGCCGACGCCGGGCCACCGCCCGATGCGCTCGCTCGCCGCCAGGCCTTCACTCCACAGCAGAGGGGGACAGTGCCACCCGCCCCCCTCCTGCCAGGGCCATGCCTCCGCACTGAGCCCTGCGGAGGAGTCGGCGGTCCGCCGGGGCCACTGCACTCGCGTCTCGCTCTGCCGGATCCGCTGGGGGCGGTGCCCGTCGATCTGGTCCTGCCTGGGGCAGGCCTCGTCGGTGGCCCCGGCGGAGCGGTCGGCGGTCCGCCGGGGCTCTTCCATGCGTGCCTCGCTTTGCCGAAATCCTCGGGGATCGTGCAGCCCGGCGCGTTCCTGCCAGGGCCATGCCTCCGCACTTAGCCCTGCGGAGGAGTCGGCGGTACGTCGGAGCCCCGGCACTCGCGTCTCGCTCTGCCGGATCCGCTGGGGGCGGTGCCCGTCGATCTGGTCCTGCCTGGGGCAGGCCTCGTCGCTGGGCCCGGCGGAGCGGTCGGTGGTCCGCAGGGGCTCTTCCATGCGTGCCTCGCTTTGACGAAATCCTCGGGGATCGTGCCGCCCGGCGCGTTCCTGCCAGGGCCATGCCTCCGCACTGAGCCCTGCGGAGGAGTCGGCGGTCCGCCGAGGCCCCTCCACCCACGTCTCGCCCCGCCCAAAGCTCCGACCACGCCAGTGGTTCCCGCCGTTCACGCCCGCCCCCCGTCTCCGAACACCGCCCGATACCCGGCCAGCCGCCACAACTCCGCGTGTGTGCCCACCGCCCGCACCCGCCCTCCGTCCAGCCACGCCACCGCATCCGCACGGGCCGCCGTGGCCGCTCGATGGGCGATGAGCAGTCGGGTGCCGGACGCGCCCCGGGTCAGGGACTCGGCGATCTGTGCTTCGGTCACCGTGTCCAGGCTGGAGAGGGCGTCGTCGAGGATGAGGAGGCGGCCGTCGTGGGCGAAGGCCCGGGCCAGGCCCAGGCGTT
This sequence comes from Streptomyces longisporus, assembly GCF_039532765.1. NCBI lineage: Bacteria > Bacillati > Actinomycetota > Actinomycetes > Kitasatosporales > Streptomycetaceae > Streptomyces > Streptomyces longisporus. The sequence goes on from NZ_BAAASG010000008.1 coordinate 125,793, forward strand.
GGGACTCCCCGCCGGAACGGGGTGCGTCGGCGCACGCGGTGGCGTAACCCTGCGGCAGGCGGTGTACGAAGTCGTCGGCACGTGCCAGGCGGGTCGCCTCGCGGATGCGTGCGGGGGAGGGGGGCTGCAGGCCGAGGGCCAGCGCCTCCTCGATGGTGGTGCCCAGGAGGGCGGGGCGTTCGAAGGCGTAACCGATCGATTCGCGAAGGTCCTTGTGGGTCAGGTCGTGCAAGGGGACGCCGTCCAGCAGGATTTCTCCCGTGTCCGGCTCGGCCAGCCGGCCGGCGAGTGCGGCGAGCAGCGACTTGCCCGTGCCGGAACGGCCGACCAGGGCGAGTGTCGTGCCGCCGGGGACGACGAGGTCGACGCCGTCGAGAACGGTGCGGTCGCCGCGCCGCGCCGTCACGCCGCGCAGTTCCAAGCGGCCTGGACCGGGCGGCAGTTGGCGGGAGCCGTAGGTCATGGCCGGTTCTGTCAGTACCTCGTTGAGGCGTCCGGCGGCCGCCTTGGCCCGGGCCAGGCTCGCGAACTGGCCGACCAGCACGCCCACGCCGGTCGCGAGGACCGCGTACCGGGAGGCCGCGAGCACCTCGCCGACCGACAGCCGGTTCCGGGTGAGGAGCAGTCCGGCCACGGCGACGACGCCCAGCTGCAGCAGCGGCACTACGGCGCTCGCCTGCGCCGCGGCCCGCCCCTGCACCCGCCACATGCGGTGGCCCGCGCGCGACAGTTCGGGCAGGGGCCGCAGGATCCGCGCCGCCTCCTTGTCCGCCGTACCCGCCGCCTCGACGGTGCGGTGGCCGGCCACCGCCTCCGCCAGCGCGCCCGCGATCCGCCCCTGCACCTGCTGGTAGTCCGCCACGCAGCGGGTCGTGTCACGGGAGAAGGCGCGCAGCAGGAGCGTCAGGAGTGGACCTCCGGCCAGGAACACGGCCGCCAGCCACGGGTCGATCAGGCCGAGCGCCACCATGCCCCCGACGGGACCGGCCAGTGCGGCGAGCAGTGCGGCGCGGGCGGCCGGAGCCGTTCCCGCCTGGGCCGCGTTGCCGACGAGGCGGGCGACCAGGTCGCCGGGTCCGAAGCGGGCGGCGGCACGCGGGCCGACGGCCAGCACATGTCCCGTCAGGCGTCGCCGCAGCCATGCCGTGGTCCGGGCGTCGACGGTGCCGCCAAGGACGGTCTCGCCGGCGTCGAGCAGGGCGAGCAGCAGCACGATCCCCGCGCAGTACAGCACCCAACGGGTCGCCGGGGCGTGCGCGAGGAGGAGGTCGAGGCTGCGGCCGAGCGCGGCCGGCAGCAGGAGTCCGGCACCGGTGGACGCCGTGCTCATCAGGCAGAGGGCGACGCAGCGCGCGCCGCTGTGCCGGGTGGCGGAGTTCAGCAACGCGGCGGGAGGTGCGGCGTCGGCACGAGTCGTCATACGGCTGCGGCCTCGCATCCGGGGTCAGGGGAGCGCAGGACCCCGGGCGGCCCCTCCCTCGCGGGAGCGGACCGCCCGGAGCCGTGGATCACGGTGCCGTCAGAGACAGAGCAGAACGCTCGCCGCGCTGATGCAGGAGAGCAGGCTCGCGGTGCTGGCGCCGCCACCGCCGGTGTGCTCGTCGGATTCCATCGTCTGCAGGTCGAGCAGTGCCATTTCGTGTCCTTCCATCTGTGTGTTCACCCGTGGGGACGGGGTTGGGTCACGACTCCGTCAGGTCGCGGAGCCGCGTCATAGGGGCCGCCGCAGCGGCGGGAGGAACGGCAGGTGCGCGCTGCCACCGGTGGCCGCCGCGAGCGCGAGCAGGCACCCTGCCGTTCCGGTGGCGAGGTCCATGGACAGCCGCATCATCTGGTGCCCGGGAAAGGTCAGTTGGCCCTCGTACGCCATCGCGTACCAGCCGAGCGCGGAGATCTGCTCGGCCAGGTGACGGCCCGTCGCGCTCGGCTCCGTGGTGCGGCCGAGGTGCAGGATCATCCCGGCGCGGCCCTGGAAGAGGCCGGGCTGTGCGTAGAAGCGGGAGGTGGCGGCGGTGAGGATGCCGGAGCGCGCCTTGTCGAACTCCGCGTCGGAGGTGTGCGCGAGATAGTCGTCCAGGACCATGCCGAGGCCTGCGCTGCCGTCACCGAGATAGGGCAGGGTCCGCCAGCCCTCGTCGACCTCCAGGCCACCGCCGCTCTTCTGCACCACGCAGCAGTCCAGGTCCCGGCGCAGTGCCACTCCCGCCGCTTCCAGCAGCCTGGCGTCGCCGGTCCACTCGTACTGACGCAGCAGGAACAGCGCCGGTCCGCTCGCACCCCGCAGCAGCCCGGCCCGCCGCCGGGGTGTGTCGGGCACCGGCTCGGCAAGGCGTCGTACGACGATCTCCGCGGCCTCGGCGGCCCGTTCGCGCAGCTCCGACTCGCCCGTCGTGCTTGCCAGTCGGCCGAGGACCAGGCCGAGGCCGGCCAGGCCGCCGTGCAGGGTGGAGGAGAGGTTCTGCCACTTCTCGGCGAGGATGCCCTCCACCAGGTCGAGCGCCCGCTGCCGGTGGCCGAGCCGGTCCAGGACGTGCGCGATGCCCGCCAGTCCGTCGTACAGGCCGAGAGGTGTGCCGGGCGGTGGCGGTGCCGTACGGTCCAGGAGCCAGCGTTCGCCCTCCTCGTACCGTTCCGCGCCGGTCTCCGCCAGCGCGTACAGCACTCCGGCCGCGCCGTGGGCGAGCCCGAGTCCGCCGCCGTCGGAGAACTGGGCGATGTCACCCGGGAAGAGCCGGTCCTCGCGCTCCGGGGTGGCCGAGGCGAGGATCGCCTTGACCATCGAGTCGCGGCTGTGCGGCCAGTCACCGGGCCGCACCAGCGCCGGGGCGCCTACACCGGCGTCGCGCGTGATCTCCGCGACCGCCTCGTCCAGGAACTGCCGCGGTACGTCCGGGAATTGTTCCGCGATCACCTCCGCCAAGTGCGCGGCCTTGCCCCGGTCGACCACGAACAGGGTGGTCACGGGCAGGAACAGCGCGAGCCGTAAGCACGCCAGCGCATAGCGGTCGACGTCGGTGCCCCTCCGGTCGGGCGGGGCGAAGAAGCCGGGGTGCGCGACGACCTGACGGCCGTTCTCCGACACTGGCGCCGCCGCCTCGAAGTCGAGCAGGAACACCGACTCCTCGTCTGGGGCGACCATGATGTTGAAGACGTGCAGGTCGTTGAAGACGATCCCGCGTGCGTGCACCGCCTCCACCGCACGCTGCACCGCCCCGTGGATGCGCACCGCCCACTCCGTGTAGCGGGCGACGGCCTCCGGGTCCGGGTCCGGGGTGAGCAGCGGATGCCGTTCGGCGAAGAAGGAGTTGAGCGGGCGCCCCTCCAGGAAGTCCATGACGAGGAAGCGGTGGTCGCCCAGCGTGAACCAGTCCCGCACCTCGGGCACCACCCCGGTGCCCGCCACCTGCTCCAGCGCCTGCTTCTCGCGCTCCAGCCGGGCGATCGCGTCCGCGCCGTCGGAGGCCAGGCCCGCGTGCGGCCTCCCCTCCTTGAGGACCACCTTGCGCCCGTCACGGGTGTCGGTGCCCGCGTACACCCCGCCGCCGTTGGAGAAGTGCAGCGCCTTCTCGATGCGATACGGCAACTCGCCCACGGTCGTGGTGTTGCGGGCCGCCAGATGCGGCTCCAGGAACGCCGGCAGCGTCACCCACTCCGGCACCTGGAAGGACGGCGCCCGCCGGTCCGGCACCAGTGTGCCCGCTCCGTCCCGCACCGCCGGCACGAGCGAGCCCCGCTCGTCGACGACGAAGGTGCGCGCGAACGCGCCGTAGCGGACGTAGAGCGGGCCGTCGTGCCAGCGCAGATCGGTGAGGATGTACGGCCCCTCGAAGCCCTCCAGCAACCCGCCCAGCTCGCGCAGCACCTGGTGGAGCTGCTCCTCGTCGGCCGGGTAGACGGTGACGAACTTGCCGCTGGTGTCGCGGGCCGCGTACTTGGTGTTGCGCAGGTGCAGCAGATGCGGTCCCGGCACGAACTTGAACGGGATCCGACGCGGCACGCAGTAGTCCCACACGATGGCCGCGATCCGCTCCGCGTTCGCCCGGGTGGCCGAGGCGTGGATCTTCCAGCCCTGCGCCGGGCCCGGCAGCGCGCTGCCGTCCGCGCCGAGCGGCGTCAGCGTCAGCCAGTCGCCGATCCGCGCCGCGTCCCAGCCCTCCGGCACCTCGCGACGCGCGGTCTCGAAGAGCGGTGCCGGCTGCTGTCCGGCGCCGGCCAGCCGGTCCGGCGCCTCGTAGAAGTGTCTGTCCGCGAGTGCGTACACCTCGTACCGCTTGTCCATGGATTCCCCTCCGTGGCCCGGCACCGACACTTCCAGCCGTCCGAGGGCCCGGGACAGTCACGCCTGTCACGAGATCACCGTGCGATACGCACGCGTTAAGACATGTTCGGCGCGTTTCGAATCGGCACGCCCGATGACCTCCACGGAATGCTCACAGGGGCTGCGCAGGCGTCCCATACGCGCTGTAATTGCGGACGTGGTCAGTGAGGGCGCCGAAGCACGCAGAACGAGAACTCTGCGCGCCGAAGGTGCCCTGAAAGCGCTCACGTCCGGTCCGGCCTCACCCGAGCGGGTGCGTCGGGTCCTGGAGCAGGCGCTGGTCTTCGCCGGAGCGGCGTTCGCCGGTGTGTACACCCCTGAGGAGGGCGGCGACCTGCTGTGCCTGGTGGAGTCGGCGGGCGTACCGCGGACGCTGTTCGGGCTGCGCGACAGCTACCCGCGCTCCGGCAGCTCGCCGGTCGCCGACAGCCACCGCTCGGGGAGCCCGGTGTGGCTGGGGCCAGAGGAACTCGCGGGGGACGCCGAGGCGCGGCGGACGCCGCCGCGGGACTTCCACCTGGCGGTGCTGCCCGCGCGCGGGAACGGAGACGGCGGCTGTCTGCTGGCCGTCAGCGAGCGGCCGGACGGCTTCGACACCGAGGACCGCAAGTGCCTGGAGCTGATCGCCGACGCCGTCGGCTGCCCGGCCCCCGCCCGCGCCGCCGAGGGCGCTGAGCTGCCGGCCAACGCGTTCAGCCTCGCCATGGACAGCGGCCGGGTCGAGGTCGGCGACGACATCCTGGGGCTGTTCGCCGTCACCCGCGCCGAGTTCGACGGCAGGGTCGAGACCCTGCTGGGCCTGACGGTACCGGAGGACCTGCCCTCGCTGATGTCCGTGGTCGAGGCCGACCACATGTCGCTCGGCGACCGTGAGCTGGAGTTCCGGGTCCTGCAGCCCTCCGGCCCGCCCAAGTGGCTGCGGCTGCGCGGGCGTCTGCTGCCCGGCGGCGAGGGCCGGCCGGCCATGCTCGTCGGCACGGTCGCCGACGCCTCCAAGCTGCGCTCCGAGGTCACCGACGTGGCCCGCGTCCAGCGCCTCGCCGCCATGCTCGCCACCGCCGGCACCGTCCGCGACGTCAGCCAGGCCGTGGTCTCCGCCCTGCGCAAGCCGCTGCAGGCCGACCGGATCGCGCTCGCCGAACTGGAGGGCGACCGTCTCGTCGTCACGGTCCTCGACCCGCCCGATCCGGAGTCCTGGCCCGAGCTGTGGCGCCTGGAGTGGCGCACCGAGTGGCCCGACGCACCCGTGCGCGCCATGCCGACCCTGGCTGCCGCGCTGCGCGAGGGCCGCGCCCGCATCTGGCCCGCCGGCACCCCCCTGGAGCCCGCGCTCGCCGACGTGGGCCCCGGCGGACTCGCCGTGCTGCCGCTGCCCGCCGGCAACCGCATGGCCGGCGCCTGTCTGATCGGCTGGGACGCCCCGCACGACTTCGGCCCCGACGAACGTGCCCTGCTCACCGCCTCCGCGGGCCTCGCGGGCCAGGCCCTGATGCGCGCCCACGCCTTCGACGCCGAACACGAACTGGTCGGCATGCTCCAGCGCCAGTTGCTGCCGCGCCGCCTGCCCAAGCTGCCCGGCGCGGTCGCCGTCGCCCGCTATCTGCCCACCACGGCCGGCCTGGAGGTCGGCGGCGACTGGTACGACGTGATCCCGCTGCCCGACAACCATGTCGCCCTCGTCATCGGCGACGTCCAGGGCCACAACGCGAGCGCCGCCACCCTCATGGGCCAGATGCGCACCGCGTTGCGCGCCTACGCCGTCGAGGGCCACCCGCCGGACGTGGTCGTCTCCCACGCCAACCGGCTCCTGACGGACATGGAGACCGATCTCTTCGCCACCTGCTGCTACGTCGACGTCGACATGGAGGAGGGCTCCGCCTGGTACGTGCGCGCAGGCCATCTGCCGCCGGTGCTGCGCCACCCGGACGGCAGCACCGAGGTGCCCGAGTCCGACGGGGGGCCACCGCTCGGCGTGGTCGCTCAGGCCGACTTCCCGATGAGCGCGCTGCGGCTGCAGCCCGGCACGGTCCTCGCCCTCACCACGGATGGCCTGGTCGAGTCCGCGGAGGCCGACATCGACGACGGCATGGAGCGGCTGGCCCGGGAACTGTCCGGTTCCGACCCCGGACACCTCGGCCTGGTCGCCGACGCCCTGCTCGGCAACGCCCGGCGCAGCGACGACGTCGCCCTGCTCCTGCTGCGCTACGACGGCATGGCGCTGCGTCCGCTGCGCGAGAACTGGACGGTCTGGCGCGTGCCCGAGGCGGTCGGCCACACTCGTCGCTTCACCCGCCGTACCCTTCGCGCCTGGGGCGTCAGCCGCGACGACATGGACGGCGTACTCCTGGTCGTCTCCGAACTCGTCACCAACGCCCTGGTGCACACCGACGGCCAGGTCCGCCTCGACCTCACCCTGCTCGACAACCGGCTGCGCGTCTCGGTCGCCGACGCTTCGCCGCGCACCCCGGTGAAGCCGACCAGCATCGGTTGGGAGGCCACCGGCGGCCGCGGCATCCTCCTTGTGGAAGCGATGTCCGAGGCGTGGGGGACCGTGCCGGCCAGCGGCGGCAAACAGGTGTGGGCGGAGCTCGTGCTCAGTTCGTGACGTTGGTGGTGATCAGACGGAGCAGCTCTTTGGCCAGGGCGTCCTGTTCGGGAGTCAGGCCCATGGCGTCGCCGATGGCGAGGGGTACCCGGCCCGCCCTTTCCCGCAGCTGAGCACCGGCCTCGGTGAGGCGGAGGGCGACCGACCGCTCGTCCTCGACGCGGCGTTCGCGGCGCAGCAGCCCGTTCGCCTCCAGCCGCTTCAGCAGCGGGGACAGGGTGCTGGACTCCAGTTGGAGCGCGGTTCCCAGGTCCCGTACGGAGATCGAGTCCTGTTCCCAGAGGACGAGCATGACCAGGTACTGCGGATACGTCAGGCCCAGTTCGTCCAGCAGGGGGCGGTAGCGCGCGGTGACGGCGCGGGAGGCGGCGTACAGGGCGAAGCAGAGCTGGTCGTCGAGGAGGAGCGAGCCCTCGCTCGGTTCCGCGGCGGCCGGCCTCCCGGTCCGGCTCCCGGTTGCTGTCCTGTGCACGGCGATCACCAGCCTGTCGTTCGAGTCCGTTCGATTATATCGGGCTCCAATGAGTCGTGCGCATATTAGTTGTGCACGACTTAATCGCGCGCTACTCTCCATGGTGTGCCGCACTCCGCGGCACCCGATCCGAGGAGGCCGTCATGACCGGCGCCACCGCACCCCGCCCCGTCCTCGAACCCGCCGCCCAGGCCTTCGCCGAGGCCACCGCCAACCCGCCCTACCTGTTCGACCTGGGCCCGGCCGAGGGCCGCAAGGCCGTCGACGAGGTGCAGTCCGGCGGCATCGAGAAGCCCGCCGTCGACGAGGAGTGGATCGCCGTGCCCGGCGGCCCCACCGGCCAGATCCGCACCCGCATCGTCCGCCCCGCCGGAGCCACCGGTGCCCTCCCGGTGATCGTCTACATCCACGGCGCGGGCTGGGTGTTCGGCAACGCCCACACCCACGACCGGCTCGTGCGCGAACTCGCCGTCGGCACCGGCGCCGCGGTCGTCTTCCCCGAGTACGACCTCTCGCCCGAGGCCCGCTACCCGGTCGCCATCGAGCAGAACTACGCGGTGGCCAAGTGGGTCGTCGAGCAGGGAGCCGCCAAGGGCCTGGACGGCTCCCGTATTGCGGTGGCAGGCGACTCCGTCGGCGGCAACATGACCGCCGCCCTCACCCTGATGGCCAAACAGCGCGGTGACGTTCCGCTGGCCGCGCAGGTGCTGTTCTACCCGGTGACCGACGCGAGCTTCGACACGCTGTCCTACCACCAGTTCGCCGAGGGCTACTTCCTGCGCCGGGACGCCATGCAGTGGTTCTGGGACCAGTACACGACAAACGAGGCTGAGCGCGCCCAGATCACCGCGTCCCCGCTGCGGGCGTCCACCGAGCAACTCACCGGACTGCCGCCCGCCCTCGTCATCACCGGTGAGGCCGACGTCCTGCGCGACGAGGGGGAGGCCTACGCCAACAAGCTGCGCGAGGCGGGGGTCCCGGTCACCGCGGTCCGATACCAGGGCATCATCCACGACTTCGTGATGCTCAACGCCCTTCGTGAGACCCGTGCCGCGGAGGCCGCCATCAGCCAGGCGGTCAGCACCCTTCGCGGGGCGCTGGGCACTGCCTGAGCGTCAGAACGGCGCCGAAGTGGGGCCTGTCCGCGGCAGGTTCCGTGGGGCGCATACGGCGTTTGACCGGGCCGCCGGAGGGGACCCGGGCAGCAGCCACTGAAGCAGAAGGAAGATGAACCGCCGTGACGCCGCACACCACAGACAAGCTTGCGATCCGTCGACCGGAGACCGGTTGGGCGAGGGCCCGGCGGCTGCGGGGCAAGGGCGTTCTGCGTACCTGCATTCCGGCGGTTCTCGAGCAGGGCACCACCCGAACCGACCAGCCCGGCCCGGAGGGCAACATAGTGCGGGGCGAGGACTGACCACCGGCTCGCCCGCCCCTCTTACCCAGGCCCCTTCACCTCCGTCGCGGAGAACTGCCGGATCACCGAAAGTGGACCGGAGTTCTCCGTCGTGCCGCGCGACTCCACTTGGCCTCAGTGTGTCGAGCACCCACTGCCTGGGCCCAGGAGACCACAGCAAGGTAAGGATCCGGTTTGGCGTCCCGGATGCCGCCGCCATGGGCCGCGACCTCACCCAACAGGACGCCGTACGGCGGGCGTTGACCGACCCGGATCAATGGCGACTGCGCGGCACACGGCGCCCGCCAGGTCCATCTCTGCCACCGACCACGTCTTCGGCGGGCGACGCGCATACCCCGTAGGCCGAAGATCATGCCATCGCCCCGAGCCGCGCGTACGGTCGCACCGAGCTCGCCGGGGGAGCGTGCGTGGCCGAGGAGCTTCCCACATCGAGCGCAATCGCGCGAACCGCTTGGCTCGACGGCGTTTGCGGGCGTAGTTTCGTCCGCACGATGATCGACCTGGAGTCCCGCCACGACACCCTGGGCGTCGTCGACGACCAGCGCGGGCAGCCCACGTGGAGCGCGGACGTCGCCGCACGTCTCGTCGACCTCGGCCCGCACCCCGGCCGGGGTGCGACCGGTGTCCTCCATGCCGTCGGCTGTGGCGAGGCCTCCCGGTACGAGTCGGCCCGGGAGGTCTGCGCCCGCCGCGGCGCGGACCCCGACCCGGTGCGGCGAGTGAGCAGCGGGGCCTTCCCGCGGCGTGCTCCCCGCCCCGCGTACAGCGGCCTCGTCCACGGTCGTCGGCAGGAGCTGGGTCTGCCGGCGCTGCGTGACCGGCGATCCGCCGTCCATGAAGCATTCCCCTTTATCCGCAAGGAGTCCCCTTCGTGAAACGCCATGAATTCCTGCGGGGTCTGCACAAGGCCACCGCGAACCGCAACTACCTGGAGATCGGAGTCAACGACGGCCGCAGTCTCACGCTGTCCCGCGTCCCCAGCATCGCGGTCGACCCCGCGTTCAAGGTGGTCACGGAGATCCGGTGCGACGTCCACCTGGTGAAGGCCACCAGCGACGACTTCTTCGCCCGCGACAACCCCCTCGGCCACCTCAAGGGCGGCCGCCACCCCGTGCGCAACCTGCGCCGGGGCCGCAGCCCGATCGGTTACTGGCGGCGCACCACGCTCGACCTCGCGTTCATCGACGGCATGCACCTGTTCGAGTACGCGCTGCGGGACTTCATCAACATCGAGAAGCACTCGGACTGGTCGAGCGTGATCGTCTTCGACGACATGCTGCCGCGCAGCATCGACGAGGCCGCCCGCGACCGGCACACCGACGCCTGGACCGGCGACGTCTACAAGCTCATCGAGATCCTGAACCGCTACCGGCCCGATCTCGTGACCGTCCTCGTCGACACCCAGCCCACCGGCCAGCTGATCGTCTTCGGCGCCGACCACGAGAACACCGTGCTGAAGGACAAGTACGACGAGATCATCGCCGAGTTCCAGGTGCCCGACCCCCAGAAGGTGCCCGAGACGATCCTGGAGCGGGTGAAGGCGGTCACGCCCGAGGCCCTGCTGGGGGCCGACTTCTGGCGCCCCCTGGTCCGTGCGCGCAACCGCGGCCTCAGCCGCTCCCGCGGCTGGCAGCCGCTGCGCTCGGCCCTGGAGGGCCTGACGGCCGGCCGCTGAACTGCCGGCCGCGCAACGTCCCGTAACGGGAGATGCAGGCGCCGTACGACGGCAGCAGCCCGGTCCGCCGGGCCTCTGCCGACGACGGCGCCTGCGCGTCCTCCGGGGCAGCCCCGTCCGGCACAGGCAGGCCACGGTGGTGCCGCCCGTCATCGCCCTGAAGGTGCGCCCGAGGCCCGCGCGCCCGCCATGCCCAGTGAGCGCGCGCTTTCACGCCCTGGCCGCCCGGGACGCCGCACGCCGTCTGAGGACCGCCAGTGCACGGCGTGCCCTGCGGGCCAGTCGCCGTACCACCGAGGGCCTGGGAGTGCGCACCACCTTGATCGAGTTCGCGTCCGCGTGCAGGGTGAGCGGCAGCGGGAGGAAGCGCGGCTCGGCGGCGTCGGGGGCCGCGCACAGGGTGGTCCGCCAGGTCGCGCCGCTGAGGTCGGCGACGGTCGGGGCCGCCTCCAGCAGGGCCCCGTCCCCGGCCGGGGACAGCGTGCCGGGCACGTCCACCGACCGGTCCGGCGAGGTCAGCCGCAGCAGAACGGCCGTCTCGGCCGGGACGTGCAGCGGCAGGGGCGCGCGCAGCCGGCCCCCGGAGACACTCACGGCGTTCGGATCGAGCCGGCCGAGGCCGAGGCGCTGGTTGGCCCGGTCGACGTCCAGGGAGAGATTGCCGTGCTGGTCGGTCCAGTACGGCAGGACCACCCGCCCGGCCACGACCGCCGCGGACGTGGCGGCACGGGCCTTGCGCGGGCCCGGGCCCACGCGGGACGTCTTGCTCCAGCCGCCCAGCCTGACGCGGGCGTATGTGTCCCACAGCCCGGCGCGCAGCGGTGCGCCGTCCACCGCGCCGGCCGGGTCGACGGTGGCCGTCGCGCGCAGCACGAGCCGCACCTGCCCGCTGTCCTCGACCGGCACGATCTCCCGGGTGACCTCGATGGGCTGGAAGTACTGGGCGGCGCTGGAGCGTTCGCGCACCAGCAGGTCCACGGCGGCCTGGCCGAACCGGGCGACGGTGTCGGCGCCCACCCACGCGATCGCCTCGTCGAGGTCCTTGGGCGCACCGTCCAGCGGGGTGCGGACCCCGCCGCCGGGGAACGTCAGCGGCGCACCGCCCGCAGTGAGCTCGGCGGCGAAGTCGAAGCGCAGCCTGCCGCCCTGCCACTCGACGGTCCCGGGCCGGGCCGAGAGGCCGAGCCCGGTCTCCCACTCGGCGAAGGCCACCACGTCGTCGTACCGGTCGGCGGCGACGAGTGCCGCCACGACCTGCTGCGTCGGCTGCAGTCCAACGGCGACACCGGGGCCGAAGCGCTCGACGACGACCTGGCGGATCTCCTCGAACTGCTTGCGCCGGTAGTCGTCCGGCTGGCCGAGCAGACGGTTGCCGCGCAACCGCTCCACCATCTCCACCCGCAGCCAGCGGCGGTGCAGACTGTCGCGCACCGCGCCCGGCTCGGTGTACCGGTCGACGACGTCCAGCGCCTCCCGCAGGTTCTTGAAGTAACCGACCGGGTCGAACTGTTGGAAGCCCGCGTTGGAGGAGTCGTCGCGCCGGACGTGGTAGTAGCAGACGTAGTCGCCGATGACGGACACGTTGGCCGCACGCAGATACGCCTCCGTCACGAAGACATGGTCCTCCAGGCGCCGTCTGCCCTCGGGGAAGCGCAGGCCGATCTCGTCCAGGAAGGCCCGGCGGAACATCTTGTGCGGGGTGAGGCTGTCGATGAGCGGGGCGTCCCGCACACTGGCCCGCGGCCGGTTGCGGCGGAACAGCTCCACCGGCACCCCGCGGCCCTGGCCGGCCATCTTGCCGACGACGACATCGGCGCCGTTGGCCACGCCGTAGCCGTACATCCGCTCCAGGGCCTCGTCGCCGAGGCGGTCGTCGTTGTCGACGAACATCACGTACTCGCCCTGGGAGGCGGCGATGCCGACGTTGCGCGGCTTGCCCGACCAGCCGGAGTTCTCCTGGTGGATCACCCGGACCCGGGGCTCCTGCGCGGCGAGCGCATCGAGCCGGGCCGGGGTCCGGTCGGTGGAACCGTCGTCGACGAAGATCACTTCGTATTCGTCGGGTGGCAGTGACTGCTTCAGCAACGAGGCGATGCAGTCCTCGATGTAGGGCCCCGGGTTGTAGACGGGGACGATGACGCTGACCTTGACCGGCATCGGGCTTCCGAGCCCCCTCGGGTCGCTCGCCGAAAGTGTGGGTACGGGTGGCCAGATGCTATCTCCGCCGTGAGCTTCGTCCCACTTCGAGCCTGTCTCCCCATCGCTTCCGTGGGCAGGGTCTGGGCGGGGTCAGTCGTGCGTCTTGGCCAGCAGCTCAAGGATCTCGGCGGTGGTGCCCGTCTCGCCCAGCCGCGGGAAGATCCGCTCGACGCTGCTTTGGTGTGCCTCGGGGTCCAGGTCGCTCATGGCGTCGGTGGCGAGGGTGACGTGGTAGCCGTGCTCGTGCGCGGCGCGGGCGGTGGACTCCACGCCGATGCTGGTGGCGATGCCCGTCAGCACGATCTGCGTGATGCCACGGCGGCGCAGCTGGACATCGAGACCCGTGCCGTGGAAGGCACCCCAGTTGCGCTTGGTGACGGTGATGTCGCCGGGGTGACCGGCCAGTTCGGGGACCACCATGTCCCAGCCCTCCGGGAAGGCGCCGCCCGGGCGGGAGACCTCGGTGCGGCCGGGGACCGTGTCCGCCCCGTCGGCGGCGAAGGAGACCCTGACCAGCACCACGGGCAGACCGCGGGCGCGGAAGGCGTCGGCGAGTTCCACCGTACGGGTGATGACGTCGGCGCCGCTGTGCGGCCGGACGGGCGCGGCGACGATGCCGGCCTGGAGGTCGATCACCACGAGGGCGGTGCGCGGGTCGAGGGCGGTGACGGTCATGACATCAGGCCTTTCCTTGCGGTACGAGGGTGTCGAGTGAACGGTCGGGGAGAGCGGACGCCAGGAGCAGCGCCGATCCGGCGAGCATGAACAGGGCCAGCTCGTGCATCCCGGAGGTGTCGGCGCGGTGCGGGAAGAAGGCCGCGGCGGCGGCGGACGCGGCCAGCGCGCCGAGATAGCCGAAGGTGCGCAGCAGCCCGGCGGCCGAGGCGGTGCGGGCCGGCTCGGCCTGGCGGTACAGGGCGTTCTGGACGGCGAGCCCGAGGAGGCCCTGCGGCACGCCCATCACTGCTCCGACCAGGACCAGCGACCACATCGGGGTACCGGAGCCGACCAGCAGCAGCGCGGCGCAGCCGGCCATCTGCAGAAGGCTGCCGACGACGAGCTTGCTCCGCACGGCCTCCCGGCGACCGGTGACGGCGGAGACGGCGAGCCCGGTGGCCGACAACGACAGCAGCACCAGCCCCGCCGTCGCGGCGTGCAGGCCGCGCCCCTCTTCCAGCCACTGGGTGAAGCCGTACATGAAGGCGTACGAGGTCGTGTAGGCCAGCAGCTGGCGCACATACGTGACGATCAGCGGGCGGTTGCCGCCGAGGACGCGCAGGTCGACGAACGGGTTCGGCACCCGCAGCTCCCGCACCGCGAAACCCACCGCCGCCACGGCGGACAGCACCGGCAGATACCACCGATCGAGCCTCAGACCCGTCAGGAAGACCATCAGCGAGACCAGCATGACCGCGAACAACGCCATGCCGGGCAGGTCGACACCGTTTCCCCGGCCCGTCGGCCGCCCGGGCGTCCTCGGCAGACGGCGCGTTCCCAGGACCAGACAGGCCACCGACAGCGGCACGTTGACGGTGAAGACCGCCCGCCAGCCACCGAGGCCGATCAGCAGACCGCCGAGGGTGGGACCGATCACGGCCACGACCTGGTTGGCCATGGCGAGCGCGGTGAGCACCCCCGCCGGGCTGTCGCGACCCGTGCGCTCGGCCTCGCTGCGGGTCAGCTGCATGGCCGCCGGATACGCCGCCGACGTCCCGAACCCGAGCAGCACGCGCGCGCCGATGAGCGCGCCGAGCGAGGGAGCGAGCGCTCCGAGGAGCCCGGCGATCCCCACCAGACCCGTACCGATCAGATACAGGCGACGCGGCCCGTACATGTCCACGAGCCGCCCTACCACCGGCTGCCCCACCGCGGTGGCCAGGTACAGGGCGGACACCAGCCATACCGTCTCGGCGGGCGGCGCGCCGAAGGCGACCCCGATCGGCACCAACGCCACCGCGATCATGGAGGAGTTGACCGGGTTGAGTACCGAACCGAACAGCATCGGTGCGATCAGCCGCCGGTCGAACCCGGTGGGGGAGGGGCGGGCGGTCCGCGCGCCGCCCCCGATGCCGGAGAGCCGACGTATCACGGCTGCGTGAGCCGTTCCAGCAGCGCCAGCCCTTCGAGGACCGTCCGCCGTTCGTCCTCGGTGTAGCGGTCCTGCAGTGCCCGGGCCAGCCATTCCTCACGGGCCTGCCGGTCACCCTCGACCCGCAGACGGCCCGCGTCGGTCAGGGTGACGAGCTGGCGGCGGCCGTCGTCGGGGTCGGGACTGCGCCGGATCAGCCCCTGCCGGTCCAGCGCGGCGAGCGTGGTCGCCATCGACTGCGGCCGCACACCCTCCGCCGTGGCCAGCGCACTGGCGGTGGCGGCCCCGTGCTTGGCCACCAGGGTGAGCGCGGAGACCTGGGGCGGCGTGAGCTCGTCGTCCTCCGCGACCTCCCTGATGCGCCGCCGCAGCCGACTGACCACCACCCGCAGATCGCGCGCGGCACGTGCGGCGGACTCGCCGATGCCCTCGTTGGGGCCGGTGGCCTGTGTATCCATGCCCCGACCATAAAACCGTAAGGTGAAACTGTCCAGTTCAGGCTGAACAGTTTTTCCTGTAGATCGGACCACCGGGACGGACCTCCTCGCCCCGGGTGTCGTGGAACTTCCCGAACGGCGTCCCGGTCCCGGGGACGGTCCGCCACCGGGCCGGGCCATCTGGTGCGGCGTCGGCCGCAACCCCTCGGCGACGCACCGGACGCCCGCTCACGCCATGGCGCCCCCGCCGTATCTAGGCTGACCGCGTGCGCCTTGTGCTGACGACCGACACCCACCTCCCCAAACGCGCCAAGGAGTTGCCGGAGCCGCTCCTGGCCGAACTCCCGCGCGCCGACGTCGTGTTCCATGCCGGGGACTGGGTCGACACCGCCACCCTCGACCTGCTGGAGGCCCGCTGCCCCAGGGTCGTCGGCGTGTACGGCAACAACGACGGACCGGAGCTGCGCGCCCGGCTGCCCGAAGTGGCGTACGCCGAGCTCGGCGGAGTGCGCTTCGCCGTCGTGCACGAGACGGGCCCGGCGCAGGGCCGGGAGGCGCGCTGTGCCGCCCGGTTCCCCGACGTCGACGTGCTGGTCTTCGGGCACAGCCACATCCCCTGGGACACGATCGCCCCCGGCGGCCTGCGCCTGCTCAACCCCGGCTCCCCGACCGACCGGCGCCGCCAGCCCCACTGCACCTACATGACCGCCACCGTGGCCGACGGCGTCCTCACCGACGTACAGCTGCACCGCCTGCCCCCGAGGTAGCCGCCGGTTTCGGGACAACAGGGCGGGGCACCCGACAGCGGCGGCCGTACGTGTGCATCCGGCAACCGGCGGCGTTGTCAGACCCTCCTGTTACCAAGGAACCATGACTGGATCACCGGCAACGCTTCTGCGGCGCGCGGTGAGCCCCGCACGGCACGAGGGCTCGCCGCGGACCGTCCTGTTCGTCATGTGCACCGGGTACTTCCTGGTGCTGCTCGACGTCACCATCGTCAACGTGGCACTGCCCCGCATCGGTTCGGACCTGGGCACCGACATCGGCGGCCTGCAGTGGGTGGTGGACGGCTACGCGCTGGCGCTCGCCGCCCTCATGCTGACCAGCGGCACGGCCGGCGACCTGTACGGACACCGGCGCGTGGTGCTCGCCGGACTCGTCGTCTTCGGCGCCGGCTCGCTGGCCTGCGGACTCGCCCCCGGTGTCCCCGTCCTGGTCGCCGCCCGGGTGGTCCAGGGCGTGGGCGCGGCACTGCTGCTGCCGGGCACCCTGGCCATCATCAGCCGCGCTTTCCCCGAGGACGCGGCACGCGCGCGAGCCATCGGCGTCTGGGCCGGCATAGGCAGTCTGGCGCTGCCCGCAGGCCCGCTGCTCGGCGGCGCTCTCACCGAGACCCTCGGCTGGCGGGCGATCTTCCTGCTGAACGTGCCGATCGTGCTGCTCGCCCTCGTGTGGTCCGCCGCGATCGTCCGGGAGAGCAGGGAGGAGCAGGCCCGGCGTCTGGACGTGCCCGGACTGCTGCTCGGCAGCCTGCTGCTCCTGGCGACGACGTACGCCTTCATCGAGGGCGGACGCGCCGGCGCCGGCGCCCCGCAGGTGCTCGTGGCCGCGGCGCTCGCCGTCCTCGCCGTGCCGGCACTGGCCGTGGTCGAACTGCGCCGCGGGGACGATGCGATGCTGCCCGTTCCGCTGCTGCGGCGACCCGCCTTCGACGCGGCGAACGTGGTGGCCGGGATCATGAACATGGGCACGCTCGGCACGCTGTTCGTGCTGATGCTGTTCCTGCAGTCGGTCCAGGGCCGCTCCGCGCTGCTCGCGGGCGCCGCCGTGATACCGCTGTTCGCCCCGCTGGCCGTCATCGCGCCCTTCGGCGGGCGCATCACCAGCCGGATCGGGTCGCGGCTTCCCGCTGCCGCCGGTCTGCTCGTCGCCACGGCCGGGCTCGCCCTCCTCGTCCTGGCCGCACCGCACTCCCCGTATCTCGTCCTGCTGCCCGCGTTCCTGCTGTGGGGCATCGGCATGGGCTTCCTGACCCCCGCGGTCGTCGCCGCGGCCATCGCGGCCGTCCCGGCCGAACGGTCGGGACTGGCCTCCGCGATGAACAACACCGCACGTCAGACCGGCGGTGCGATAGGCATCGCGGTGGCGGGTGCGGTCGCAGGACAGCCCGGTGACGAGACACGTTTCGTACGGGGTTTCCACGCCGTCGCCCTCGGAGCCGCGGGCCTCTACGCGGCCGCCGCGGTGCTCGCCCTGCTCGTGCTGCCGGGCGCCCTGCTGCCGGGCGGCGAGAGGTGACCTGAGCGCGTTCGTAGCAGCAGAGGTGCTGTGTCGCGGGAGCATGCATGCCCCACCGGGCGACGACTACCGGACTGCACCCCCCACGCCGAAATGCGATGGACGTCCAGCCGCCGCTCCGCTGAGATGGACGGCGTGCTGATCGACGCAACTCTCGTACGCCGTCTGCTCGTTGCCCAGTTCCCGCAATGGGCCCATCTGCCGGTCGCCCCGGTGCCGCAGTCCGGCATGGACAACGCCACCTTCCGGCTCGGCGACGAGCTGTCCGTACGTCTGCCGCGTTACGCGCACTGGGTCGGCCAGGTGGAGCGTGAGCACCGCTGGCTGCCCCGCCTCGCCCCGTACCTCCCGCTGGCCGTCTCCGAGCCCCTCGCTATGGGGGAACCCGGCGAGGGCTACCCCTACCCGTGGTCCGTGTACCGGTGGCTGGACGGCGAGACGGCGGCCACCGAAGCCCTGGTCGACCCGGTCGGCACCGCCCTCGACCTCGCCGAATTCATCACCGCCCTGCAGGCCGTCGACGCCACCGGCGGGCCCGGCCCCGAGCAGAGCAACGCCTTCCGCGGTGTGCCGCTGGGCGACCAGCGTGACTCCGTGGCCGCTCAGGCCCGTGTGCGGCCCAAGCTCGAGGCACTGAAGCGGGCGGGCCTCGTCGATGCCGACGCGGTGAAGGAGGTGTGGGAGGCGGCTCTCACGGCGCCCGCCTGGGAGAAGCCGCCGGTCTGGATCCACGGCGACCTCGACGCGGGCAACCTCCTGACGCAGAACGGTCGGCTGAGCGCGGTCATCGACTTCGGCACGCTGGCCGTGGCCGACCCCGCCGTGGACCTGGTGCCGGCCTGGAAGTTCCTGCCCGCGCGGGCACGGGACGTCTTCCGCGAGGCGGTCGGCGCCGACGACGCCACCTGGGCGCGGGGCCGCGGCTGGGCCCTCGCGGGATCCCTCCCGGTACCCGACGACCCCTTCTTCCGAGACCACCCGGCCCGGGTCACGGCAGCCCTGAAGCACCTGGAGGCGATCCTGGCGGACTACCGGAGCAACGCGGGCTGAGGCGACGGGGGATCAACCCCGCCGCCACCGCCGTACCCGCGTGAACATGACGGCCGCAGCGACAGCCACCGCCGCCCGTTCGGCCACCGGCACGCCCGCCATACGGAACAGGTCGAAGGGCTCGGTCTCCTCAGGCGGCTCCGCCGGCCCCTGGCGATCAGCGCCATGCGGTGCGCCGTCTCGTCCTGTTCCTCGAAGACGGCGGTGCCCTTGCGCGTCACGGTGGTCGGGCCCACCTGGGGGGCGTTACCTCGGCGGATGGATGGCCCCTCCGGTGGCCGTCAGCGGGGCGCCGCTGCCTCCCCAGCGCAGCGCGACGATCTCGGCGGCGACGGACACGGCGACCTCCTCGGGCGTACGGGCGCCGAGGTCGAGGCCGACGGGGGAGCGCAGCCGGGACAGTTCGCTCTCGGTCAGCCCGGCGTCGAGCAGGCGTTTCATACGGTCGTCGTGGGTGCGGCGGCTGCCCATCGCCCCGATGTAGGCGGCCGGCCGGCGCAGTGCCTCCTCCAGCAGCGGCACGTCGAACTTGGGGTCGTGGGTGAGGACGCAGATCACCGTGCGTTCGTCGGTGTCGGTGCCCCGAAGATAGCGGTGCGGCCAGTCGACGATCACCTCGACGGCGGCCGGGAAGCGTTGGGGCGTGGCGAACACCGGGCGGGCGTCGCACACGGTGACCCGGTAGCCGAGGAAGCTGCCGATGCGGGCGACCGCGGCCGCGTAGTCGATGGCGCCGAAGATCAGCATGCGCGGCGGCGGGGCGAAGGAGTGCAGGAAGACGGTGACCGCGTCCTCGCGGCGCTCGCCGTGCGGGCCGTAGTGGCGCACCCCGGTGGCGCCCAGGGCGAGTTCGCCACGCGCGTCGGCGGTGACGGCGACGTCCAGGCCGGCCGTGCCCAGCGTTCCGGACACCTCGTCCGGCCAGACGGCGAGGGTGGCCCCGATCGTCGCCGGCCCGTCCGTCACCGTCGCCACGGTCACCGGGCGGCCCTCGGCCACGGACCGCGCGACCGCGGCGAATCCCGGGTCGGTCTCGCGCGTGACGGGCCGCACCAGCAGCGTGATCTCACCGCCGCAGGTGAGCCCGACCGCGAACGCCTCCTCGTCGCTGTAGCCGAAGGTCTCCAGGCGTGCCTCGCCGGTCTCGACGACCTCCTGGGCGAGCTCGAACACCGCGCCCTCCACACAGCCGCCGGACACGCTGCCCACAACCTCGTCGCCGGGCCCCACCGCCATGGCCGCACCGGGATCACGCGGTGCGCTGCGGCTCACGGCGACCACGGTCGCAAGGCCGAACGGGACCCGGGCCGCGTACCACTCGCTCAGCGTCGGGAGAATCTCACGCACGATCCGCTCCTTCCACGGGCACCGGGCCGGCCCCGCGCACCACCGCCGCCGGTCTGTGCCCCTCGACGAAAGCGTCCACGCTCGGCAGCGCCACCGCCATCCCGGCGGCCACAGGTGCATAGCCGGGTCGCGCCGTGCGCGGATTTCCCCAGACCAGGCGGTGCAGACGGCGCATCTGGGCGCCGAGCGCTCCGCATCGCCACGTCGCCGCGGCCGGTCCGCCCGGCTGTGCCGCCATAGCCGGTGCGGCGGCAGAGGCTGCCCTCGAGGGCGTGCCGGATCTCGTCCGAGGCGGGGTGTGGGTGCTCGCGCAGCAGATCGCGCGCGGCCATCAGCATCCCCGGTGCAGCAGTCGCTCCGCAGGCGTGGGTCATGCCCATGGGTTGAGCGTTAATCCGTTGCGGCAGTGACACCGGTACTGCTGCACTTCATGTGTCTGGTCACAGCACCGTCAAGGAGAAGCAATGCGAGCACCGTTCATGTCCGCCCAGGAAGGAATGACCCACTCTTCGAAGGACATGACGCTTCGTGCACTTGCTCAACCTTGGCATCCTCGCGCACGTCGACGCAGGTAAGACGAGCCTGACCGAGCGGCTGCTGCACTCGGTCGGAGTGATCGACGAGCCCGGCCGTGTCGACGACGGGAACACCCGCACCGACACCCTCGCGCTGGAGCGGCAGCGCGGCATCACCATCAAGTCCGCCGTCGTCTCGTTCGCGATCGACGACGTGACGGTCAACCTCATCGACACCCCCGGCCACCCGGACTTCATCGCCGAGGTGGAGCGGGTGCTCGGAGTGCTCGACGGCGCGGTTCTCGTCGTCTCGGCCGTCGAGGGCGTCCAGGCGCAGACGCGCGTCCTGATGCGGACGCTGCAGCGGCTGCGCATCCCGACGCTCCTGTTCGTCAACAAGATCGATCGCCGCGGGGCCCGATACGACGGCGTACTGCGGGAGATCTCCGAGCGGCTCACCCCGGCGGTCGTGCCGATGGGGACGGTCGGCGGGCTCGGCACGCCCGCTGCCCACTTCGTGCCGGGACTCCCTGAGGCGGCGCTCGATGTCCTGGCGGACCATGACGACGAGCTCCTCGCCGCCTGGATGGAGGGCGGTGATATGTCGCATGGCACACTCCGCGCAGCCCTCACCGCTCAGACCCGCAAGGCCCTCGTCCACCCCGTCCACTTCGGCTCAGCCATCACTGGCGCAGGCGTGAACGCCCTGGTCGCCGGCATCAAAGAGCTCCTGCCCCCGGCAGACGGTGACCCCGACGGACCGGTCTCGGGCACCGTGTTCAAGGTCGAGCGGGGTCCGGCGGGGGAGAAGGTGGCGTACGTCCGCATGTTCTCCGGCACCCTGCGCACCCGCGACCGGGTTCCCTTCGGCGAGGCCCGCACGGAGGGAAGGATCACCGCGATCAGCGTCTTCGACCACGGCACCGACGTCCGGGCGGACGCCGTCCCCGCCGGACGGATCGCCAGGCTGTGGGGCCCGACCGACATCAGGATCGGTGACGCGCTCGGCGAACCCCGCAAGGCCTACGAGCACTTCTTCGCCCCGCCCACACTGGAGACGGTGGTCGTCCCGGGCCCGGGCGTGGACACCCGCAAGCTGCACCTCGCGCTCACCCAACTCGCCGAACAGGACCCGCTGATCGACCTGCGCCACGACGAGGTGCGCCAGGAGACCTCCGTGTCCCTCTACGGCGAGGTCCAGAAGGAGGTCGTCCAGGCCACGCTCGCCGAGGAGTTCGGGCTCGACGTCACCTTCCGGGAGACCACCGTCATCTGCGTCGAGCGGCCGTGCGGGCCGGGAGCGGCGGTCGAGTTCAACAAGAAGGACCCGAACCCGTTTTTGGCCACCGTGGGCCTGCGCGTCGACCCCGCACCGGTCGGCTCGGGCGTGCAGTTCGGCCTGGAGGTGGAGCTCGGCGCCATGCCGTACGCGTTCTTCAAGGCCGTCGAGGACACCGTCCGCGAAACCCTCGGGCAGGGCCTGCACGGCTGGCAGGTCACCGACTGCAGGGTCACCATGACCCACTCCGGTTACTCGCCCCGGCAGAGCCACGCCCACCAGGGCTTCGACAAGAGCATGTCCAGCACCGGCTACGACTTCCGCGGTCTGACCCCGCTGGTCCTGATCGAGGCCCTGCGCCGGGCGGGCACCCGGGTCCACGAGCCGATGCACCGCTTCCGACTCGAAGCCCCGGCCGACACCCTCGGCGCCCTGCTGCCGGTGCTGGCCGCCCTGCGTGCCGTGCCGCAGACGACCCGGACGCAGGGCGCCGCCTGTGTCCTGGAGGGGGCCGTCCCGGCCGGCCGGGTGCACGAACTGGAGCAGCGGCTGCCCGGACTCACGCGGGGCGAGGGCGAGTGGGAGAGCGCCTTCGACCACTACGCACCGATCACTTACGGAACAGTTCCCGAACGTCCGCGCACCGACCACAACCCCCTCAATCGCAAGGAGTACCTGTTGAACGCGACGCGCCGTGTGACGGGTTGAGGTGGCTGAGAACGAACGATCCTCGAAAATCCTGAAACTTACTCAAGAGTCAGAAGTATTGACGGTGTCCGGAAATCGCCGGACTGTAGTGGACATGCCGAATATCCGGACACGTCTGCTCCTTGTGCTGGTTGTCCTCTTCGGATCTCTGACGGTGGCGGGCGCACCCTCCGCCACCGCCGCGACCCTTCCCGACTCCCTCTGGTTCGACGAATCGCCCCTGACGGTGCAGAACGGCAGATTCGTCGACGGCGACGGCCGCGAGGTCGTGCTGCGCGGCTACAACGTCTCCGGCGAGACGAAGCTGGAGGAGAACAGCGGTCTGCCCTTCGCCTCGGTCGCCGACGCGAAGAAGTCCGCGACCGCGCTGCGCGCCCTCGGCGGCGGCAACTCGGTCCGCTTCCTGCTGTCCTGGGCGCACACCGAACCCACCCGTGGCACGGTCGACACCGCTTACCTGGCCGCCGTCACCGCGCAGATGCAGGCCTTCCTCGACGCCGGTGTCCGCGTGTACCCCGACTTCCACCAGGACCTCTACTCCCGCTACCTCTTCAACTCGGGCAGCTGGTACACGGGCGACGGCGCACCCAAGTGGGCCGTGGCGCTGGGCGGTTACCCGCAGGAGTCGTGCGGGATCTGCCTCTTCTGGGGCCAGAACATCACCCAGAACCAGGCCGTGACCAAGGCCCAGTACGACTTCTGGCACAACAACCACGGCCTGCAGGACGCCTTCCTCGCCACCGCGCAGAAGACCATGGCGTACGTCGGGCAGCACCTGAGCGACGCGGAGTTCGCGGGCGTCGTCGGCTTCGACCCGTACAACGAGCCCTTCGCCGGCAGCTACGACTCGGGCCAGACCAGCCGTACCTGGGAACAGAACCTGCTGTGGCCCTTCTACCAGAAGTTCCGGGCCCGGATGGACGCGGCCGGCTGGCAGGCCAAACCCGCCTTCGTCGAACCGAACCTCTTCTGGAACGCCAACATCGACTCCCAGAAGCAGGAGGGCGGACTGCTGGACGCCGGCACGCTCGGCCCGCGCTATGTCTTCAACACCCACTTCTACGACCAGAAGGCCATCTCAGGGATCCTGATGTGGGGCAACGCGTCCGACGGGCAGTACGCGACGGACTTCGGGACGATCCGCGACCGGGCGTCTGCCGCGGGGACGGCCGCCGTGGTCAGCGAGTTCGGCCATCCGCTGTCCGGGAACGTGTCAGGCAAGGCACCCTCGGTCGACAAGGCGATGTACCAGGCCCTCGACTCCCGGCAACCGGGCTCCAGTTGGTGGTCCAACCCGGCCTCCTCGGGACCGGTCCTCTCCGGCAACCAGTGGCAGTGGGACATCTACAACGGCCGCCACCACGAGCTGATGAACGACAACCCCGACAAGGTCCAGACCTCGGGCGACGCCTGGAACGACGAGGGCCTCTCCGTCGTGAGGCTCGACGACTCGGGCACGGTGACCCTCCGTCAGGACGCCCGGCTCCTCGACCGCCTCTACCCGAGTGCCACGGCCGGTACGACGCTCGCCTTCACCTACGAGGACCGCTCACGCGACGGTTCCACGACCCTGACCTGGAACCCGGTGCCGAGTTCACTGCCGAACGTGTCCCAGCTGGTCGGCTCCGGCCAGTACGGGCTGCTCGTGTGGAAGTCGGGCAGCGGCACGGCGCCCACCGAACTGCACCTGCCCGCCTCGTTCCCGACCGCGACGACCACCGTCGTCTCCGACCTCGGCACGGTCTACGGTCCGCCGGCGTACACGACCTCGACACCGGTCGCGGCGGCTCCCGAACCGGGCGGCACGGGCAGCCGGCGCATCCTGCTCACCGACTCGGACTCCGGCGTCCTGCACTACGCGCTGGTGACCAACGGGGCAACGGCACCATCGGCGAGCCTCCTCAGCGCGGCCAAGGCCGAACTGGCGACCTGGGCGGCGGCGCACTTCTGAGCCGGGGGACTCGGCGGGCCGACAGGCGGACGGCGCCGGACTGTACAGTCCGGCGCCGTCGGTGAGGGGGGATCAGCTCGCGGACGGACCCGTCCAGCCGGCCTGCACATGGCCGAGCCGTACTCGCTGCGGATGGTCCCCGACCGGGACGGACGTGACCTTCTGACCGGTCGCGAAGTCGATCGCCGTGACCTGGTCAGCGCCGCTCTCGGAGATGATGCAGTCCTTGCCGTCGCCGCTGACCGTGGCCCAGTACGGGGTGGACGCCGTGACCAGCGGGCCCTCCTGGAGGGTGGCCCGGTCGACGACGGTGGCGTAGTTGTCCATCGTCCCGGCGACACACAGCTTGCTGCCGTCGGGGCTCATCGAGATGCCGTGGTGGCGCGAGTCCAGCAGCCAGGTGGTGCGGTCGGGATTGGTCGCCGGGTTCGCCGGCAGCGTCTTCACCCGGGTGATCTTGTCGGCGGCGATGTCGTACTCCAGGAAGCCGTTGAAGAACGACACCTGGAAGTACATCTTCGACCAGTCGGGGGTGAAGGCGGCGGGCCGTACCGCGTCGGAGAAGTCCTTCAGGCCGATCGCGTCCAGCCGGTCGCGCATGTCGATGGTCTTGACCGTCTTGTACGTGGTGGCGTCGACGACGGTGATGTGGCGGTCGCCCTTGGTCCAGTCCGCCGACGGGTCGTCGAGGGAGGTGGTGACCTCGCCGATCGACATGTTCCAGATGTACTTGCCGCCGTTGGTGAAGACGTTCTCGTGCGGCTTGTCACCGGTGCCGAACTCGCCCAGTTCCTTGCCGGTGTTGATGTCCAGCACCTGCACCTTGTCGGCGGTGGACGCGGAGACCGCGACCTTGGTGCCGTCGGGGGAGACGGCCATGTGGTCGGCACGGTAACCGGCCACCGGGAAACGCCAGTTGATCTTGTCGGTGGCCAGGTCGATGGAGACGACGTCGGCGAAGCTGGGCCGGGAGACGACCACCGAGGTGCCGTCGGGGGTGGAGTACATGTCGTCGACGTACTGGTCGTGGCCCTGACCGACCTGGTTGCGGATGGCCGTGTAGTAGATCCACTTGATGGGGTCGGCGTTGATCTCAGCGATGCGCTGCGCCTTGTCGGGAACGACGTTGATCTCCCCGACCTTGGCGAAGTCGCCTGACGACTTCAGGACGGTGGCGGTGCCGTCCCAGTTGTTCCCCACGAACAGCACCTCGCGCAGCGCTGCGGACGAGTCCGCGGTGGCGGCGGTCGCGGGTGCGGCGACGGTCAGGACGAGGGCGGCGGCTACGGAGCAGAAGTGCCTGGATCTGAAGGCAGGCATGAGTGCTCTCTCCTCTGCGGACGGGGTGTGATGAGGGCATGCCAAAGAAATGGAGACCGAATCTGAAAACAGGCGCGTTCGGACTCTTACTTACTGGAAAGTAAGGAAGAGGTGCCCTTCTCCACAAGACTGCGTACACGACAAACTTGATGCGGCGGGCGACAAGGGAGGCTCAGTGGCGGGAAGGCTCAAGGCGCCGACCGGACGGTACGGCGGCAAGACCGCCGCGGAACGGCAGGCCGAGCGGCGCAGGCGGTTCCTGGACGCCGCGCTCGAACTCTTCGGCGGCGACCCCGGCTACCGCGCCACCACGGTCGCGGCACTGAGCGAGGCCGCGGGTCTGTCCACCCGCCAGTTCTACGAGGAGTTCCGCACCCTCGAGGACGTGCTGGCCGCGCTGCACCTCCAGGTCAACGACTGGGCCGAGGAGGCCGTCCTGGCCGCGTTCGCCGAGGCGCAGGGACTCCCGCTCGCCGAGCGCGTCACCGCCATCTTCCGGGCCTATGCCGGGAACGTCACCGGCGATCCACGCCGGATCAGGATCACCTTCGTCGAGATCATCGGCGTCAGCGCACGCCTGGAGGAACAGCGCCTGGCCCGCCGCTCCCGCTGGGTGGACCTCATCTGCGCCGAGGCGGACTCGGCCGCCGCTCACGGAGAGGCCGCGCCCCGCGACTACCGCATCGCGGCGACGGCCTTCATCGGCAGCGTCAACGGGCTGCTGCACGACTGGAGCGCCGGCTGGGTCAACGCCACGCTCGACGAAGTGGTGGACGAACTGGTCCACCAACTACTGGCGATTCTGCGGCCACCGGGGTGGGCGACTCCGACGGCTTGAAACGCCGCGGCGCGCCCGCCGGTTGGCGGCGTGGTGCGTTTGGTGGCCGGTGGTGTGGTGTCTCCGGCGGGCTGTGGCGTGGCGTTCGCGCCGGTTCGCGGCGTGGTGCGTCAGCCGGACGGTGGCGCGGTGCCCTTGCCGGGCCATGGTGTGTCGTTCCCGTCGGGTCACGGCGCGGTGGGTTCGCCGTCCGCGGCGCGGTGCCCCTGTCGGGCGATGGTGAGGCGTTCGTGCCGGTTCGCGGCGTGATGCGTCAGCCGGACGGTGGCGCGGTGCCCTTGCCGGGCCACGGCGTGGCGTTCCCGTCGGGTCACGGCGGGGTGTCTCCGCCGTCCGCGGCGCGGTGCCCTTGTCCGGGCGATGGTGTGGCGTTCGCGCCGGTTCATGGTGTGGTGCGTTCGCCGGGCGGTGGTGTGGTGTCGCTGGCGGGCTGTGGTGTGGCGTTCGTGCCGGTTCGCGGCGTGATGCGTCAGCCGGACGGTGGCGCGGTGCCCTTGCCGGGCCACGGCGTGGCGTTCCCGTCGGGTCAGGGCGCGGTGGGTTCGCCGTCCGCGGCGCGCTGCCCTTGTCCGGGCGATGGTGTGGCGTTCGCGCCGGTTCATGGTGTGGTGCGTTCGCCGGGCGGTGGTGTGGTGTCGCTGGCGGGCTGTGGTGTGGCGTTCGTGCCGGTTCGTGGCGTGGTGGGGCAGCCGGACGGTGGCGCGGTGCCCTTGCCGGGCTATGGCGTGGCGTTCCCGTCGGGTCAGGGCGCGGTGGGTTCGCCGTCCGCGGCGCGGTGCCCCTGTCGGGGGATGGTGTGGCGTTCGCGCCGGTTCGTGGCGTGGTGGGTTCGCCGGGCAGCGCGCGGTGTCTCTGCGGGCCGCGGCGTGGCGTTCCCGCCGGGCTACGGCGTTGCGTCCCCGCCGGATCTGTGACGACTTGTGTCGCCGAGCGGTCGACGACACTCCCATGGTCCGTGCCGCGGACCGCCCGACCACTCCGAGTGACCCCCCGAACGGCCCAGCGATGATGCGCCGGAGGAGGCGAGGGTGCGTGGGCGGTGTGACCGTGGTGGAAGGCATGGGCGTGCATGCGGTGACGAGGAGGCGCGATGTCGCAGGGTTCGGTCGAGGGCGGCATGGCGCCCGTTGCCACGAGGGACGCCCCGGGTCTGCCGGCCGACCGGTCCCGGCACGGCTTCGAGCAGTTGAGCGCCGTCGCCGACGCCGTTCTGTACGAGGGCTACCTGCTCTATCCCTACCGTCGCTCGTCGGCCAAGAACCGCGTCCGCTGGCAGTTCGGCGTGCTCTTCCCGCGGGCCTGGGTGGAGCAGGACGGCCCGGTCGTCCCCAACGTGTCCGGCTCCGCCGACTCCTGGTACCAGCGGACCGAGGTGCTGCTGAGGATCCGGCAGCCCGGCGCGACCCTGCGGGTGAGGCTTCGATACCTCCAGCTGCAGCACAAGCAGGTGGAGGAGACCGGCCACGGCCGCCTCCGAGAGGTCGAGTCGCTGCGCACCGACGACGGCACGGTGCATCTGACCTTCGACGAGGCCGTGCCGTGCGAAGTGGACATCGCGGTCCCGCTGGACGACCTCCTTCAGGGGGAACACATGGTTCCGGCGGGAGCGGCGGCCGGCAGGGACATCGAGGCACTGCCTTCGGGTGTGGGGCGCGTGGTGCGTCGCCGCGAGGAGGTACGGGCCGATGTCACCCTCGCCGCCGAGCAGTTGGGGGAGAACCTCTTCCGTCTGCGGGTGTGCACCACCAACACGGGACCTGCGCCGGATCCGCGGGCCACGCGCGAGGAAGCGCTGAGTGGCGCGCTCATCGCCGCGCACACGCTGATCGGCGGTGACGGCGTCGAGTTCGTCTCGCTGATCGATCCGCCCGAGGACCTGCGGGCCCAGGCAGGTACGTGCCGGAACGAATTCACCTTCCCCGTCCTCGGCGGCGAACCCTCCACTTCCCCTGCCGACGCCATGGGCCACGTCCTGCTCTCCTCACCGATCATCCTTCCCGACCATCCGCAGGTGGCCCCGGAGAGCCCCGGGGATCTGCACGACGCCGCGGAGATCGACGAGATCCTCACGCTGCGCACGATGCTGCTGACGGACGAGGAGAAACGCGAGGCACGCGCCACCGACCCACGGGCCGCCGCGATCATCGACCGGGTCGACACCATGCCCCCGGAGGTCTTCGCACGGCTGCACGGCGCCGTCCGCTCCCTGGCCCCGGCCAACCCATCGCCCCCGCGCGCCGAACGCCCCGCCTGGTGGCAGGAGGGCGCCGACGACGGACTCGCCCCGTCCACCGACACGGTGCTCGTCGACGGCGTGCCCCTCGGCGGCGGCAGCCGCGTTCGGCTTCGGCCACGCAGCCGGGGCGCCGACGCCCAGGACATGTTCCTGGCCGGACGGACCGCCGAGGTGGCCGCCGTCTTCCACGACGTGGACGGCAGCGTGCACCTAGCCGTCACCCTCGACGACGATCCCGCGGCCGAACTGCACAGCTGGTACGGCCGCTTCCACTACTTCCGCCCCGACGAACTCGAACCACTCAGCCCGACCGACTCCGACACCCCCCGCACCGGAGGCCGTTGACATGACGACGCACAGCAGCACCACCGAGGTCAGCGGCGAACCCGACCGCGCCGAGGACCGGCAGGGCTTCGACGAGATCCACATCCTCTGGATCTCCGAGGGCATGAGCTGCGACGGCGACACCGTCTCCCTGACGGCCGCCGACCAGCCCTCCATCGAGGACCTGGTCCTCGGTCTGATCCCGGGCCTGCCCAAGGTGAACCTGGTCAACAAGGTGCTCTCCCCGAGCCTGGGCGGCGAGGACTTCCTCGCCCCCTACCGGGCCGCGGTACGCGGTGAGCTGGCCCCGTTCATCCTCGTCATCGAGGGCTCGATCCCCAACCAGAACATCATCGAGGGCGACGGCTACTGGACGTCCTTCGGCAACGACCCGGAGACCGGCGAACCGCAGACCCTCAACTGGTGGATCGACCAACTCGCCCCCAAGGCCTGGGCGGTGGTGGCCGCAGGCACCTGCGCCACCTTCGGAGGCATCCACGCCATGGCCGGCAACCCGACCGGCTGCATGGGCCTCGCGGACTACCTGGGCTGGGACTTCAGGTCCCAGGGCGGCCTGCCCGTGGTGAACGTCCCCGGCTGCCCGATCCAGCCCGAGAACTTCATGGAGACCCTGATCTGGGTCCTGTACCACGCCGCCGGATCCGCTCCGCCGCCCCCGCTGGACCACATGCTGCGCCCGCAGTGGCTGTTCGGAAAGACGGTCCACGAGGGCTGCGACCGCGGTTCGTACTACGAGCAGGGCAACTTCGGCAAGGACTACAACTCGCCCAAGTGCCTGGTGAAGACGGGCTGTTGGGGCCCGGTCGTCAACTGCAACGTGCCCAAGCGCGGCTGGATGGCGGGCATCGGCGGCTGCCCGAACGTCGGCGGCATCTGCATCGGCTGCACGATGCCCGGCTTCCCCGACGCGTTCATGCCGTTCATGGACGAACCGCCCGGCGGAACGCTCTCCTCGATGATCGTCAAGCCGTACGGGGCCGTCATCCGCCGACTGCGCGGCTTCACGAACGAGCTGGTCAACCACGAACCCAGGTGGCGCCACAACAAGCAGAAGCTGACCAGCGGTTACGACCCGCACTGGCGTCCCTGACCCCGCCCGACACACACCCCCACCACGGACCGACCTACGGAACAGCGACAGCAAGGGGCAGTAACAGCGATGACCACAACCGAGGCCCGGCCCACGGGACGCAAGCCGCCGCAGCTCGTGGACATGTCCTGGGACCCGATCACCCGCATCATCGGGAACCTGGGCATCTACACGAAGATCGACTTCGCCAACCGGGAAGTCGTGGAGTGCCACAGCACGTCCTCACTGTTCCGTGGCTACTCGGTGTTCATGAAGGGCAAGGACCCCCGGGACGCGGGGTTCATCACCTCCCGGATCTGCGGCATCTGCGGCGACAACCACACCACCTGCTCCGACTACGCCCAGCAGATGGCCTACGGGGTCAAACCGCCGCGACTCGCCGAGCACATCGTCAACCTCGGCGAAGCCGCCGAGTACATGTTCGACCACACGATCTTTCAGGACAATCTGGTCTTCGTGGACTTCTGCGAGGCCATGGTCAAGGCCACCAACCCCGGTGTGCTGGCCCGCGCCGAACGCAGCGACGCACCCCGCGGGGACATCCACGGCTACCGGACCATCGCCGACATCATGAAGGCCTTCAACCCCTTCGAGGGCGAGGTATACAAGGAGGCCCTGAAGGTCAGCCGGGTCACCCGCGAGATGTTCTGCCTGATGGAGGGACGCCACGTCCACCCCTCCACGCTGTACCCCGGTGGCGTGGGCACGCTGCCGCAGCCGACCGTCTTCACCGACTACCTCAGCCGCCTCATGCGGGTCATCGACTTCGTCAAGAAGGCCGTCGCCATGAACGACGACGTCTTCGACTTCTTCTACGAGGCGCTGCCCGGCTACGAGGAGGTCGGCAACCGCCGCATCCTGCTGGGCTGCTGGGGCGCCTTCCAGAACCCCGACGTCGTCGACTACCGCTACGAGACCATGAACACCTGGGGCAAGGCGATGTACGTCACCCCGGGCATCGTCGTCGACGGCGAACTGGTCACCAACAACCTCGTCGACATCAACCTCGGCCTGCGGATCATGCTCGGCAGCTCCTACTACGAGGACTGGGTGGGCGAGCAGCCCTTCGTCACCCACGACCCGCTCGGCAACCCCGTCGACATGCGCCACCCGTGGAACCAGACCACCGTGCCGGTGCCGCAGAAGCGCGACTTCGACGACAAGTACAGCTGGGTGATGAGCCCGCGCTGGTACGACGCGCGCAGCGGCGATCACCTCGCCCTGGACACCGGCGGCGGCCCGCTCGCCCGCCTCTGGTCCACCGCGCTGAGCGGACTGGTCGACACGCCGTACATCAAGTCCACCGGCCACAGCGTGCGCATCTCGTTGCCCAAGGGCGAGTCGCTGCCGGAGACGACCCTGGAGTGGCGCATCCCGAAGTGGAGCAACACCATCGAACGGGACCGCGCCCGGCCGTACTTCGTCGCCTACGCGGCCGCCATGGCCCTGCAGTTCCTGGAAGAGGCGATGGGTCTGGTGCGGGACGGCGACACCAAGGTGTTCGAGAACTTCGAGGTGCCGGACGAGGCCATCGGCTGCGGCTTCCACGAGGCCGTGCGCGGTGTCCTCTCCCACCACCTGGTGATCAAGGACAAGAAGATCGCCAACTACCACCCCTATCCGCCCACACCGTGGAACGCAAGCCCTCGCGACAAGTTCGGCACCCCCGGCCCCTACGAGGACGCCGTCCAGGGACAGCCGATCTTCGAGGAGAACGGGCCGGACGACTTCAAGGGCGTAGACATCATGCGCACCGTCCGCAGCTTCGACCCGTGTCTGCCGTGCGGTGTGCACATGTACGTGGGCAAGGGCAAGACCCTGACCACCCTGCACTCGCCGACGTACGGCGCGAACCATGGCTGAGCCCGAGCGGCTCGCGGACCCGGACGTCGAGGCCCGGCTGGCCCGGCTCGACCAGCTGCTGGAAGGGCTCGAATCCGCACCCGGGCCCGCCACCCGCTCCGCGGTCGAGACCGTACGGCTGCTGACCGAGATCTACGGCGAGGCGCTCGCCCGGGTCATGGACCACGCGGACGCGCAGCTGGCCGAACACCTCGCCGAGGACGAGCTGTTGGGGCATCTGCTGGTACTGCACGCGGTCCACCCCGAGCCCGCGGAGCGCCGGGCGGCCCGCGCGGTCGAGCGACTGCGGCCCGCCGTACAGGAACGCGGCGGTGACGTGGAGTGGGCCGGCGCGGACGGTGCGGTGGGCCGCGTACGGCTGACGGCGGGCGGCGGCTGCGGCTCGGGCTGCGGCGGCGGGACGGGCGACGTCACCGCCGCCGTCCGGGAGGCGGTGCTCGCCGTGGCCCCGGAGCTGACGGAGGTGGAGCCGGTGCAGACCACCGCTCCGGCCTTCGTACCGCTGACCACGCTCACCCACCGAGGCACATCGTGACCACGGAGGGCGCGCTCGCCCGCCTCATCCGCTCCTCCGCCGAGGCCACGCCGGCGGCCGAGACGGAGCGGTGCGACCTGTGCGCCGCGCCGGTGCCCGAGGAACACCGCCACCTGTACGACACCGCAGCCGAGGAGGTGCGCTGCGCCTGCGGCCCGTGCTCGGTGCTGTTCGCCGACGGCGGCGCGGGCGACGGGCACTACCGGCTCGTTCCCCGCAGGCGGATCAGGCTCCCCCGGGTGGACACTGAGATTCTGGGCGTGCCCGTCGGCCTGGTCTTCTTCGTGCCCCGGTCCGACGGCACGGTCACCGCCGAGGGCCCGAGCCCGGCCGGGGCCATGCGGTGGGAGATCGACGCGGCGGCCTGGCAGCGGCTGACCGCAGCCTGTCCGCAGCTCGCCACCCTGGAACCCGACGTGGAGGCACTGCTCGTGAACACCGTCCACGGCCTCGACCACCACTGGATCGTCCCGGTCGACGACTGCTACCGGATGATCGCCGTCGTACGCCGGGAATGGCGGGGCCTGTCCGGCGGCGGCCGCATCTGGCCCGCCGTCGAGCGGTTCTTCGACGACCTCACCGAGCGGCCATGACCGCGACTCCGCGGCGCGGAGGCGAGAAAGGAGAACACCCCATGGGCAACATCAGAGTCGGCCGACCCCAGGCCAAGCCCGACTCCACCGGGCATGTGCCCGGCATGCACCAGGGCAACACAGGGCCTTACGGCCACCAGACCGGACACCACGAGGACGGCACCGCCGACGCGCGCCGCTCCACCGGGATCCATTGGAAGCGGCACGACGCCCTCCTCGACGTCATGCCGAACATCCCGCCGGGATGAGGAACGACAGGGAGCCGGAATGAAGGTCCAACGAGCAGACCGCGCGCAGAGCGCAACGACGGGACGGCAGCTGCTGATGGCGGAGGCCGCCCTGGCCGGTGCCGTGGCCCTGGCGCTGTTCGTCCGGGAGTGGCCGAGCCTCAGACGCGAGTTCCGGATCTACCGGATGGCCGGCGGCTTCCGCGCAGGCCACCGCTACCCGTGAACCGACCGTGCACGAGTTGTCGATCGCGACCGCGATCATCGAGCGGGCCGACGAGCTCGCCCGGGCGGACGGCACCAAAGCCGTCTCGGCGGTGACCGTCCGGGTCGGCGAGCTGGCCGGGGTCGTACCCGACGCACTGAGTTTCGCGTTCGAGGTGGCCCGCGACGGCACCGCTCTCGCCGCGGCCCGGCTCGTGGTGGAGCCGGTCGCCGCGCACGCCTACTGCGGCGCGTGCGCGCAGGAGTTCCCGGTGGGCATGCCCCCGTTCTTCTGGTGCCCGCACTGCGACCGGCCCTCCACCGACCTGCGCAGCGGCCGGGAACTGGAGATCACCGGGATCGAGTGACGCGTACGAGGCCCCGCCGCAGCATCGAGCTGCGGCGGGGCCTCGTGTGCAGGGCTCAGCAGATCCGCGGGAGCTGCTCGCCGAGCGGCAGGTCCACCACCCGGGTGCCGCCGAGGCCGGTGGAGACCACGACCATGCCGGGGTGCTCGGCCACACACTCGCCGATCAGCGTGGCCCCGGCGCCCTGCGGATGGGCGCGCATCGCCGCGAGGACCTCCTCGGCCGCGGTCGGCGGCACGAAGGCGACGAGTCGGCCCTCGCTGGCGACGTAGAGCGGGTCGAGGCCCAGGAAGCCACAGGCGTTCGCGACGGCGTCCGGCACCGGGATGGCCCGCTCCTGCAGGCGGACACCGGTCCCGGAGGCGCGGGCGATCTCGTTGAGCGAGGCGGCCAGACCGCCACGCGTCGGATCCCGCAGGACGTGGAGGTCGGGCGTGACCGCCAGCATCGCCGCCACCAGGTCCGCGAGCGGTGCGGTGTCGCTGGCGAGCTCCACGCCGAACTCCAAGCCCTCCCGGACGCTCATGATGGCCACCCCGTGCAGGCCGATCGGACCGCTGACGATGACGGCGTCACCGGGCCGCGCACGCTGGGGACGGATGTCCACCCCGTCGGGGACGAGCCCCACACCGGCGGTGGTGACGTACACGCCGTCGCCGTGCCCGGACTCCACCACCTTGGTGTCGCCCGTGGCCACGGTGACCCCCGCCGCCTCGGCCGCCGCGCCCATGGCCCGCGCGATGCGCTCGACCACGGTCAGTTCCACGCCCTCTTCCAGTACGAAGGCGGCGGACAGGTAGGCGGGCCTGGCTCCGCTCATCGCGAGGTCGTTGACGGTGCCGTTGACCGCGAGGTCTCCCAGGCAGCCGCCGGGAAAGAACAGCGGCCTGACCACATAGGAGTCGGTGGAGAACGCCAGGCGCGCGCCGCCCAGTTCGAGGACGGCGGAGTCGGTGAGCGCGGCGAGGGTGGCATTGCCGTAGGCGGGGGCGAAGACCTGCTCCATCAGCTCCGCGGACAGGGCGCCGCCTCCGCCGTGCCCCATGACCACCACGGGCTGGTCGCGAAGGGGCGCCGGACAGGTCCAGCTCGCGGGGTCGACGGTTTCGAAGAGTTCAGGCAACGGGGTTCATCTCCTCCCGCGCGGCCTGCGGCGTCGCGGCGTTCATCCGGCGGTAGAGGTAGTAGGCCGCGCAGGCGCCCTCGCTGGAGACCATGGTGGCGCCGAGCGGGGTGCGCGGGGTGCAGGTGGTGCCGAAGGCGGCGCACTCGGTCGGCTTGATCAGCCCCTGGAGCACCTCTCCCGCGCGGCACTCGGCGGGCTCCTCGGTGCGGATCCCGGTGACGTCGAAGCGGTGTTCGGCGTCGAACGCGCGGAACGCCTCGGTCAGCCGCCAGCCGCTGAGCGGGATGGGCCCGATGCCCCGCCAGTTGCGGTCGGTGACCTCGAAGACCTCCTCGATCATGCGTACGGCGGCCGGGTTGCCGTCCTCGCGCACGGCACGCGGGTACGCGTTCTCCACCCGGTGCTCTCCGCGCTCCAGTTGACGCACCGCCCGGCGGATGCCCTCCAGGATGTCCAGCGGCTCGAAACCGGTCACCACGAGCGGCACCCGGAACCGCTCGGCCAGCTCGGGGTACTCGGCCGTGCCCATCACGCTGCACACGTGCCCGGCGGCCAGGAAGCCCTGGACCCGGCAGGCGGGGGCCGTCATGATGGCCTCGATCGCCGGAGGAACCCGCACATGCGAGACCAGGAGGCTGAAGTTGGTCAGCCCGAGGCGGCGCGCCTGGTGCACCGCCATCGCGTTGGCGGGGGCCGTGGTCTCGAAGCCGATGGCGAAGAAGACCACCTCCCGGTCCGGGTTGCGGCGGGCCAGCTCCAGGGCGTCCAGCGGTGAGTACACCACGCGTACGTCGCCGCCCTCGCCCTTGACCCGGAACAGGTCCCGGTCCGTGCCCGGGACCCGGAGCATGTCGCCGAAGGAACAGAAGATCACCCCGGGACGCGCGGCGATCTCCAGCGCCT
The DNA here is from genome assembly GCF_039532765.1 of Streptomyces longisporus. Taxonomy (NCBI): domain Bacteria; kingdom Bacillati; phylum Actinomycetota; class Actinomycetes; order Kitasatosporales; family Streptomycetaceae; genus Streptomyces; species Streptomyces longisporus. Next base: position 161,801 of record NZ_BAAASG010000008.1, read on the forward strand.
TGTCGATGACCTCCAGCGGGGTGACGCACACGGGGCAGCCCGGCCCGTGGATCAACTCCACCTGCTCCGGGAGCAGTTGGTCGATGCCGTGCCGGATGATGGAGTGGGTCTGGCCGCCGCACACCTCCATCAGGGCCCACGGCCGGGTGGCGGTGGCGTGGATCTCGTCCAGCAGGCGCCGGGCCAGATCGGGGTCGTTGAACTCGTCGATGTACTTCACCGGACCTCGCTCTCTCGTGGTTCCTCACTCACGGCGGCGACTCCGGCGTCCCGCGACGCCTGTTCCCAGGCGTCGCCGAACTCCTCCTCCAGCAGCCCCAGTTCCTCGAAGAGCCGCAGGGAGGCCAGCGCCGATTCCTCGTCCAGGCGCTGGAGCGCGAACCCGACGTGCACGATGACGTACTCACCCACCCGCACGTCCGACACGTACTCCAGACACGCCTGTTTCTGCACACCGCCGAAGTCGATCAGCCCGGTGAGCGGGTCGGCACTGTCGTCGATGGCCACGACCTTGCCGGGCACTGCCAAACACATGGGTCACTCCTCTTGTCGTTCGTGCGCCGCGACCACGAGTTGTCCAAGGGCCAATCCGCCGTCGTTCGGGGGGACTTCACCGTGCCGGAGCACCGCGAAGCCGTCCTCGGCCAGCAGCCGTGTGCACTCCTCCTCCAGCAGTGCGTTGGCGAAGACCCCGCCGCTGAGGGCGACCGTGGCCAGGCCGGTGTCCCGGCGCGCATGCCGGGAGATCTCAAGGACGGCCCGGGCGACACCGCGGTGGAAGCGCGCGGCGAGCACGGGGACCGGTGTGCCGCGCCGCAGGTCGGCGACCAGTGCGCGAAGCATCGGTGCCGGGTCGCACAGGCCGGAGCCGATGCCGAAGGCGTACGCCGAGGTGTCGGCGTCCCGGGCCGAGGCGGCCGCGGCCTCCAGCTCCAGGGCGGCCTGGGCCTCGTATCCCGCGCGGTGGCACACCCCCAGAAGGGAGGACACCGCGTCGAAGAGCCGGCCCATGCTGGAGGTCGCCACACAGGCCACCCCGCGTGCCAACTGCCGTTCCAGGACGGTGAGTTCCGTATCCGAGCAGGCGGCGACACAGGGCAGGTCCGCGTCCCACCGCACACCTGCGGCCCACAGCCGGGCCAGCGCCAGCCGGCACGGGTTGGCCACCCCGGCGTCTCCGCCGGGCAGCGGGGCGGGGGAGAGGTGGGCGAAGCGCCGGTGGCCCGCGTAGTCGGCGAGCAGGAACTCGCCGCCCCAGACGGTGCCGTCGTCACCGTAGCCCGTTCCGTCGAAGGCGACGCCGATCACGGGTGTGGTGCCGTCGAGGCCGTGCTCGGTCATCGTCGAGGCGATGTGCGCGTGGTGGTGCTGGACGAACACGGGTGTGCGCGCGGGCAGTCGGGCGGCGCGGCGGCGGGCCCAGCGGGCCGAGTGGTAGCCGGGGTGCCGGTCGGCTGCGACGAGTTCGGGGGTGACACCGCTCAGCCGCCGCATGTGCCCCTCCGCCCGCTCGGCGGCCTCCAGCGTGGTCAGGTCCCCCATGTCACCGATGTGCGGGCCGAACCAGGCCTCGTCGCCCTCGCCGACGCACAGTGCGTTCTTGAGGTCGCCGCCCACCGCGAGCGCGGGCCGCACGGCGAGCGGCAGACGCAGCGGGCGGGGCACATACCCCCGGGACCGGCGCAGCACCTGCTCGCTGCCGTCGGCGCGCACCCGCAGCAGGGAGTCGTCGCACGGTGAGGCGATGGCCCGGTCGTGGGTGAGCCAGGCGTCGGCCAGCCCGGCCAGCCGGGTCAGCGCCTCCTCGTCGTCCGTGACGATCGGCTCCCCCGACCGGTTGCCGCTGGTCATGACCAGCACCCGAGGGCCCGGCCGATCGCCGGCCAGGCCCAACAGCAGGGCGTGCACCGGGGTGTAGGGCAGCAGCACGCCGAGCTGCGGGCTGCCCGGACAGACACCGGGAGCGAGGCCGAGGTGGGGGGCCCGCGTCCGCGGGCGCAGCAGGACGATGGGGCGGCGGGGGCTCGTCAGCGCCGAGCGCTCGGCCGCCGAGACCTCGGCGATCCGCAGCACGGTGCCGAGATCCGGGCACATCACCGCGAACGGCTTGCCACCGCGCTCCTTCCGGGCCCGCAGTGTGTCGACGGCGCGTGCGTCGGTCGCGTCGCAGGCAAGGTGATAGCCGCCGAGGCCCTTGACGGCGAGGATGCGGCCCGCTGCCAGCAGAGACCGCGCCGCCATCAGGGCGTCGCCGTCCGAGGCAGCACGGATGCCGCTGCCGGCCGCCGGCACCAGCCGCAGCCGGGGACCGCACTGTGGGCAGGCGACGGGCTGGGCGTGGAAGCGCCGGTCGGCGGGGTCGCCGTACTCCCGGGCGCATGCGGGACACATCGGGAAGCCGGCCATCGTGGTGACCGCCCGGTCGTACGGCATCCCCGTGGCGATGGTGAAGCGGGGGCCGCAGTGGGTGCAGGTGACGAACGGGTGCCGGTGGCGGCGGTCGGCCGGATCGGCCAGCTCCCGCAGACAGTCCTCGCAGGTCGCGGTGTCCGGCGGGAGCAGTGTGCGGCCCGCGGACCGTTCGGTGGCACGGATGGTGAAGGCGTCGTCCGCGCCCGTGGCGGGCAGGTCCTCGACGCCGACGCCGGTGACGGCGGCCAGCGGTGGCGGCTCCGTGGCCAGAAGGCCGCAGAAGCGGGCGACACCGTCGGGCGGGCCCTCCACCTCGATGACCACGCCGCTCGCCGTGTTGCTCACGAACCCGGCCAGCGCGAGATCGGTGGCCAGGCGGTGGACGAAGGGGCGGAAACCCACGCCCTGCACCGTGCCGCGCACAAGGACGCGGCGGCGTACCGCCTGCGCGGCCGGGGCGGTCACGAGACGCGGCCGGCTGCGAGGCCTGGTGCCTGATGCGCGTGCTGGTGGCCGTGGGGGTGCGGCGCGAGGGGAGGCCGGTGCACGGGGGCCCCGTCACGCGCGGCGAGCACCCGCTCCAGCACGGTCGCCACACCGGCGCCGTCACGGGCGCAGGTCCGTACGACCTCCACCCCGGGGTTGACCCGCTGCACATGAGCGACGAAGGCGGCCTCGTCGAAACCGGCGGGCTCGGCCAGATCGGTCTTGGTGAGCACGACCAGATGAGCGGAGCCGAAGGCCGTGGGGTACTTCAGCGGCTTGTCCTCGCCCTCGGTGACCGCCATGAGGACGATCCGCAGGCTCTCACCGAGGTCGTAGGCCGCCGGGCAGACGAGATTGCCGACGTTCTCCACGAACAGCACCGCGGTGTCCTCGGGCAGCCAGCTCTGCACATGGCCGCTGAGCTGCCGGGCCTCCAGATGGCACAGCCCGTCGGTCAGCAGCTGTTTGACCGGCGCTCCCGAACGGGCGAGCCGGTGGGCGTCGTTCTCGGTCGCCAGGTCGGCGGTGAGCGCGGCCACCGGGATGTGCCGTTCAACCGCCAGGGCCAGCACCCGACCGAGCAGTTCCGTCTTGCCGCTGCCCGGGCTGGACAGCAGGTTGACGACGGCGATCCCACGTCGGGCCAGTTCCTCGCGCAGGCCTGCCGCCAGGCCGTCGTTCTTCGCCAGGACGGCCTGGGTGACGTCGTCCATGGACTCGCACATGGGCGCTGCTCCTCGCGGTCGGTCAGCGGAGTGGGTGTCGGTGCGTCACCGATCCTCAATGCCGCCGGCCACCGGGAGCGGGACCTCGGCCGCGGACAGGCCCGCGGATTCGTCCGGGCGGCTCAACGAAGGCGTGGCCGCCGGGTCGGCGAGCAGTTCCGGGACCAGGGTGTGCAGGGCTGCGACGGCCCGGTCGACCGCCTCGCGAACCGGTGCGCTGACGCCCGGGGTGATGTCCTCGTCGCCGCGCGGCCGTACCTCGGGCTCGCAGGCGAGGACGAGGACGCGCGGCAGCGGCTCGTCGCCCAGGTGGGCGGCCAGGGCCAGCACCTTGGCCGGATCCATGCCATGGGCCTCGGGCGGGGCGGCGCCCGCGGTGCCGTCGGGCAGTTCCGGCTCGATCAGTGACAAGGTGCCCGGCCGGTGCCCCCGCGCGGCCGCGTCGACCAGGACGGCCGTGTCGTAGCCGTCCAGCAGTTCGTACGCGAGATCCAGTCCACGGATGCCGAAGTCCCGGACCCGGACCTCGGGAGGCAGCGGCCGCCGGTCCAGGGCTTGGATCACCTCGGGGCCGAAGGCGTCGTCCGCGAGGAAGATGTTGCCGACGCCCGCCACCAGCAGGCGGGTACCGGACCGCGTCACCGGACGTCCCCAGCGGCCGGGTCGCCGGCCGGGGCCAGGGGCCGGGCCTCACCGTTCGGCAGCTTGCGGACGAAGGCGGAACGCAGGGCGTGGTACGGGGCGTGCGGATCGAAGAAGATGGCACGCATACGGGCGAGTTCGTCCCGCCGGAACTCCGCGAGCGGCTGCCGTGCTTCGTCCGCCTGGCGTGCCGCGGCCTTCGCGGCGATCCGCTGCGAGAGGTCCGGGTCGCGGGCGAGTTCGGCCGCCAACCGTTCGATCTCGGCGGTGAACCCATGTGGCGGGGCCTGCACCAGACGGTCCACCAGGCCGATCCGTGCGGCGCTCGCGGCGCTCACCGGCAGCGCTTCGGTCGTCAGCCGCTGGGCCGTCTCGCTCCCGACGCGGCGCGGCAGCGTGTACGTCCAGAACTCCGACCCGTACAGGCCCATCCGCCGGTAGTGCGGATTGAGGACGGTGCCCGTGCGGCACCACACCTGGTCGGCGGCCAGGGCGAGCATGACGCCGCCGGCCGCGGCGTTGCCGCCGAGCGCCGCCACCACCACCCGGTCGGTGGTGCGCAGCACCGCCTCGACCAGGTCGTCCATGGCGTTGAGGTTGGACCAGGACTCGCCCGCCGGGTCGGCGGCCGCCTCGATGACGTTGAGGTGGATGCCGTTGGAGAAGAAGTCGCGGGTGCCGCCCAGCACCAGCAGCGAGGTGGGGCGGGTGAGCGCGTACCGGTAGGCGGCCAGCAGCCTGCGGCAGTGGCCGGTGCTCATCGCCCCGCCGGGGAAGGAGAAGCTCAGGAATCCGACGTCGCCGTGCTGCCGGTAGCGGATGTCGCTCCAGGTGATCCGGCCGGAGGGCAACTCCAGCGGTGCCGCGACCTCCGGCAGCGACGGGGCCGCAAAGGAGGCGAGCACGGAGGCCGCCGGGCGGCGGAACGGCGCCGGGTCGCCCGAGGCCTTGCGGGGCCGCAGTTCCGGGATCCACACCGCCCCGTCCCGGGTGGCCCGGCACACCGCCCCGGCGCGCGTCGCGAGCAGTTCCCCGGGGCGTCCGTGCAGCCGGTCCTCCGGATGCCCTCCGTGCAGGAACACCTCCCGGCCGCAGAGTTCGTCCAGGACCCCCGGCTGGGAGTCGGCCCCGCGAAGCTTGCGCAGAACCGTCTCCGTCGTGTCGGTCTCCCAGTCGATCCTTCGCTGCTCCCGGCGGAAGGAGTCGCGCCAGACCACCCGGATCGTGGGATCGCTCTGCGGCTGCGGCTTGAACGATCCGTCGGCGAACCGCCGCACCGCCAGCCGGACGGCGGCCGAGGCGGCGTCGGAGGCCTCGCCCCGGTACAGACTGCTCTTGCCGACCGGCGGCACCGGGAAGGCCTCGGCCGCCCATACCGCGCCCGCGTCCATGGCGGCCTCGGCCTGCAGCACCGTCACGCCCCAGCGCAGGGCACCCTCGGCGATCGCCCAGTCCAGGGAGGACGGGCCGCGGTCGCCGGGCGGCCCCGGGTGCACGATGAGGCAGGTGTGCCCCTGCCAGATGTCCTCCGGCAGCGCCGTCTTCAGCATCGGCGCGATGATCAGTTCCGGGCGGGTCTCGTGCACGGCGGTCCGGATCGCCTCGGCGCCGTGCGAGGCGAGCACGACGTCCACGCGGTGCCCTTCGTCGGACAGTTCCGCGTACACACGCTGGCACAGGCTGTTGAACGCGCTGGCGACGAGCAAGATGTCCATGACGCGGAATGATCGTCGGTATGCGGAAGGGCGAGAAGGACCGCGGCGGCGTTTCGTGGTCCGGCGTCAGGTCTCTTCCTCCATCCGGATCGCATTCCTCAGGTCCTCGAACGCCTTGCTGTGGTCGCCGCGGTGCCCTTCGAGCAGAGCGGCGGCGATCGCGTCGAGCTTGCGCTGGACCGCGTGCTCGGCACGCATCTCGGCGTTCTTCAGCAGCGCCAGGAGCAGCAGGGTCACCGCGGTCATGGACCCGCTCGCCAGCAGGAGCAGCTCGATTCTCAGATGCGCCAGGTGGGAGGCCACGAAGAAGGCGATGAGGGTCAGACAGACCAGGAAGAAGAGCGGGGAGCTGGTGAAATTGGAGGCGTATTCGGCGAATTGAGCGAACCGGCCGCGCCGCGGGCCGCCGCGCTGAACGGGACTCTTGAAGGTCATGAGCGAGGCTTACCCCGCCGTCCGCGCGCAGGGCGCTCATGGCCTCCTAGCCACCCCACCGGTCCACTGCCGCCAGCACCGGAGCCACCCCGTCCTCCCCTCGGATGCGTGCCCCGAGCGTCTCGGCGCGCCGCGCGAAGGCCGGGTCCCTGGTGGCCCGCATCAGTGCCGTGGCCAGTGTGTCGGCGGTGAGGCGGCGCAGGGGCAGCGTGCGTGGGGCGACGCCCAGGGCGACCAGGCGGGCGGACCAGAAGCCCTCGTCGAACTGGATCGGCACCGGCACGGCCGGCACCCCGGCGCGCAGACCCGCCGCCGTCGTGCCCGCGCCCGCGTGGTGCACCACCGCGGCCATGCGGGGAAAGAGCGCGGAGTGCGGGACCTCGTCGACGCTCAGCATGTCGTCGCCGGAGGCCTCCAGGCCGGCCCAGCCGCGCTGGATCACCCCCCGCAGCCCGGCCCGGCGCAGGGCGCGCACGATGCAGGCGCTGAGCCGCTCGGGATCGGGCACGGTCGCGCTGCCCAGGCCCACGAACACGGGCGCCGGGCCCGCGGCGAGGAAGTCCCGTACTGAGGGCGGGAGTTGAGGATCCGTGTCGTACGGCCACCAGTATCCGGTCACCGACAGGCCCGGCCGCCAGTCGTCCGGCCGCGGCACCACCAGCGGGCTGAATCCGTGCAGCACGGGCCGCCCCTGCCGCTCCCGCGCCCGCCAGGCCGCGGCCGCACTCACCCGGGGCAGCCCCAACCGCTGCCGTACCACAGGAAGCGCCCCGGCGAAGACCTGCTCCACGGCCAGGCCCACCCCGTGCCCGGCGATCCGGTTGCCCACCGCTCCCAGCGAGCGGACACCCAGCATCGGCGGCCCGAACTCCCGTGTGGGAGCGAGGGGTTGGAGCGGCACGTCCAGGTAGGGCAGCGACAGGCCCTCCGCGATGGTGTGCCCCAGCGGCCCCACCGAACCGGACAGCAGCAGCATGTCGCTCGACCGGGCGGCCGCCACCAGATCGTCCGTCATCCTCCCGACCAGCGCCCGCGCCATCGCGACCACCCGCACCAGCTTGCCCACACCGGTCGCACTGCGATGCAGCCCGCGCCCCCGCGAGGACTCCAGTTCCGCCCGCGGGTCGACCGGCAGCGGATGGAAACGCACCCTCGACCCGGCCACGAGCGGCTCGAAACGGGCATGTGTCACCAGAGTGACCTGGTGCCCGGCACGGGAGAGCCCGTGCCCCAGTCCCGTGTACGGGGCGACGTCGCCCCGGGATCCCGCCGTCATGATCGCGATGCGCACGACGGCCAGTATGGCGCCGCCGCACCCTTTGAGCGAGAACGCCCCCTCGCGATAGGCGACTTCGCGCTTGTCACTTCCGTTGACTTGACGCTCGCGGTGGCTCTACTTTCGGCGCGCAACGCGTTCGGAACACCGATCCTCGTTCGATATGTCGAATGAACGGAGTCGCATGTACCCCCCTCCGCGCTCGACCCGCAGAGGTCTCGCAGCCCGCTGCAGAGCCGCCGCCGTACGCCTCCTCGCCCTCGCCGTCACCGCGGCCGCCGCGCTTCTGTTCGCGGCACCCGGCCCCGCCCAGGCCGCGACGAGCCGTCAGATAGCCGTGCCCACCGCCCCGATGGGCTGGGCGTCCTGGAACAGCTTCGCCGCCAAGATCGACTACAACGTGATCAAGCAGCAGGTCGACGCCTTCGTCGCGGCGGGCCTGCCGGCGGCCGGCTACAAGTACATCAACATCGACGAGGGCTGGTGGCAGGGCACCCGCGACAGCGCCGGCAACATCACCGTCGACACCAGTGAGTGGCCCGGCGGGATGAGCGCCATCGCCGACTACATCCACAGCAAGGGCCTCAAGGCCGGCATCTACACCGACGCCGGCAAGAACGGCTGCGGCTACTACTACCCGACCGGCCGCCCCGCCGCCCCGAACACCGGCAGCGAGGGCCACTACGACCAGGACATGCTCCAGTTCTCCAGGTGGGGCTTCGACTTCGTCAAGGTCGACTGGTGCGGCGGAGACGTCGAGGGACTCGACGCGGCGACGGCGTACCAGTCGATCAGCGACGCGGTCGCCAGGGCGACGGCCACCACGGGCCGCCCGCTCACCCTCTCGATCTGCAACTGGGGCAAGCAGAACCCCTGGAACTGGGCGCCGGGCCAGGCTCCCATGTGGCGCACCAGCACGGACATCATCTACTACGGCAACTCGCCGTCGATGACGAACCTGCTGTCCAACTTCGACCAGACCCTGCACCCGACCGCCCAGCACACCGGCTACTACAACGACCCGGACATGCTGATGGTCGGCATGGACGGCTTCACCGCCGCCCAGAACCGCACCCATATGAACCTGTGGGCCATCTCCGGAGCACCGCTGCTCGCCGGCAACAACCTCGCCACGATGACGTCGGAGACCGCCGGCATCCTCAAGAACCCCGAGGTCATCGGAGTGGACCAGGATCCGCGCGGCCTCCAGGGCGTGAAGGTCGCCGAGGACACGACCGGGTTGCAGGTGTACGGCAAGGTCCTCGCCGGCACCGGCAACCGCGCCGTCGTCCTCCTCAACCGCACCTCCGCCGCCCAGAACATCACCGTCCGCTGGTCCGACCTCGGTCTGACGAACGCGTCCGCGACCGTGCGTGACCTGTGGGCGCGCGCCGATGTCGGTACCTACGGCACCAGTTACACCACCAGCGTGCCGGCGGGCGGCTCGGTCATGCTGACGGTCACCGGCGGGACGGAGGCGGCCGGCAGCACGTACACCGGAACCTCAGGCTTCTCGGGCGTGGTCGCCGGGAACACCGGCATCAAGGTCGTCGACGTGTCGTACACCAACAACACCTCCACGGCCCGCACCGGCACCCTCAAGGTCAACGGCCAGGGAGCGACCGCGGTCTCCTTCCCGCCGACGGGCGCCGGCCCGGGCACGATCTCGGTCGAGGTCGGTCTGTCCAAGGGCTCCGCCAACTCGCTCACCTTCTCCGGCGCCCCGACCCTCGACTCGATCACCGTCAGACCCCTGCCCGGGGCCAACGGATCCCAGGTCGTCGGCAAGCAGTCCGGACGCTGCCTGGACATCTACAACAACACCATCACCAACGGCACCCAGGGCGAGCTGTGGGACTGCAACGGCGGCCAGAACCAGGCCTGGACGTACACCTCCCGCAAGGAACTCGTGGTGTACGGCAACAAGTGCCTGGACGCCTACAACCAGGGCACGACCAACGGCACCAAGGTCGTCATCTGGGACTGCAACGGCCAGAACAACCAGAAGTGGAACGTCAACAGCGACGGCACCATCACCAACGTCAACGCCGGCCTCTGCCTCGACGCCTACAACAACGGCACGGCCAACGGCACCTCCACGGTGCTGTGGTCCTGCGGCACCGGAGACAACCAGAAGTGGACGCTGTCGTAGGCCCCGCCTAGGCGAGCGGCAGCAGCAGGACGCCGACTGCCACGACCGCGGCGCACGCCAGCAGCCAGCCGGCCAGCAGGCGGCGCCGCAGGTCGCGGTAGGCGCCCTCGTACTCCTCCCGCAGTGCGTGGGCGCGTTCCGCGGTGTGCTGCCACGAGGTGCGGGCGACCGCGAGGTACTCCGCCTCGAACCGGCGCTCCACCTCCGCGCGCTGGGCCTGCGTCAGCCAGTCGAAGGGGGCGCTGAACCGTGCGGCGGCCGTACGGCCCTCCTCGCGGGCGGCGGCGATCAGCAGGTGCCCCTCGATCTCGTCGAAGAGCACCTGCGCGTCGTCACAGCTCATGGTGCGGTCAACTCCCTCTGCGGCGCCGGATCCTGAAGGTGGTGCAGGTCGAAGGCCGGGGATTCGCTGCGGATCCGGGGGAGGGAGGTGAAGTTGTGCCGCGGGGGCGGGCAGGAGGTCGCCCACTCCAGGGAGCGGCCGTAGCCCCACGGGTCGTCGACCTCCACCTTCTCGCCGTACTGCGCGGTCTTCCAGACGTTGTAGAAGAACGGCAGGAACGACATGCCGAGCAGGAACGAGAAGATCGTCGACACCGTGTTGAGCGTCGTCAGGCCCTCCACCGCCAGATAGTCGGGAATCCGCCGCTGCATTCCGTTCACCCCCAGCCAGTGCTGGACCAGGAAGGTGCCGTGGAAGCCGACGAACAGCGTCCAGAAGGTGATCTTCCCGAGGCGCTCGTCGAGCATCTTGCCGGTGAACTTGGGCCACCAGAAGTGGAATCCGGAGAACATCGCGAACACGACGGTGCCGAAGATGACGTAATGGAAATGGGCGACGACGAAGTACGTGTCGGAGGTCGGGAAGTCCAGCGGCGGCGAGGCGAGCATCACACCGGTCAGGCCGCCGAAGACGAACGTGATCAGAAAACCCGCCGCCCAGAGCATCGGGGTCTCGAAGGACAGGGACCCCTTCCACATCGTTCCGATCCAGTTGAAGAACTTCACGCCGGTCGGTACGGCGATGAGGAACGTCATGAAGGAGAAGAACGGGAGCAGCACACCGCCGGTGACGTACATGTGGTGGGCCCACACGGTCACGGACAGCCCCGCGATGGCGATGGTCGCGCCGATCAGGCCCATGTAGCCGAACATCGGCTTGCGGGAGAAGACCGGGATGACCTCGGAGATGATGCCGAAGAACGGCAGCGCGATGATGTACACCTCCGGATGGCCGAAGAACCAGAAGAGGTGTTGCCACAGCAACGCGCCGCCGTTGGCCGCGTCGAAGACATGCGCACCGAACTTGCGGTCCGCCTCCAGGGCGAACAGAGCCGCGGCCAACACCGGGAAGGCCAGGAGCACGAGAACGCCCGTCAGCAGCACGTTCCACGTGAAGATCGGCATGCGGAACATGGTCATGCCCGGCGCGCGCATGCAGATGATGGTGGTGATGAAGTTGACCGCACCGAGGATCGTGCCGAAGCCGGAGAAGGCCAGACCCATGATCCACAGGTCGGCGCCGACGCCCGGGCTGCGGACCGCGTCCGACAGCGGGGAGTAGGCGAACCAGCCGAAGTCGGCCGCACCCTGCGGGGTGAGGAAGCCGCCCACCGCGATGGTCGAGCCGAGGAGATAGAGCCAGTAGGCGAGCATGTTCAGCCGCGGGAACGCCACATCCGGGGCGCCGATCTGCAGTGGCATGATCCAGTTGGCGAAGCCCGCGAACAGCGGCGTCGCGAACATCAGCAGCATGATCGTGCCGTGCATCGTGAACGCCTGGTTGAACTGCTCGTTCGACATGATCTGCAGGCCCGGACGGGCCAGCTCGGCGCGCATCAGCAGCGCCATCACGCCGCCGATCAGGAAGAACGCGAACGACGTGACCAGATACAGCGTTCCGATCGTCTTGTGATCAGTGGTCGTCAGCCACTTGAGGTGCCTCATGCCCCGCCTGTGTCCGGTCCGGGCACGCCGGTCACACTCGGGTGACGCGACGAGAATCACGGAAACGGGTGTGACGATCCGGATGGTGCCGGACACGAACGGGACATGAGCAACGACGAGATCTTCGCCGCTGCCTATCGCGAGCACTACTGGGCGGTCAGCCGCTATGTCGCGCGGCGACTGGACGGGCGGACCAGCGAGGTGGAGGAAGTGGTGGCGGAGGTGTTCACGGTCGCCTGGCGACGCCGGGCCGACCTGCCGGGAGCCCCCCTGCCCTGGCTGTACGGCGTGGCCCGCAACTGCCTGGCGAACGCGGTACGCGGCTACGGGCGGCGCCGCCGCCTGGTCGACCGCCTGGGCAACGACGAGACCGCGCACGGCCGGCAGATCGCGGCGAGCCCCGACGCGGAGACCCCGGGCAGCTGGGTGCACGAGGCACTCGCCCGGCTGTCCGAGGCCGACCAGGAGGTGCTGCGCCTGACGGCATGGGAGGAACTGGGCATCGACGAGGTCGCCGTCGCCCTCGGCTGCGGAACGAGGGCCGCATCGATGCGGCTGCACCGCGCCCGACGCCGGCTGAGAGCCGAGATAGACCGCATGGGCCCCCTGCGCCCCAGCGCGACCTCCGCCGACGCGACCCCCTCGAAGGAACCCGGCCATGGCTGACGAACTCGAACTCCTGCGCCGCGCCAACCCGGTGCCGGTCGACGGCCCCCACTACGGCGACGGCCCCCTCGACCACCACGCCGAACGCCGGCTCAACCGGCTGCTGCACGAACGCCCCACGGGCCGCCGCACCCGGCTCGTGTGGAGCCTCGCCACCACCGCCGTGGTCGCCACGACCGCGTTGGCGCTGCTGCTCAGCGGCCCCGGCACCGCGCCCGCGGTCGCCGCTCCCCGCCCGCTGGTCGTCCAGGCCGACTCCACCCCCGTACCCCTGGAAGAACTCGCCGACCGCGCACAACGGCAGGCCGCGGCGGAGGATGCGCCGAAGCTGCGCAAGGGCACACATGTGCAGTCCTGGAGCCTCGGCATGAGCGACGACAAGCCCCCGATCACGCTCCCCGAGGAGCGCGTCGTGCGCTGGCAGGCCGACGGCAGCCACACCGAGCTCGTGGTGGCGACCGACCCCCGCCACCCCGGCCGGCCGGTCCTGCGCGACGACGGCGATCCGCACCTGGTGGAGGACGGCCATGTCATCAGTAGCCAGACCTTTCCGCCCAGCTGGAGCGACGCGCCGCCCGAGTCGCCCCCGCCGAACGACACGGCGCGGCTGCGGGCCTATCTCCAGGAGGCCTCGTACACCCGCACCAGGCTGACGACCCCCGAACTCCTCGACGCCGTAGGGGCGTTGCTCGACCACTGGACCCTCGGCGCCCGCGAGTCCGCGACGCTGGCCCGGCTTCTCGCGGGCACCGAGGGGCTGCGGCCGGTCGGCCAGGTCACGGACCGGCTCGGGCGGAGCGGCCAGGCGTACGAGTACGAGGGCGCCGGTTACCGGCGGATGCTGATCATGCAGCCGTCCACCGGTGCGGTCCTCGGCCTGGAGACCGTCTTCACCAGGGCGGAGCCGGAGTACGGCGTCAAGGCCGGCGACGTCATGGACTACAGCGCCTGGATGCCCTGATCACACCCCGAGCTGCCGGGCGGCGGCAGCGACGGTCTGCTCCAGCAGCGTGGCGATCGTCATCGGACCGACACCGCCCGGCACCGGAGTGATCAGCCCGGCCCGCTCCACGGCGGAGTCGAAGTCGACGTCGCCGACGTTGCCCGGGTTGTAGCCGGCGTCGATCACCACCGCGCCGGGCTTGATGTCCTCGCCCCGGATCAACCGCGGCCGCCCCACGGCGGCGACCACGAGGTCCGCCTCCCGTACGACCGAGGACAGGTCCCGGGTACGCGAGTGGCAGTACGTCACCGTGGCGTCGCGGGCGAGCAGCAGCATGCCGGCCGGCTTGCCGAGGATGGCGCTGCGGCCCACGACCACGGCCCGCTTCCCGGACGGGTCGACGCCGTACTCGTCGAGCAGCCGCATGATGCCGCCCGGCGTGCACGACACGAAGCCCGGCAGGCCGAAGCTCATCGTCGCGAAGGAGGCGAAGGTGACGCCGTCGACGTCCTTCTCGGGCGCGATCGCCTCGAACGCGGCCCGCTCGTCGATGTGCTCGCCCATCGGGTGCTGCAGCAGAATGCCGTGCACACCGGGGTCGTCCGACAGGGAGCGCAGGGCGCCGACGAGTTCCTCGGTGGTCGTGTCGGCGGGAAGTTCCACCTGGCGCGACTCGATACCGGCCTTGCGGCAGCGGTTCCGCTTCATCCGGACATAGGTGACGGACGCGGGGTCCTCGCCGACCAGGACCGTCGCCAGACAGGGCGCCGTTCCGGTCCGTTCGGTGAGGTCGGCCGCCCGCTCTGCGGTGTCCGCGACGATGCGCCGGGCAAGGGAGGTGCCGTCGATGAGCCGGGCCTGGGACATGATCCACTCCTGGGCTGGTGTGACGTAGCGCCCAGGCGCACGGCATCGACTCTGCGTGGCCGCTTCCCGGTGGTGCTCCACCTCAGCGCCAGTCACGGCCCGCCCTCAGACTAGCCGAGCCGCCACGACGGTCAGGAGCCGATTTCACCGGTGCAGCACGCGCCGCCTTCGCGCGGCGGGAAGCCGGCGGGACCGCCTCGCTCTCAGCACCGACCGCAGCAGGGCCATCGAGGCCAGTCGTTGTGCCATACGGGTCCGAGGCCGGGCCGGACGCCCTCGCCCCAGTGCCGCACGGGCCGAGAAGGTCCAGGTCAACCGAGAGGTGACCTGAACCCTCGCGGTTCTGCCTCCTACTCGTCCCATGCCTGGATCAGAACCTCTTCGGCGATCTTGCCGTCGCGCAGTGTGATCATCGACTCGGCCAGGACCCGCGTCCCGTCCGAGTACTGGCAGGACTGGCTGTAGGCGGCATGGTCGCCCTGAATGATGCACTGGTCCACTTTGTGTGTCATGTCACGGCTGTAGATGTCTTCGAACATCGCGCCGATCTCCTGACGACCGCGCAGAACCTTGGGCTGGCTGGGCTGCGTGTTGCGGTCCACGATGCGTATCTGCGCGTCGTCCGCGTAGAGCGACAGAAGATCCGCCGCAGTGTGTCCTTCGATCCCCTTGCGCAGGGTGTCCGCGCTGAAGCCGGGAGTTGCCGTGGTGCCCATGATGACCTCCTTCGAGGGCCGCGACCCGAGGAGCTGCGGGCCGCGAAGGACCTCTCCTTTGAGGCTCCTCCGCCGCGGCAGCCTCGGCAAGCGCAGCCGGAGCACTGCCCCTGATGGGTGAGTGGCGGGGCGCGGCCGTGACCGCCGCAGGCCCGGTGACGTTGTGGGAAGCATGATCTCAACACGACGTATCGTCGCCGCCGTTGGTCTCGCCGCAGGAATCACCGCCCTTGCCGCGCCGCTTGCCTGTGCGTCCGACGCGACCATCCAGAACAAGGACGCGAGCGAGCTCAACCCGATCTCCACGCTCGACTCGCTCGCCCAGAGCGGCATCCCGGCGGAGCGCAGGGCCGAGGTGCCGCGCCCCTCCGAGCAGCTGCAGCACCTGAACCGCCTCAACAACCTCGAGCAGCTGGACCGGGTGGCCCGCATGGGAGCCGCAAGCGGGTTCCCGGGGGCCCTGTAACACGCCGACGCCGCATCGAACGTCCGCGCACAGCGAAAGGGCCGCCCCTCTCCGGGCGGCCCTTTCGCTGTGCCGGTGACCTGATCACAGCCCGGCGGTTGAAGGGTGAAGGAAGTGGAAACCGGGCCGGGGGTGCATCAGGAAGTCGTGGTGGGAGATGTTCCACGCGTAGGCGCCCGCGAGCGAGAACACCACCCGGTCGCCCGCCCTGAGCCCCGGCGCGGGGACCCGGCGGGCCAGGACGTCCTTCGGTGTGCACAGCTGCCCCGCCACGGTGACCCGGTCGCCTTCGGCGGCCGACCGCGGCCACGGGTGCGGCCAGGCGTCCACCGTCAGCACGGAACAGGGCTGGTCATGCCCCTTCGTCGCCGGGGTCCGCAGATGATGGGTGCCGCCGCGGACCACCGCGAAGTCCTCGCCGTGGCTGCGCTTCACGTCCAGCACCTCGGTGGCGTACCAGCCGCAGTACGCCGTCAGCGCCCGCCCCGGCTCGATGCGCAGGGTCAGCCCGGGGTGCGCCTCGGTCAGACGGGCGAGCCCGCTGCCGTACGCGGTCCAGTCGAAGCGGCGCTCCGGATCGGTGTAGTCGACGGTCATCCCGCCGCCGACGTTCACCTCGGCGAGCGGAACACCGAGACCCGTCACCCAGGACACGATGGACTCGGCCACCGCCAGCTGCTCCGTCGCCTCCAGGCCGCTGGCCAGGTGCGCGTGAACACCCCGTAGTTCGAGGTGCGGATACATCCCGTCGGCGAGCGCCCGGACGACATCGACGGCCTGCGCCGGATCCAGGCCGAACGGGGTGGGACGGCCCCCCATCGCCAGTGAGCTGCCCGCCAGCGCCCCGTCCGCGACCGGAAGATTGACGCGGACCAGGACCGCCACCCGTCGCCCCGGCGCGCATGTCCGCGCCAGCTCGGCCAGCATGCGCAGCTCGTACTCGCTCTCCACATGGAAACGCTCGACGCCGAGCTCCAGCGCGGCCCGCACCTCGTCCGGCGTCTTGCCGGGACCGCCGAAGGCGAGCGGCCGCTCCGGCACCGCCTTGGCCACATGGGCGAGTTCACCGCCCGAGGAGACCTCGTAGCCGTCCACGTACGGGCCGAGCGCGCCGAGGATCTCCGGCTCCGGGTTGGCCTTGGCGGCGTAGTACACCTCGACCCGCTCCGGCAGTGCGGCCCGCACCGCGGCGGCATCGGCCCGCAGCGCCGCCAAGTCGTAGAGGTACGCGGGCAGTTCGGTGGCGGGCAGGGACAGGACGCGGTCGCGGACCGCGGGTGTCGGGTCGGTCATCGGGGGCTCCCGGTCGAGTCGCGCAGGATGTCCTCGGCGAGCGGGGACGGCAGCCGGACGTAGCCGGCGTCCCGGTCCGCCTTGCGCTCCCAGCGGGTCAGCAGATTGGCCTTGGCGGGCAGTGGCACCCCGGCGAGGAGGGCGGCGAGCCTCGGTGGGCAGCCGTGGCGGTCGGCGTACCTCTGCAGCGTGGCGCGCACCCGGGACCACAGGGCCGCCTCCGCCTGCGGATGCAGGTCGGCGAGGGCGGCGAGCAGCTCGGCGATGTGGTTGACGAGCAGGCAGTAGACGACCCGGTCCCAGCCGCGCTGGGCGTCGTACGTCATCGGGTCCGCGACGTCGGGTGGCAGTGCGGCCAGCGTCTCGGCGTGGTGTTCGGGGACGAGCTTGGTGCCCTCCAGGTCGCGGAAGATGACCTGGGCGGGCATGCCGTCGGCGCCGACGCACACCAGGACGTTCTGCAGGTGGGGTTCGAGGACCAGGCCGTGGTCGAAGTAGGCGGCCAGGACGGGCGGGACGAGCAGGTCGAGATACGTCGACCACCAGGCGAGGGTGGTGCGGACGTCCGCTGCGTCGAGGAGGCGGGAGATGTGGGCGGCGCCGGTCGGGTACTCGTCGGCGACGGCAGCGGCGAGGAGGGGGACGGTGCCGGGGGCGAGGCGGCGCGGCAGGCCCTCGCGGACGATGACGCCGAAGCCCTCGAACAGATCGCGGTCGGGGGTGCCGTCCGGGCCGGGCAGCGCCAGCGTGCGGTACGCCGGTTCCCGCAGCACGGCGTCGGCGGGGAAACGCGCGGCCAGGTCGGCGAGTGCCGGAGCCAGCAGACGGGTCAGGGCGACGGCGCCGGACAGCTCGTAACTGCTGTTCTTGCGCAGGCAGTTGGTGATGCGGACGTTCAGGCTGAACTTGAGGAAGGTCTCCCCGTCGTACAGGGTGCGCACCGAAGCGGTGGCCGCGAAAGGCTGCCCGCCCGGGCCCAGGTCGAGGATGTCACCGCGGTCGAAGGCGGCGCGCAGGGCCGGGTGGGCCTGGAGCGTCTCGTACTGCCACGGGTGGGCGGGTAGCAGCCGGAAGCCCTCGGGCACGTCCCTGCGGAGTCCGTCCAGCGGGGCGGCCGCCGACGGGTCCGCGGCCTCCTCCGCGATCAGGTGGGCGCGGACGGCGAGGTGCCGCAGCGGGAAGGAAGCGCCGACCTCGGGGGCGTACGCGGACCAGGCGTGCGGGTCGCCGGTGCGGGCCTTGGGCGTGGGGTGGAAGCGGTGCCCGAACAGCAGGGACTGCTCGGAGGCCAGATAGGCGGAGAGCCGGTCGTCCGGGAGGCGGGCCGGGCGTGTGGCGGCGAGTGCGGTGGTGATGGCGTCGTGGCTGGAGGCGATCTGCTCCAGGAACTCCTCGTTGCGCACACCGGTGCGCAACGACAGCTCGTCGTGCGTGTACTCGGCAAGGCGCCGCCAGCCCACCTCCGACCAGCCGTCCTCGCCCTGTTCGCTCACGGGGCCGGTGAAGCGGTGCGCGCCCAGCAGGGAGGTACGGCGCAGCGCGACCCGCAGCAGCACGCCGCGGCGGGGCAGCCGCAGCAGCAGCCGGCCGTCGGCGACGACCGACTGGTGCTCGGGGCCCGACACCTCGCGCAGCAGGCAGTTGAGGAGCGTGTGGGCCACGGCGTCGTCGGGGGAGGGGAGTTCGGCGGGCGCGGCGGCGGTGGCGGGCGGGCAGAGCGAGAGCGCGGTCCCCCCGGACGAGGTCTGGGGACGGATCAGCGAGGGCATCAGCGGCTCCTGCGGGTGCGGGGGGTCTGCGGGGGGAGGAGAGTGGCCAGTACGGTGACGGCGGCGGCCGTGCTGCCGATGAGCACGGGTGCGGCCGGGCCGAAGCGGGCGTTGCCCGCCGCCGCGGCCAGGCCGGCGGCGACCGCGCCGGCCTTGGAGAAGAACTCCAGCGAGCCGAACATCCCGCCCGGAGCACGGCCCTTGGCGCAGTCGGCGGCCAGCACCGACAGGCACACCAGGCCGAGGGTGAGGCCCGCGCCCAGCAGCAGCCGTACGGCGATCAGCGTGGGCAGGGAGCCGGCGATCCCGTGTCCGGCGAGCCCGAGCGCGATGCAGGCGAAGCCGAGCGCGATCCCGGTGCGGGGGCGGCTGTGGAAGGCGGAGTGCACGGCCAGCGCCGAGACGAGATAGCAGAGGTGGGGGAGGGCGAACAGCACGCCGGACAGGGTCGGCGAGGTGCCCGGGAGGCGGTCGTCGACGAGGGCGATCAGATAGGGGAAGGAGATGACCGTGGAGAAGACGAAGGCGAACTCCAGGGCGTACAGGGCCTTGAGCGACATCACCGGTGGCTCGTGCGCGGCAGTCGTCTCGGGGGCGTTCCTCGACTCCGATGCGGCAGGCTCCGGTTCGGGCAGTGCCGCCAGCAACAGGGCGGCCGCCAGCGGCAGTACGGCGAGCAGGGCGTACTGGCGGTGCGGTGACAGCCAGCCCGACAGCGAGCCGACCACGATCGGGGCCACGACCAGCGCGGCCCGCGCGCTGCCCTGCATCAAGGTGAGCGCCTTGGACAGGGCCGGGCCCTCCAGGGCGGCGCCCAGGTACCCGTTGGACGCGGCGAACGTGCCGCCCAGGATGCCCTGCAGCACCAGCGCCACCGTGAACGCGGCCAGGGAGTCCGCCCAGCCCGCCAGCAGGAAGGCCAGGGCGAGCCCCAACTGGGCGCGCAGCAGCAGCCGTTTACGGCCGAAGCGGTCGGCGAGCCGACCCCACAGCGGGGCCCCCAGCGCCCCGAACACGGTCGGGACGACGTACAGCACCCCCGCCCAGCGGGCGTGGCGGTCACCCAGCTCCGGGAGGATCTCGGTGAGATACGGCGGCAGCCCGAGCGCCGCGAAGGACGCCACGAAGTAGCAGCCCGCGACCGCGTGCACATGCCCGCGGGTGAACGCCGTACCCGGCATCCGCAGGGTCTCGGTGCTCATCCGGAACCCCCCTGGCCCAGCAGGTAGTTGGGGCCGCTCGTGTAGTGCTTGTTGACGTCCGCGGCGCCCGAGCGCTCCTTGCTGAGCAGCGTGCCGGCCGTGACCATGGCCTTGACCGGCAACCGCGGCGCATCGAGGACATGCGCCCGCAGGACGGCGCCCGCCTCACCGCCGAGCCGGTCGACGGCCTCCGTGAGTCGTTCGCGTACGAGCGCCAGCAGTGCGTCCCGGCGCTCGGCGAGCCCGAATGCGTAGGCTCCGGCACACAGATGGACCGTGATGGTGGCGAACACGTCGGCCACCGGCCCGTCCCCGGCGGTGAAGGTCCGCGGATCGTCGAAGCCCCACGGCCCGGGCAGCACGGCCGCCAGCCGGGTCGCGTTGATGCGGGGCCCGTCGTTGTCCTTGAACAGCAACCGCAAAGTGCCCGGTCCCAGCACCAGCGAGACGTTCTGCTGGTGCGACTCCAGCGCGATGCCGTAGCCGAACAGGGTGGTCTGCCAGTCGAACAGCAACGACAGACAGGCGTCCAGCAGGGCCAGGAGATCGCCGCCGTAGAAGCGGTCGGCGAGGTGGTCGAGGACCGGTCGGCCGCCGGGCGCCTCGGCGAGGAGCGCGGCGAGCGGAACGACGACGGAGTCTTCGAGACCGGCCGGGAAGCCGCGGCACAGGACCGCAAGCAGTTCGTGACCGGCGTGCGCGTACGTGGTCTCGTCGGCGTGCAGGATCGTGTCCCGGAAACGGGGCTCGCGGGCGATCACCGCCTCCACCAGCCGCTGCCCCGCCGCGCCGTCGACGAGTGTGCCGGGCTTGATGGAGCGCTTGTTGCGCAGGCCCAAGGTGGCCGTGGCCAGGGGGAGTTTGAGGTGCAGGGACGGATCCGCGGCCACCGCCACCGTGCGCATCGAGAGCGTCGGCACGACGTCGAGGTGAGGCTGCTCGGCGAGCAGTGCACGACCGGCGAGGCCGGTGGTCCGCAGCGCCTCGTCGAGCGGCGCGCCCACGGTCAAAGGGTGGACGGGCAGCGCCACATGCGTCTGCTCCGCCTCGGGCAGACCGAGCCGCGCCGGCGAGGGCCACGGCTCGGGAAGCGGGCCGGTCAGGGTCACCGCCTCACGCGGCACGGCGAGCCAGCGCAGGGCGAAACGGGGATGGAACTCCGGTGCGTACGAGCGCAGTTCCTCCTCGGACAGCCCGGAGCGGCCGCGCGCGGTCGGGTAGACGGGATGGTCGAGGCGGGCCGCCAGGGTGTCGTACGCCAGGCCCGTCCAGCGGGCCGGATCGTGCCCGTACCGGTCGATGAGCCGCCGGCCGACCTCGGCCCGGGTCCGCGCGTGCAGCCGCATCGTGTCCAGGGTCTGGCGGCACTCCTCGGCGAACGCGTCGAAGCCGTCGCGGTCCACTGGCTCGGCGAGCTCACGCAGGGCGCCGAGGACGGTCCCGTACGAGGTCAGCTCGGAGCCGTCCGACTCGCGCACGAGCAGCGGCAGCCGGGCCCGGTGCTCGCACTGGAAGCCGTCCTCGGTGACGGGCAGCAGCAGGGCGTCCTCGGTGGTGGGCAGCCGCAGCCAGTCACCGTCCGGGCGGTGCACGAGCGTGCTGCGGCTGCGCAGCCCCACCACGTCCTCCCGCAGCAGGGCGCTGAGCACGCGGGTGAGCAGCTCCGCCGCGCAGGTGTCCGTCATGGTCGGCGCGGTCACGGCTTGATCTCCCAGCGCTGTGCGGCCAGGAAGTCGGCCGACACCCGGTCCACCGTCGCCTGGTCGGTGCCGACGGCCCGCAGGACCCCGAGGTAGTCGCGGTTGGTGCGGTACAGCTCGTGCCGCTCGCCCACCGGTCGCAGCGGACGGTACGTCAGATGCACGCCGTCGATGATCAGTTCCTGCGCGACGGGGGCTTTGATCAGGGTTCCGGCGCGGTCGGCGCACGGGTAGTCCAGGCGTGCGGCGCCATCGCGGCGGGCTCCCAGGTCGGCGGGGAGCCGCTCGCCCAGATGGGCGCGGAGGATCAGCTCGAAGAGAGGTATGTCCAGCAGCCGGGCCAGCAGCAGATCGCACTGGTCGCCGATGGCACGGTAGTTGACCTCGATGATCCTGGCCCGGCCCGCGTGCACCACGAACTCCGTGTGGCAGGCGCCGAACCCGACGCCCAGCGCGTCCAGTTGGGCGAGAACCTGCCCGACGACCGGCTCGGGATGGGCCGGCACGAAGGTGAGGCGCTCCTCGATGAAGTACGGCGGGGGCGACAGCTCGGTGTGGAATCCGCCCAGCACATGGCGGACATGCCCGTCGCCGAGCGTCTCCAGGGTGTACAGCTCGCCGGGGAGGTACTCCTCGACGAGCAGGACGGCTCCGGGGCGGCGCTGGAGGATGTCCTTGGCGTGCGTGGTCAGTTGCTCGGCGTCGTCGACCAGGACGACGTCCTCGCTGGCCACGCCCTCACGGGGCTTGAGCACACACGGGTACGGGGCGTCGCTGGGCGCGACCGGCTCCGTGAGCTCGGCCGACCACACCGTGTCCACGCCGGCGGCGGCGAGCCGGCGCCGCATCTCCGCCTTGTCCTTGGTGGCGAGCGCGGCCCGCCAGTCCTTGGCGGGCAGGGCGAAGTAGGCGGCGGCGAGGGCGGCCTGGGCCTGGAGGTGGTCGCTGTTGGTGAAGACGGCATCGGGACGGTGGTGCGTCGAGATCCGGGTGATGACCGCCCGGTGGTCGCGGACGTCGCACTCCAGGACCTCGGTCTCCGGGTGGGCGCGACGGTGGGCCTCGGGCTGGTCGGTGAGGACGGTGACGTCCAGGCCCAGCCGGGCGGCGGCGGGCAGGAAACCCTCGGAGACGGAGTCGGTCGGATTGAGGGCAAGCAGATACAGGCGCATGGCTGAGGGACAACTTCCGCTGGCGGGTGAGGGGTCGGGGGCGGACCGCGGCGGTGCTGCGGCCCGCCCCGAAAGAGCGGGAGTTACTTCTTCGGGAGCTCTACACCGGTGGCCTTCGCCACGTCCTTCAGCATCTGCTCCGCGGCCTGCACGCCGATGCCGGACATCCACGTCTCGTCTGGGACGGTGAAGACCTTGCCGCCCTTTACGGCCTTGAGGGACTTCCAGACCGGGTTGGAGGTGACCTGCTTCTGCTGGGTCTTGTCGGGGGTGTCGGCGGTGGTCACGAAGATCAGGTCGGCGTCGGCCTGGTCGATTTCCTCCGGGCTGACGTCCTTCATGGTGACGGCCGGGTCGTTCGACACCTGGGACCTGGGCCGCTTGAAGCCGATGTCGTTCAGCACGACACCGCTGTAGGAGTTGGTCTGGTAGAGGCGGGTCGGACCGGCGATGAAGCGCACCACGGACGCCGTCGGCATCGTGCCGCCGTCCTTCTTCCTGATGGCCTCACCCAGCGCCTTGGCCTGCGTCTCGTACTCCTTGAGCTTCGCGGCGGCCTCCTTCTCCAGGCCGAGCGCCTCGGCGTGCACCTTGAGGTTCTGCTTCCAGACACCGCCGGTGGTCTCCGTGAAGACGGTCGGGGCGATGGCGCTGAGCTTGTCGTAGACCTTCTCGTGCCGGACCTTGGACGACAGGATCAGATCCGGCTTCAGGGAGGCGATCTTCTCCAGGTTGGGCTCCAGGAGCGGGCCGACGTCGGCGGTGCCGCTCAGCTCGCCCTTCAGATACGTCGGGAAGCCGCCCGCGCTCTTGAAGTGCGGGGCGACCGCGCCGACCGGGTCGATGCCGAGCAGGGTGACGTCGTCCAGCTCACCGGTGTCGAGCACCACGACCCGCTTCGGCTGCGAGGGGATCTTGACGTCGCCCATCACGGTCTTGAGGGTGCGCGGGAAGCCAGCCGATGCCGGGCCGGAGGCCTTCGCCGTGTCGACCGCGTCGGTCTTCTCGCTGCCGCAGGCGGCCAGTACGGCCGTACCGAGCAGGACGGACAGCAGCACGGCGATCAGCCGGCCGATTCCGCGCAGGGGAGAGCGCTTGAACATGGGGGGTGGGTCTTTCTGGTAGGGGAGTGGCAGGTCAGGCGGACGCGGCCGGTTGCCGGACCGCGCTGCTTTTC
This sequence comes from Streptomyces longisporus, assembly GCF_039532765.1. Taxonomy (NCBI): domain Bacteria; kingdom Bacillati; phylum Actinomycetota; class Actinomycetes; order Kitasatosporales; family Streptomycetaceae; genus Streptomyces; species Streptomyces longisporus. The sequence goes on from NZ_BAAASG010000008.1 coordinate 185,562, forward strand.
GGGACGACCAGCGGGGTGCCGGTCTCCGGGTCGGGGATCACCCGGCAGTCCACGTCGAACACGGATCTGACCAGGTCCGCGTCGAGGACGTCGGCCGGGGTGCCGGCGGCGGCGAGGCGGCCCTCCTTGAGGACCACCATGTGGTCCGCGTAGCGGGCGGCCTGTCCGAGGTCGTGCAGCACCATCACCACGGTGCGGCCCGCCTCGGCGTGCAGGGCGGCGACCAGGTCGAGGACGTCGAGCTGGTGGCGCAGGTCGAGGAAGGTGGTCGGCTCGTCGAGCAGCAGCAGCTCGGTGTCCTGCGCCAAGGCCAGTGCGATCCAGGCGCGTTGGCGCTGACCGCCGGAGAGCCGGTCGACGGGCTGGTCGCGCAGGGACGCGGTGCCGGTGCGCTCCAGCGCCTCGTCCACCGCCCGCTGGTCCGCCGTCGACCAGGGGCTCAGCAGACGCTGGTGCGGATACCGGCCCAGCCGTACGAGTGCCTCGACGGTGATCGCCTCGGGGGTGACCGGCTGCTGGGGCAGCAGCCCCATCCGGCGGGCGAGCGACCGCGCCGACATACGGTGGATGTCCGCGCCGTCCAGCGTGACAGTACCCGCGGACGGGGCGAGCAGCCGGCTCAGCCCCCGCAACAGGGTCGACTTACCACAGGCGTTGGGCCCCACGATCGCGGTGACGGCGCCACCCGGCAGGGTCAGATCGAGCCCGCCGACGACGAGCCGGTCGCCGTAGCGCAGATCGAGGCCCTGGGTCTGCAACTGGTTGGTCATGCGTGGCTCCTTGGGACGGGTGAGCTCTGCCGGAACATCAGCACCAGCAGCCAGGGCGCGCCCAGCGTGGCGGTGACCGCCCCGACCGGCAGCCCCTCGATCGGCAGCAGGTGCTGCACCACCAGGTCGGAGGCGAGCAGCAGTACCGCTCCGGTGAGACCGGCCAACCCCAGGGACGCGGCCGTCGGCGGACCGGTGACCAGGCGCACGAGGTGCGGCACCGCGAGTGCGACAAAGGTCACCGGGCCGGCGAGCGCGGCCGCGAGCGACGCCAACGCCACGGCGACGAAGAGAAGTTGGAGACGGGCGGCGGACGTCCCAAGACCCAGCGCGCCCGCCGATTCGTCCCCGAGGTCGAGCACGGCCAGCCGCCGGTGCAGTACAAGGGCGGCGGCGAACGCGAGCACCATGGCTCCGGCCGCCCCCCACACCTCCGTCCACGTCCGCCCGTACACCGAGCCGGTGGTCCACTGCAGCGCCGACCCGGCGAGCTCGGCCGGGAAGCGCACGATCATCAGGTTCACGGCGGCGGCCAGCCCAGCCTGCACGGCGAGCCCGGTGAGCACCAGCCGGGTGACGGCGAGCCCGGAACGCCAGGCGAACACGCCCAGCAGCAGCGCCGCGAGCAGGCCGCCGCCCAGCGCGCCGAGGGGGATCAGCGTCTGCGAGGCCCCGGCGGCGATCAGCGCGACCGCACCCAGCGAGGCCCCGCCTGTCACGCCCATGACATCAGGAGACGCCAGGGGATTGCGGAACAGCCGCTGCAGCACACAGCCCGCCGCGCCCAGACCGGCACCGGCGACGATCGCAGCCACCGCCCTGGGCGCCCGGAACTGCTGCACCACCAGTACGTCCCCGGAGTCCCCGAGCCCGACCAGCGCCCGCAGCGCCGTGCCCGCGGGCATGGGCAACTCACCGGTCGCCAGGGAGACGGTGAGCAGCACGAACAGTACGAGGAGACCGCCGGCGGCGAACACCAGCACACGGCGGCGCACCCGCATGCGGGACATGGACTTGGCGGGGTGGGTCGCAACGGTGGCGGTCATCGGGCCACCTTCCGGGCCAGCAGCGCCAGCAGGGGCGCGCCCAGGAACGCCGTCACGATGCCGACCTCCAACTCCGAGGGGCGGAGCACCATCCGGCCGAGGACATCGGCCGCGAGCAGCAGCAGCGGTCCGGCGATCAGACAGCCGGGCACCAGCAGCCGGTGGTCGGCGCCCAGCAGGGGACGTACGAGATGGGGCGCGGCGAGGCCGATGAAGGCGACCGGCCCGGCCATGGCAACCGCCGATCCGGCGAGCAGGACCACCGCGATGCCGCCGGCCAGCCGGATCCGGGCCACCGGCACCCCGAGCGCCTGGGCCGAATCGTCGCCCAGGGCAAGGGCGTTGAGGGCGGGGGACACGGCGAGGGCGACCACCAGGCCGAGCAGCAGGGTCGGCAGCACCGGCCACAGCACGTCGAGGGGCCTGCCGGACAGGGATCCGGCCAGCCAGAAGCGGGCCTCGTCGAGGGTGCGCTGGTTCAGCAGCATCACGGCCGACGTCCAGGACAGCAGCACGAGTTGGAGCACGGTGCCGCCGAGGGCGAGCCGTACGGGATCGATGTCCCCGGCGCGGCGGGCCAGCGCCTGGGCGAACAGGGCGGCGCCCGCGGCCCCGGCGAACGCGAACCACACGTACTGCACAGGGTCGTTGAGCTTCAGCGCGAAGATCGCGACGACGACGGCGAAACCGGCGCCCGCGTTGATGCCGAGGGTGGTCGGTGACGCGAGCGGATTGCGCGTGATGCCCTGCGCGACGGCCCCCGCGACCCCAAGCGCGGCCCCCACCGCGAGACCGATGACGGTGCGCGGCAGCCGCAGCCCGGTGACCACGAGCGCCTCCCGGCCCCGGGCGTGGCCGAAGAGTGCGTCGGCCACGGTGGGCAGGGGCACCGACCGGGCACCGAGCGCGAGGCTCAGCGCGGTGCAGAGCACCAGGGCGCCCAGTCCGGCGAGGAACAGGGGGAGGCGTCTGAGGGCAGGGGAGGGCACACCGACAGGTGCGCCCCGTTGGGTCGCAGTCACAAGCCGTGAGCTTAGGCTAGCCTTCCTTTACTTTTCAATCGGCCGTGAAGTGACGCTGACGTGGGGATTCCATGATCGGCGGCGCCGAACACCCTGCCGATCACCGTCATCCGGTGTGAAGTAAGGTGAGGCTTACCTTCTCGGTTTCCTTTGAACGTCCTGTGCTGGAGCGTCCATGTCCGTGGCTCTGAAGACCCCGCCCGCCGGTGCCGTCACGCATGCCCTCGACGGCGCCTACCGCAGACTCGCCGGCCTCTGCGAAGCGCTGGACGTACGGGTCGTCGAGCCGGGCGACGCACCGCAGGACGCGGTCACGGCAGCCGAGTTGGCGTCGGACCGCGGCCTGCTCGACGCCTTCGTCGACGCCGAGGCGGCCCGCATCCACGCCCGGTACGGCGTCACCGCGCGCCGCGACGTCGCCGCCTCACGCGCCCTGCACGACTACGCCTGGACCCTCGGCGTCCTGCTGGGCGGGACGTGGTACCTCGAACGGCGCGTACCCCGCATCCGCCCCGAGGACCTGCGCCTCGACCTCGCCACGGGTGCGTACGCGATCACCGCCGGCACCGAACTCGCCTGCCTGCCCGGCGACCCCCTCGCCTCACGTCCCGGCACACTGACGGCCACTCAGGAAGAGTCCCTGCGGGCCGCGTTGCGCATGTCGATGGCCGACCACATGCGCCCGCTGCTGTCCGCGATCGGCCCCGTCGCACGACGCGGCGCGCGTTCCCTCTGGGGCCTGGTCGCCGACGACCTCGTATCCGGCATCTGGTACCTCGGCCGCATGCTCGGCCAGGAGGCCACCGCCGTACGAGCCGCCACCGAAGTCCTCCCGATCGCCGTACCCCCGTACCCGACGGGCGCAGCCTTCCGCCACCTGACAACCGACGACGGCCGCCGGCACCCCACCCGCACACGCACCGGCTGCTGCATGTTCTACGCAATCCGCCCCACCGAGGCCTGCGTGACATGCCCTCGCACAAGCGACGCCGAGCGTCTGCGCCGACTCCAGAACTGAGAAAGAGACGGTTCGGGAGCGCCCCTTCAAGGGGCGCGGGGAACTGCGCGACCAGCCACAACGAAGCCGCAGACGCTCAATCAGCGGTGGCAAGAAACTGCGTGGCCGCAAGCTCCGCATACAACGGATCCCCGGCAACCAACTCCCGGTGGGTCCCCACAGCCCGCACCCGCCCCGCATCCATCACCACAATCCGCTCAGCCATCGTCACGGTGGACAGCCGGTGCGCAACAACAAGAACGGTAGTAGTCCGGGCGACGTCGTCGACCGTATCCCGCAGCGCCGCCTCATTCACCGCGTCCAACTGCGACGTCGCCTCGTCGAGCAACAGCAGCCGAGGCCGGCGCAGCAACGCGCGGGCGATGGCGACCCGCTGCCGCTCACCGCCCGACAGCTTGGTGCCGCGGTGCCCCACCAGCGTGTCAAGGCCGCCGGGCAGCCGGGCGACCAGACCGTCCAGCCGGGTGGTCTTCAGCACGCGCGCCACGGCGTCGTCGTCCGCATCCGGGTTGCCCAGCAGCAGATTGTCCCGCAGTGAACCCGACAGCACGGGAGCGTCCTGCTCCACATAGCCGATCGCCGACCGGAGCCGCGGCAACTCCCAGTCCTGCAGGGCGATTCCGTCCAGGGTGATGGTCCCGGACTCGGGATCGTAGAACCGCTCGATGAGCGAGAACACCGTCGTCTTGCCCGCGCCGGACGGGCCGACGAACGCCGTCATGCCACGCGCGGGCACGGCGAACGTCACCCCGTGATGGACGTACGGCAGATCGTCGGCGTACCGGAAGCGGACCTCGTCGAAGGCGACCGCAGCCGGCTCGGCGCCCGGAGTGGGCAACGGCGCGGGCAGGGCCGCCGGTTCGGAGGGCAGACCCAGCGCCTCCTGGATGCGGGCGAGAGCCGCGGCACCCGTCTGGTACTGCGTGATCGCGCCGACCACCTGCTGGATCGGCGACATGAGATAGAAGACGTAGAGCAGGAAGGCGACCAGGGTGCCCACCTGGATGGCTCCCGTCGCCACCCGTGCCCCGCCCACCGCGAGCACCGTGATGAAGGCGATCTGCATCGCGAGGCCGGCCGTGTTGCCCGCCGCCGCCGACCACTTGGCGGCGCGCACGCTCTGCCGCCACGACTCCTCGGCGGCCTCGTGCAGGGTCTGCTCCTCGCGGTCCTCGGCGCCCGAGGCCTTCACCGTGCGCAGCGCGCCGAGAATCCGCTCCAGCGAGGCCCCCATCACGCCGACCGCGTCCTGCGCCTGCCGACTGGCCCGGTTGATGCGCGGCACGATCACTCCGAGCACCGTGCCCGCCCCGAGGATCACGCACAGGGTGACGCCGAGCAGCACCGGATCCACCAGCCCCATCATCACCACCGTCGCGACGAGCGTGAGCCCGCCCGTGCCCAGGCCGACCAGCGAATCGGTGGTGACCTCGCGCAGCAGCGTGGTGTCGGAGGTGATGCGGGCCATCAGGTCGCCCGGTTCGCTGCGGTCCACCGCGGGGATGCGCAGCCGCAGCAGATACGAGGACAGGGCGCGCCGTGCGCCGAGCACCACCGACTCCGCGGTCCGCCGCAGCACATACGAACCGAGCGCGCCGAGCGCGGCGTTGGTGACCACCAGCCCCGACATGGCCAGCAGCGCGCCGGTGATGGCCCGGTCGTGCGCCAGATCGTCGATCAGCCCCTTGGCCACCAGCGGCAGCAGCAGCCCGGTGGCCCCCGTGACCAGCGACAACAGTGCGCCCGTCAGCAGGGACCACCGGTGCGGTCGTACATAGGCGAGGAGCAGCCGCCAGGCGGGCGGTCGGGGCTCGGACTCGGCGATGCTCACGGCGCTCCTCGGGAGTCGTGCGGAGCATTCAGGCTACGTCGGCGCCCGCCCCCGAGGCCCGGCCGCTCCCGCACGGGGGCGGCACGAACGCGGCGGGCTCCGGCACCGTTACTGATCAGTCACCTCTAGTGTCGGAAGCACGGACATCCGCAGACGAAAGGTTTCAACGCCATGGCGCAGGAAGTACGCGGCGTGATCGCACCGGGCAAGGGCGAGCCGGTGCGGGTGGAGACGATCGTCGTGCCGGACCCCGGCCCGGGGGAGGCGGTCGTACGGATCCAGGCGTGCGGGGTGTGTCATACCGATCTGCACTACAAGCAGGGCGGTATCAGCGACGACTTCCCCTTCCTGCTCGGTCATGAGGCGGCCGGTGTGGTGGAGTCGGTCGGCGCGGGCGTCACGGACGTCGCACCCGGTGACTTCGTGATCCTCAACTGGCGTGCCGTGTGCGGGAATTGCCGGGCCTGTCTGCGCGGGCGGCCCTGGTACTGCTTCAACACCCACAACGCCGAGCAGAAGATGACCCTCACCGACGGCACCGAACTGTCCCCGGCGCTGGGCATCGGCGCGTTCGCGGAGAAGACCCTGGTCGCGGCCGGGCAGTGCACCAAGGTGAATGCGAGCGTCGCGCCGCAGGTGGCCGGGCTGCTGGGCTGCGGGGTGATGGCCGGTATCGGCGCGGCGATCAACACCGGCAACGTCGGCCGCGGCGACACGGTCGCCGTCATCGGCTGCGGCGGCGTGGGTGACGCGGCGATCGCGGGAGCGAACCTGGCAGGCGCTGCGAAGATCATCGCGGTGGACATCGACGACCGGAAGCTTGCCAAGGCACGCGAGATGGGCGCCACACACACGGTCAACTCCAAGGAGAGCGACCCGGTGGAGGCCATCCGCGAGCTGACCGGCGGCTTCGGCGCCGACGTCGTCATCGAGGCGGTGGGCCGCCCGGAGACGTACAAGCAGGCGTTCTACGCCCGCGACCTCGCCGGCACGGTCGTCCTCGTCGGAGTGCCCACCCCCGAGATGAAGCTCGAACTGCCCCTCCTGGACGTGTTCGGGCGCGGCGGATCGCTGAAGTCGTCCTGGTACGGCGACTGCCTTCCCTCCCGCGACTTCCCGATGCTGATCGACCTGCATCTGCAGGGCCGGCTGCCGCTGGACAAGTTCGTCACCGAGACCATCCAACTCACCGACGTGGAGAAGGCGTTCGAGCGGATGCACCACGGCGACGTGCTGCGCTCGGTGGTGGTGCTGTGATGGCCGCACGCATCGAACGCCTCGTCACCTCCGGCACCTTCAGCCTCGACGGCGGCACCTGGGAGGTCGACAACAACGTGTGGATCGTCGGCGACGACCACGAGGTCATCGTCATCGACGCGGCCCACGACGCCGACGCCGTCGCCGAGGCCGTCGGCGACCGCCGCCTGGCGGCCATCGTGTGCACCCACGCCCACAACGACCACATCGACGCCGCGCCCGCGCTCGCCGACCGCACCGGCGCCACCATCTGGCTGCACCCCGACGACCTGCCGCTGTGGAAGCTCACCCACCCCGACCGCGACCCCGACGCCCACCTGGCCGACGGGCAGGTCATCGAGGCGGCAGGGGTCGACCTGACGGTCCTGCACACCCCGGGTCATGCGCCGGGCGCCGTCTGCCTGTACGACCCCGCCCTTGCCGCGGTCTTCACCGGTGACACCCTCTTCCAGGGCGGCCCCGGCGCGACCGGCCGCTCCTACTCCCACTTCCCGACGATCATCGACTCCATCCGCGACCGCCTGCTCACCCTTCCCGCGGAGACCAAGGTCCTCACCGGCCACGGCGATCCGACCACCATCGGAGCCGAAGCACCCCACCTGGAGGAGTGGATCGCCCGCGGCCACTGAGGCCGGATCGTGGCCACCCGGGCCGACACCCATCGGGCCGGAGAGCCCCTGGTCGGCGGAACCGCGCCCTGCCGCATGAGTACGCGTACTCATGCCTCGCGGCCGTCCGCCGACGCAGACTGACGACTCCGTAACCGATCATCAGGGAGTAAGCGTGAGACGTACCCAACTGGTTCTGACGGCGCTGGTGGCCTTAGGGGCGATCGCGGCCGGAACCGGATCCGCCGCGGCGGACGACGTGCTGCTGCCGGATCCCGGGGAGGACGGCCTGCTGTGGGTGACGGGGCAGACGGGCGACGGTGGCGCCGTGTCGGCCGGTGCGACCCAGTATCGGCGGACCGTCCTGACCGTGGCCTGCAAAGGCGGCGGCCACGTGAGGGTGACGATGCAGTCGCTGGACACGCAGGTGGCAGAGTTCTCCGTCCGCTGTCCGGCCAGGTCCGCCGGCGTCGGCTCGGTGACCTTGGACCAGGGCGTCGTCCAGTCGGGGTCCTTCGGGGTGGGCATCCATGCCTCGAAGCAGACGATCCGGTGGGCACTGACGGTCGCGCAGCCGAGGTGACGCCCGTCCCGAGGACGACGCAACACTCGGCATAAAGACGACAGAAGATGTCCGGCTTACCCGGCAGTGTGAAGGCGACAGACGCGTTCAACGGGAGGCCGGACATGTCGCAGCCGCTGAAGGGCAAGGTCGCACTGGTCGCCGGGGCGACACGTGGAGCCGGACGAGGCATCGCCGTGGAACTCGGCGCGACCGGTGCCACGGTGTACGTCACCGGACGCACCACCCGTGCGCAGCCCTCGGAGTACGACCGCCCCGAGACCATCGAGGACACCGCCGACCTCGTCACCGAGGCGGGCGGCCAGGGCATCGCCGTACCCACCGACCATCTCGACCCCGCACAGGTCCGCACCCTCGTGGACCGCATCGCGGACGAACAGGGCCGCCTCGACATCCTCGTCAACGACATCTGGGGCGGCGAGCACCTCTTCGCCTGGGACAGGCCTCTGTGGGAGCACGACCTCGACGACGGACTCCGGCTGCTGCGGCTCGCCGTCGAGACCCACGCGATCACCAGCCACCACGCCCTGCCCCTCCTGCTGCGCCGGCCCGGCGGCCTGGTCGTGGAGGTCACCGACGGAACCGCCGAGTACAACCGCGACACCTACCGCGTCTCCTTCTTCTACGACCTCGCCAAGGCGTCCGTGCTGCGCATGGCCTTCGCCCTGGCCCATGAACTCGGACCGCGCGGGGCGACGGCCGTCGCGCTGACACCCGGCTGGCTGCGCTCGGAGATCATGCTCGACCAGTTCGGCGTCCGCGAGAACAACTGGCGCGACGCCCTCGAACGCGTCCCTCACTTCGCCATCTCCGAGACCCCGCACTACGTGGGCCGCGCCGTCGCCGCCCTCGCAGCCGACCCCGACGCGGCCCGGTGGAACGGCGCGTCCCTCTCCAGCGGCTCACTCGCCCGGGAGTACGGCTTCACGGACCTCGACGGCAGCCGCCCGGACGCCTGGCGGTACATCGTCGAGGTCCAGGACGCGGGCAAGCCCGCGGACACCACCGGGTACCGATGAGATCAGGAGGGGGACACCGGCGGCAGCTGCCACCGCACCGAGAGGCCCGGTGGCAGCGCCAGGTCGTCGCGTACGGCGACGTAGTAGCCGTCACGTCCGACGCGATGCCGCTCCACCAGCACCTGCCATCTGGCCGGATCACGCGTCCCGTCGCGCAGGAACTGCTCCATCTCCAGCACCACCATGACCCAGCCCCGCGCCTTCTCCACCACCTGCGGACTCCCCAGCAGGAGCAGCGCTTCGCCCACCGGATCCCGGCCCAGAGTGGCCTCGGCCAGCAGCGGTGCGACCTCCTCGGGGGACAGGGGATGCGGGTGGGGGTCGTTGCCGAGGTGGGACGCGGCTCGGCACGCCAGTGTGACGGATTTCTTCAGCGCGCTCGCGTAGTCGGCGTACACCGCGAGCCGCCGCTCCTCCCAACGGACCGTCTGCTCCCGGCGGAAGCGGGCGCCGTCGCTGCGCACGACGGCCAGATAGGAACCGAGCGCTCCGATGACGACGCCGATGAGCGCAGGCAGTTGCTGTATGAACGCGGACATGCCGCACAGTATCGGCCCAGTTGATCGCCGTGGCACTACGGTGCGATCCATGACGGACACAACGCGTTTCGCAGGATACGGAGTTCTCGTCACCGGCGCCGCCCGCGGCATCGGAGCCGCCGTCGCCCGGCGGCTGGCCGGGGAAGGGGCGCGGGTGCTGCTGACCGACGCGGACGCGCCCGAGGCGGCCAGGACCGCGGCGGTCCTGCGTGAAGAGGGCCTGGCGGCCGAGGCGTTGGGGTGCGACGTGGCCGACCGGGCTTCCGTGGAGGCGGCCGTCGCGCATGCCGTGGACGCCTTCGGCTCGCTGGACGTCCTGGTCAACAGCGCGGCGAGCTGCACCCCTGACACCCCGCTGTTCGAGGACGGCCCGGACGAGGCGTGGGACCGCGACCTCGACATCACCCTGACCGGCACCTACCGTTGCTGCCGCGCGGCCCTCCCGCACCTGGCCGCTTCCGGCCGCGGCGCGGTCGTGAGCATCGGTTCCGTCAACGCCCTTCAGGACTTCGGCAACCACGCCTACAGCGCGGCCAAGGCCGCTCTGGTCTCCCTCACCCGCACCATGGCCGCGCACGTCGCCGCACGCGGCGTCCGCGTCAATCTTGTGATGCCCGGCACGGTGCGCACCTCGGCGTGGGAGGGCCGCGAGGACGAGCTGGAGGCACTGCGTCCGCTGTACCCGCTCGGCAGGGTCGGGGAGCCGGACGACATCGCCGCCGCCGTCGCCTTCCTCGCTTCCCGCGAGGCGTCCTGGATCACCGGCACCTCGCTCACGGTCGACGGCGGCGTCACCGCGGTGAACACAGGATTCCTGAGGACGACGCGACAGGACAGGGACCTCTGAGACTGACGGGACCGGTGAGAAACAGGGGCGCTGGCGGCCCGAGGCTGGGGCGTGCATCACGCTGTGACCTGCGGCACTGCGAATGTCACCGTTTCGTCGCATCGTGAGGAGGCCTTGCAACCGATCGCGCCGGACGCCGGTCTAGCTGGCAGGGATCGCAGATCCGACCGAATCCGACCGCGCGAAAGGCAAGGCAGGCCATGGGGGACATACGCAGACGGGGTGCCGTCGTACTCGGGATCACCGGACTGGTGGCGCCGCTCACACTCGCACTGGGCGCAGGGGCGGCCCAGGCGTCTACGAGCTGCACCACGAGCACCGGGCCCTACCAGAAGCAGGTCGAGAAGTTCCTCGGCCTGACCGTCGACGGCAAGCAGTCCGCCACGGACTGCAAGGCGATCAAGGCCTTCCAGACCAAGCACGGCATCACCCCGAACATCGGGTACGCGGGTTCCGTCACCTGGGGCGTGATGGACCTCATGACCAAGCAGCGGGCCGTCGGCAGCAACCCCAACAGGGACGGCGCGTGCCCGACCAACAAGGGCCGCATCGCCTGCGTGAACCTCACCCTCCAGCTCAGCTGGATCCAGGACGGCAGCAGGCTCGTCTACGGCCCCGTCCCGGTCCGCACCGGCCGCAACGGCTACGAGACCCGCACCGGCCTGAAGAAGATCTACTGGCGAGACAAGAACCACGTCTCGAACATCTACAACGTGCCCATGCCCTACAGCCAGTTCTTCGACGGCGGCCAGGCCTTCCACTCGGTCAACCTCAGCATGTGGAACCCGCCCGGCTCGCACGGCTGCGTCAACATGACCCCCACCACGGCCAAGAAGTACTGGGACCTGCTGAAGACCGGCGACGACGTCTTCGTCTACGGCCGCAAGCCGGGCACCTGAGCAGGCACCCGGCCCCGGCTCCCGCCTACTGCGGGGCGTCCCCGAAGTCCGGGATCTCCAGCCTGACCCCGCCCTGCCGCGCCGACTCGTGCGCGACGATGCCCGGCAGGGTGTAACGGGCGGCCACCCACGCGTTCACCGACGGCAGCGACCGCGTGTTCACGGCAGTCACGAAGTCGTCGACCAGGAAGTGGTGGCTGCCCTCGTGCCCGTTGTGCAGATTGTCGAACTCCCGCGGCAGCCGCGCCCGGTCGTGCACCGGCGCCGAACCGGAGGTGAAGGCGGCCCGCAGATCCGGCGCGATGTGCTGGAGTGACGGATCGTCAGCAGACAGGGTGGGCTTGGGCTCCAGCAGCTCACTGATGTCCTTCACTCCCTTCTTGTCCTGCCACAGGGCCACGGTGGCGAGCTGCTCCATGCTCGCCTCGGTCCCGAAGAACCGGAAACGGGACTCACGGATGTGCGAGGGATAGCCCACCCGCCGGAACTCGTTCGTACGGAAGGACCCGCCGCCCGCCACCTCGAACAGCGCGGTGGCGTTGGAGAAGTCGTTGCCGAACTGGCTGACCTCCTTGTCGAAGACGCCGTCGCCGCGCTCGTCGACCACTCCGATCGCAGACACGCTCACCGCGTGCGTCTGCCAGGCGCCGAGCACACCGCCCACCGAGTGCGTGGGGTAGAGCAGCGGGGGATAGCTGGCGGTCTGCTTCCAGTTCTCGCCGCCGCTGTACTGGTACGCCTCGTAGAACCCGAGGTCCATGTCGTGCACGTAGTCGCCCTCGGCGTAGAAGATCCGTCCGAAGGCGCCCTCGGCGATCTGGTTGCGGGCATGCACGGTCGCCGGGTTGTACTGGCTGGTCTCGCCCATCATGTACGTCAGCCCGGTCGCCCTGACCGCCTCGATGATGGCGGCGATCTCCTCCGTGGCTATCGCCATGGGGACCGCCGAGTACACGTGCTTGCCGGCGTTGAGGCCCTGCAGGACCAGCGGCCCGTGGGTCCAGCGCTGGGTGAAGATGGCGACCGCGTCGACGGCCTCCGACTCCAGCATCGCCTGGTACGAGGGGAAGGTGCCCGCCAACTGCTGGGCGGCGGCGAGCTGTTCGGCCCGTTCGGGAAGGAGGTCGGTGACGTAGACGTCGCCGACGCCCGGATGGGCTTGGAAGAGGGTGGCGAACTGGCCGGAGAACTGGCCGGCACCGACGATGCCGAGCGAGAACGTCATGTGAGGCGTGCCCTTCACTGGTCGAGACATCACTGCGAGAGGATGAGATTGATCTGGCCGTTGGTCTGGTCGAGGCTGGTGACGGACTTGTCGCCGCCGAAGATTCCCTGCATGGCCGGGTGCATGAGCGCGTACACGTCCGCCGCGTTGTTGGTGATCGGGAAGGTGAAGGTCCTGAAGTCCTTCTTGTCGGCAACCGGCCTGGTGAATGCCGTGACGTCGATGCCCTTTTTCCTGTAAGCGGCCACCGCGGCCTTCGTCCCGGCGAGGGTGGCCGGGAAGACGATGCCGTAACGGCCTACGATCTTCTGGCAGGCGTCCGAGGACAGGTACCGCACCCACTTCTTGGCGCCCTGCTTGTTGTGGGCGTTCTTGGTGATGGAGTCGGCGAGGCCGTTCATCATGGTGGCGCGCTTGCCGGTCGGGCCGACGGGGGTGGAGGCGGTGGCGACCTTGATGCCCTTCATCGCGTAGTACGTGGAGATCATCCAGGCGCCGTCGAAAGCGGTCGCCGCCTTGCCCGCGGCCACCTGGGCGTTGGCCGGGTTGGCGCCCGCGCTGTAGTCCGTCAGCGGTGCCAGATACCCCTTCTTCGCCAGCCCGAAGTACCACTTGATCACGGACTGGAAGGTCCTGCTGTCGTACCGGTACTTGGTGCCCCAGCGCTTCTTGTCGGTGTAGCTCCAGCCCGCGGACGCCGCGAAGTTGCTCCACTGCGTCTGTCCGTCGCCGTCGCCCCCTCCGCCGGTCGCGAGGCCGTACACCTTGACGTGGTGCTTGTCGAAGCCGGGTTCGTCGCCGCGCCTGCCGTGCACGTCGACCGTCAGGTGGGCGATGGCCTTCTCGAAGCTGCCGCCGTCCTTCGGGTTCCAGGACAGGGCGTCGAGCTGCTGCGGGGTGAGGCCCGCGGCCTTCGTCATCTTCGTGTTGTAGAAGAGGGCAACCGTGTCCCAGTCCTTGGGGGCGCCGTAGCGGTGGCCGTCCTGTCCGATCCAGTTGTCGGCCAGCCCCGACTGGTAGGCGGCCGGGTCGATGCCCAGATCGTCCAGCGGTTCGAGGACCTTCAGATCGGCGAACTGGCCGAACTTCTGGACGTGGTCGGTGAAGACGTCCGGCTGGGTGCCCGCGATGAAGCTCGCGGTCAGCTTGGTCCAGTAGTCGTCCCAGCCCATCTGGCTGATCCTCACGTCCAGGCCCGGGTTCTCCTTCTCGAAGCCCTTCGCGCAGGCCTGGTAGGCGGGCAGCTGGTTGGAGTCCCACAGCCAGTACGTCACCGTGTTCGCGCCCGCTCCTGCCCCGCCGCCCTTCGCACACCCGGCGACCAGCGACAGCGCCAGCGCGCCGGTCAGCGCCACCGTGCTTCGCATCCGAACTCGCATGCCGTCCCCTTACTTGATCCCGGTGAAGCTGATGGTGCTGACGATGCGGCGCGCGAAGAACCCGAAGAGCGCGAGCATCGGAAGCGCGGCGATGAGGGTCGCGGCCATCAGACCGGACCAGTCGTAACCGGTCTGCGGGGTCTGCGCCCGGAAGATGGCCAGCGCCACCGTCAGCACCCGGGAGCTGTCGCTGTAGGACACCATCAGCGGCCAGAAGTAGTCGTTCCAGGAGGTGATGTACGTCAGCACGCCCAGGGTGAGGATGGGCGTGGACGCCATCGGCAGCAGCACCCGGAAGAAGATCCGTACCTTCCCCGCCCCGTCCAGCAGGGCGGCCTCCTCGACCTCGCGCGGGACGTTCATGAAGAACTGACGCAGGAAGAACACCGCGAACGGCGTCATGAACATCGTCGGCAGGGCGATGCCCAACAGCGTGTCCACCAGGTGGAGTTGCTTGATGAGCACGAAGTTCGGCAGCAGTGTGAAGATCGCGGGCACCATCAGCCCGGCCAGGAACAGCCCGAACACCTTGTCCCGGCCGCGCCACCTCAGGCGCGCGAAGGCGTAGGCGGCCATGGCGGAGAAGAAGATCTGGCAGACGGTGATCAGCGTCGAGACGATCACCGAGTTGAGCAGATAGCGCCAGAACTTCAGCCCGCCGCCCGCACCGCCCTGGGCGATCGCCTCCTTCGCCGACTGCAGGCCCAGCGCCCGCTCGAAGCCGCCCGTCGTGAGGTCCACCGGCAGGGGATCGCCGGGATGGGCGGCGAGCGCGGTGTTGGTGGACAGCGCTGTGCGCAGGATCCAGTAGAACGGCAGCAGCGTGATGAGAAGGATCGCGGCCATCGCCGTCCAGGCGGCGATCCGGCCGAGGGAGGGCCGGCGCCTGGTGGGCCGTACGGTCGTGGTGGTTGCCACGGCAGCCATGTCGTTTCTCTCCCTTCCGTCAGCCGAGGTCGCTCTGGCCGGCCCGGGTGAGCCGGTACTGCAGGAACGTGATCGCGCTCAGCACGAGGAGCAGGGCCACGGACATGGCCGAGGCGTAGCCGAACTGGAAGCGGCCGAAGGCGGCGCCGTAGATGTAGTACTGGAGCACGTTGGTGGCGTTGGCCGGGCCGCCCATGGTGGTCACGGTGACGGTGTCGAACACCTGGAACGAGCCGATCACCGTCATGATCAGCACTACCGCCAGCACCGGCCGCAGCAGCGGCAGCGTGATCCGCCAGAACATCCGCCACTCGCTCGCGCCGTCCACCCGGGCCGCCTCGTACATGTCGTTCGGGATGGCCATGAGCCCGGCGAACAGCAGCAGCGCCGTGTATCCGACATGCCGCCACACGTTGATCAGCGCGATCGTGGGGATCGCCCAGTGCTCGTCGGCGAGGAACGGGATGTGGTCGAAGCCGAGGGCCCCGATGATCTGGTTGCCGATGCCGAGCTGGGTGTCCAGGATCCACAGCCAGACAACGCCCGCCACGACGTTCGACATCAGATACGGCGTCAGCACGATCCCGCGCAGCACCGCCGACTGCGTCAGCCGCTGCAGCAGTACGGCGATGGCGAGCGCCGCCACCGTCTGGACACCGATGTTGATGACCACGTACTCGACGGTGACCTTGAGCGAGTCCCAGAAGATCGGGTCGTGGACCATCCGTATGTAGTTGTCCAGACCCACCCACTCGGCCGGAGTGAGCAGGTTGAAGCGGGTGAAGCTCAGATAGATGCCGCGCAGCGTCGGCCAGAGCAGGAAGACCGTGAAGCCGAGCAGCGCCGGCGCGATGAACACCGCGGCCAGCCGTCCGTCGCCCCCGTTCTCACGGGCCTCGGCCCGTCCCGTCCTCTGTTCGGTCCCTGCCCTCTCCCGGCCGCGCAGTGGCAGGCGCGACGGAGGGCTGCTGGAGGCGATGGTCATCGGGAGACTCCCTCGTCCGCGGCGGCTCGTCCTCAGGACACTTACTTTTGGTGCGAAAGAATCAGTGCGTCAAGGGGCCCGTTCACATCTTTTTCGTGGCGGGTTGAGCGCGCTATCCTGACCTGGTTGCTTCCATGACGAAAAAAATCATGTGGGAGTCTGACCTTCATGACCACAGTTGCCGACAGCTGGCTTCCGCTGAGCCCCGGTGAGCGCTCGGTGGCGATCGAGGTGCTCGTGAACGGCCCGCTGTCGCGTACCGAACTCGCCCGGCGGCTCGACCTCTCCGCGGGCAGCCTCACGCGGCTGACCAAACCGCTGATCGAGTCCGGCCTGCTGGTCGAGGTCGCCGAGGCGGGAGCGCCGGCGGAGGTACGCCAGGGGCGTCCCTCGCAGCCGCTGGCCGTCGTCGCCGAGTCCCGTTCCTTCATCGGCTTCAAGATCACCGAGGACATGGTCTACGGCGTCGTGACCACCCTCCGCAGCGACATCGTCGCCCGCTACGACCGCCCGCTCACCACCCACGACCCGGCCGAAGTCGCCGACGTGCTCGCCGAGATGACGGACGAGCTCGCCCGCATCCATCCGCGACTGGCCGGCATCGGAATCGGCGTGGGCGGTCTGGTCGAGGGCCGGGCCGTGGTGGGGGAGTCGCCGTTCCTGCACTGGCGTGATGTCCCGCTGGCAGGGCTGGTGGAGGAGCGCACCGGGCTGCCCGTCGTCGTCGAGAACGACGTCGCCGCCCTGGTCGAGGCGGAGACCTGGTTCGGGGCCGGGCGCGGCCTGGAGCGCTTCGTCGTCCTCACCATCGGCGCCGGCGTCGGTTACGGGCTGGTCCTGGGCGGCAAACGAGTCTCCTGCGCGGAGGAGGACCGCGGCTTCGGCCGCCACTGGATCATCAACCCCAACGGGCCGCTCACCCCCGACGGCGAACGCGGCAGCGCCGTCTCCCTGCTGACCATCTCCAGCATCCGCTACCAGGTCCGGGCCGCCACCGGCCGCGACCGGAGCTACGAGGAGATCCTCGCCCTCGCCGCCGCAGGTGAACCCATGCCCGCCCGCGTCATCGACGAGGCGGCACGCGCCCTCGGCACCTTGGTCGCCCAGATCGCCAACTTCGTCATGCCGCAGAAGATCCTTCTCGCGGGCGAGGGCGTCGGCCTGATGGATGTGGCCGGAGACACGGTGCGGCAGACGATCGCCGCCCACCGGCATCCGATGGCCGGCCCGGTCCCGCTGGAGACCAAGGTGTCCGACTTCCACGACTGGGCACGCGGCGCGGCCGTCCTGGCGATCCAGGTGCTGGTGCTGGGGGCGGCGGAAGCCTGAACTCGGCGAATCACGTGGCCAGATGGACGTGATCAGCAACACGTCCGATATGCCCGCTTGATGTCGCCTTACTCACAGCGCCTTCACCTCCGGAGCCGTATGCTTCACACCATGTCCACCACTGTTGAACCCGTCTCCGAGCGATCGGCAGCCGAGGTCAACGAGGAGATCCGGGCCCTGTGGCGCCGGTCGGGCGGGACACTGAGCGGCGAGCAGCGCGAGGAGTACCAGCGCCTCGTCCTGGAGTGGGCCGCCGCGGCCCCGCAGCCGGCGCGGGCGGCCTGAGCACCACCCGCTGAGGCCCGCCACCGCGCATCGGAGCCCCCGACCGGGGCACCCCACATCGGATGGGCCCTCTCCTCGCACTGACCTCGGCGGTCTGCTACGGCATCGTCGACTTCACCGGCGGCCTGCTGTCCCGCCGCGCCCCCTTCACCTCGATCACCTTCTTCGGCCAGCTGGGCGGCCTGCTCCTTGCGGGCATCGCCGCCCTTTTGGTGCCGGCCGACGCCGTCCGTCCCGCCGACCTGCTCTGGGGAGCCCTGTCCGGCATCGGCAGCGGCACCGCCATGCACTTCCTCAACCGCGGACTGAGCCGCGGCGCCATGAGCGTCGTCGTGCCGATCAGCGCGGTGACCGGCGTC
The DNA here is from genome assembly GCF_039532765.1 of Streptomyces longisporus. Lineage (NCBI taxonomy): Bacteria > Bacillati > Actinomycetota > Actinomycetes > Kitasatosporales > Streptomycetaceae > Streptomyces > Streptomyces longisporus. The sequence continues at coordinate 203,490 of NZ_BAAASG010000008.1, forward strand.
GCCCTGTCCGTGCTGTGCGGCGTGCTCGCCCTCGGTGACCGCCCCGGCGCCCTGGCCTGGACCGGCATCGCGGTGACCGTCCCCGCGCTCTGGCTCGTCGCCGGCGGAGGAGCAGGCGGGCGGGGCGAGGGCGGGCAGGTGGCGGACGGCCTGCTGGCGAGCGCCGGGGTCGCCGTGCAGTACGTCGCACTCGGACTGGCGGGGTCCTCCGCCGGACTGTGGCCGGTGGCCGCCGGCCGCATCGCCGCCGTGCTCCTGCTGCTGCCCACCGCGACCCGGCACCGACGGCACCTGCGGCTGCCGGGACGCCTCACCGCCCAGGCCCTCCTCGTCGGCGCCGGTGCCGCTCTCGGGCTGATCCTCTATCTGCTCGCCGCCCAGCGGCAACTGCTCGCCGTCGCCGTGGTCCTCGCCTCCCTCTACCCGGCACTTCCCGTCGTCCTCGGCCTGGCCCTGCTGCACGAACGCGTCACCCCACGCCAGACGGCCGGCCTGCTGGGCGCCGCGGCCGCCACGGTCCTGCTGACCCTCGGCTGAACCGTCACCCCCAGGTGGCCGAGTAGTAGCGCCGGTACGCCTTGCGGTCCTGTTCGGCGCGGATCCAGCGGGTGGCCACCAGGGCGAGCAGGCTGCCTCCGATCACCAGCATTCCGGGACCGATGTTCTGGGGGTCCGTGAGCCGGCTCAGCAGGGTCGAGCCGTCCGAGATGCCCGTCACCGGAGTCGAGGAGCCGGGCGAGGCCGCGTTCGGTGCGATCGCGCTGTGCGTGGCCGCGGCGGACGGCGCGGCGGAGGGCGCGGCGCCCTGCCCGGCGGCGGCCTGCTTCGACACGATCAACTGCACGCCGAGCGCCTGCATCGCCTTCGTCACCGGCTGGAAGAACGTCGTACCGCCCGATGTGCAGTCACCACTGCCGCCCGAGGTCACGCCCAGCGCGATGCCCTCGGAGAACAACGGGCCGCCGCTGTCCCCGGGCTCGGCGCACACGTTCGTCTCGATGAGGCCGGTGACGGTGCCCTCCGGGTAGTTGACCGTGGCGTCGAGCCCCTTGACCTCGCCGTCGTGCAGACCGCTGGTACTGCCGCTGCGGAAGACCCGTTCCCCGACGGCCGGATCGCCCACCCCCGTGATGCGCACCCCGTTGCCGTTGCCGATGGCCACGATGTCCGCTCCGGCTCCCGCCGCGCCGGTCGCGTACTGGACCAGCGAGAAGTCGCTGCCGGGGAAGTTCTGCTGCACCGTCTTGCCCAGTTGCTGGTTGCCCTGGTTGTCCGCGAACCAGACGGACCCGGTCGGCCCGCAGTGCCCGGCGGTGAGAATGAAGTCGCTCTGCCCGTTGGTCACATTGAAGCCCGCCGAGCAGCGCCCGCCGGTGGACAGGATCGGGGACGCCCCGTTGAGACGGGTGGTGAAGGTGCCCTGGGTGCGCTCCATGCGGACGTAACTGCCGATGCCGCCCGCGACCTTGGTCATCTTCGACCAGTCCGCCGACGAGACGGTGCTGTCGGCCTGCACCACCACCTGGTTCGTCCGGTAGTCCATGACCCATGCCGTGCCCGGCACCCGGGGCGCCGCACGCAGCGTCGACGTCGCCGCCTTGAGCTCGTTCATGCTGTGCGACACCACCTTGGCCTCGGCGCCCGCACGCTTGACCTCGGCCGCCGCCGCGTCGTCGGTCACCGCGACGACCGGACGTCCGTCCGCACCGATCCAGGTGCCCGCCGTACGGGAGGTGCCGAGCTTGGACACGAGCGCGACGCCGGGGTTGGGCGAGGTCCCCGAGGCCTTGAGCGGGAGGGCGGAGGTGCCGGGAGGCTGGCTCGCCATGGCGGCCTGCGTCACCATCGCTCCTCCCAGGAGGAGTCCGCCGACGGCCGCCAGCCGCGTCACTCGCCGGACGATCCGTCGTCGTGCGTGCCTCATGCATGGCTCCCGAAACCGAACGCGCGGCGCGAACACCGCGGGGCCCTCCGGTCGTTGAGCACCCTCCCTCCATACGTGGCCGGGGACGGTCGCGTTCAGCGCGCGGGCGATCTTCTCACCGCTTGCGGCCCACCCCGCCGTACAGGGCCACTTCCTGCGGTTCCCCCGCCTCCGCGGGCTCGGGCCGCCAGCGCGAGCAGGAGACCACGCCGGGCTCCAGAAGCTCCAGACCGTCGAAGAAACGGGCCACGGCCTCCGGAGTGCGCTGGGTCAGCGCCGGGATGCCGTGCTCGTTCCAGAACCGGACCGCCTCGTCCACCTCCGACAGCTCGGGACCCGTGATGGTGTGGGACAGGACGAGATGGCTGCCGGAGGGCAGCGCGTCCATGAGCCGCCGGACCATGCCGTACGGGTCCTCGTCGTCGCCGATGAAGATGACCACCCCGAGCAGCATCAGCGCGACCGGCTGCGTGAAGTCCAGGGTCTCGGCGGCGCGCTCCAGGATCGAGTCGACGTTGCGCAGGTCCTCGTCCAGGTGGTCCGTGCGGCCCTCGGGCGAGCTGGTGAGCAGGGCGCGGGCGTGTGCCAGGACGAGCGGGTCGTTGTCGACGTAGACGATCCGCGCATCCGGGGCGAGACGCTGGGCGACCTCGTGGGTGTTGTCGGCGGTGGGCAGGCCGGTGCCTATGTCGAGGAACTGCCGGATCCCCGCCTCCGTCACCAGGTGACGCACGGCACGCCCCAGGAAGAGACGGTCCGCGCGGGCGTACTCGCCGATGGCCGGATGGAGTTCGCGGATCCGGTCGCCGGCGATGCGGTCGACCTCGTAGTAGTCGCCGCCCCCCAGCCAGTAGTTCCAGATCCGGGCCGTGTGCGGGCGCAGCGTGTCGATGCGGCTGCGCAGCGCCGCGGCGGGATCTTCGGTGGCTGCCGGGTTCTCCGTCACGGGCTCTGCTCCTGGAGTGCCTGATGGTGCGCTGTGTACGACGTCAAACGGCAATCTAGACGGCCGTGTTGACGTCTGCCGAGAGGGCGGTGCGGATCTTTTCCCCGCAGGAGCTTCCAGGTCGTGCCAGGTCACAGCGCAGCCCCTATCTTGTGCCCCATGACCAGCACCCCACATGCCACGTCCGGCGAACCGAACCCCCTGCGTGCACTCTCCCTCGAGCGCCTGCGATGTCGTACGAGCATGAAATGGCGCACCTACCCCGCCGACGTGCTGCCGCTGTGGGTGGCCGAGATGGACGTACCCCTCGCCGAACCCGTCGTCCGCGCCGTCACCGAGGCGCTCGCGCTCGGGGACACCGGCTACCCGGCGGGCACCGCCTACGCCGAGGCGCTCGCCGGGTTCGCCGAGAAGCGCTGGGGATGGGACGGCCTCGCCGTGGAGCGCACCGCGATCGTGCCCGACGTCATGCTGGGTGTCGTCGAGATGCTCAAACTGGTCACCGGGCACGGGGACCCGGTGGTCGTCAACTCGCCCGTGTATCCGCCCTTCTATCAGTTCATCGAGCACATGGACCGGCAGGTGCTGGAGGCTCCACTCGGGGCGGACCTGCGCATCGACCTCGACGCCCTGGAAGACGCCTTCCGGCAGGCGGTCACCGGTGGACGCCGGGCCGCCTATCTGCTGTGCAGCCCCCACAACCCGACCGGCACCGTGCACACCGCCGACGAACTGGCGGCCGTGGCCGCCCTCGCCGACCGGTACGGCGTCCGCGTGATCGCCGACGAGATCCACGCTCCGCTGACCCTCCCGGGCGCCGACTTCGTGCCGTACCTGAGCGTTCCCGGCGGGGAGAGGGGCCTGTCCCTCATGTCCGCGTCGAAGGCGTGGAACCTGGCGGGGCTGAAGGCCGCGCTCGCGATCGCCGGACCCGCGGCCGCCGCCGACCTCGCCCGTCTGCCCGAGGAGGTCGGTCACGGCCCGAGCCACGTCGGCGTCATCGCCCACACGGCCGCTCTGGCCGAGGGCACCGCCTGGCTGGACGCGCTGCTCACCGGCCTCGACGCCAACCGGCGCCTGCTCACCGGACTGCTCGCCGAACACCTCCCCGCCCTCTCCTACCGCCCGGGCGAGGCCACCTACCTGGCCTGGCTCGACTGCCGCGGACTCGGCCTCGGAGAGGATCCGGCGCAGGTGTTCCTGGAGCGGGGGAGGGTGGCCCTGAACTCCGGGATTCCCTTCGGCACCGGCGGGACGGGACACGTACGCCTGAACCTGGCGACCTCACCCGAGGTGATCACGGAGGGCGTCCGGCGGATGGCGGCGGCACTCGCCTGAACCGACCCCCGGATGGCCCGGCAGGGGTGTCATGGACACGTGACACCCCTGCATGATGGCCCCATGCGCGTGCTGATCCCCCTCCCCGACCATGACTTCGACGTCACCGAGGTCGCCGTGCCCTGGCGACTGCTCACCGACGCCGGGCACGAGGTCGTCTTCGCCACCGAGCGCGCCGGGACCCGGCCCGCGGCCGATCCACGGCTGCTGACGGGTGTCCTCTTCGGGCAGCTCGGCGCTGAGGACGAACCCAAGCGGTTCTACGAACAGCTCACCGCGGCACCGGAGTTCACCGCCACGGTCGCCTGGTCCGACGCCGACGTGAGCGAGTACGACGGACTGCTGCTGCCGGGCGGACACGCTCCCGGCATGCGGCAGTACCTCGGCTCGACGGAGCTGCAACGGCAGGTCGCCCGGTTCTGGGCGCTGGGGCGGCCGGTCGGTGCGATCTGCCACGGGGTGCTCGTGCTGGCCCGTACCCGGGATCCCGGTACGGGGCGCAGTGTCCTCGCCGACCGTCGCACGACGTGTCTGCCCAAGTACATGGAGCGCACCGCCTACCTGACCACTGCGTGGCGGCTCGGGCGGTACTACCGGACGTACCCGGCGTATGTGGAGGACGAGGTGCGTTCTGCTCTCGCCGAGCCGGCTGAGCAGTTCGAGCGGGGCCCTCGGGTGCTGACCCAGCGCGGTACTGCGGACGACGACACCTACGCCTTTGTCGTGCAGGACGGCAATTTTCTGTCGGCGCGGTGGCCGGGGGATGCTTATCTTTTCGCGCGTCGGTTTCTGCAGCTTCTCGTGTGAGCTGTCTGCGGGTTCGTCGTGGCTGGCCGCGAACACGTGCGGAGCTGCATATCGGTACAGTCCCGCGCCCCTGCCGGGGTGCTGCCTGCCTAGAATTTCGGTATGGACGACACGTTGCTGGAGCGGCTCGGGGCGGGGAAGTACGTGCTGGTCACCAGTTACCGCAAGAACGGTACGCCGGTTGCCACCCCGGTGTGGGTGGTGCGGGACGGTGACACGCTCGGGGTGTGGACGGCGGCCGACTCCTGGAAGGTGAAGCGGATCCGCGCTCGCGGCGACATCCTCGTCGGCCCCTGCGACATGCGCGGCAACCCCACCGGCGCACAGTTCCCGGCCACCGCGGAGATCGTGGACGAGGCGACCGTCGCCCGCTACCGCGAACTCATCGCCCGCAAGTACGGCATCGTCGGCCGCCTCACCCTGCTCGGCAGCCGGCTGCGCCGGGGTCTGAAGGGCACCGTCGGCATCCGCGTGACGCTGAAGCCCTGAGACGCGTACGGCCGTGTGGTCCTCCCGGGAGGACCACACGGCCGTCACCACCGCCAGCGTGCTCTACGAGCCGTCCAGCACCGTGCCGGTCAGCGCCGGCCCGCCGGGCTGGGGATCACCGTTGTCGTCCGCCAGCTGGAAGCGCACGGACTCGGCAGGCTCCGTCACCCGGTCCTTGACCGTCGGCAGGGTCACCTCCGCACTCAGCTTCCCCTCGGGAACGTCCGCCCCCAGGTAGAGGTACTTGATCTGAGACAGGGGACGCTCCGGATCCGGCGACTCGCCCGAGGCGCCCGCCAGCCACGCCGGGTCGACGTCCTTGGTGGACAGCTCCGGGCCGCCCGTGACCGGGGTGACGACGAACACCAGGCTCAGGTCCACGTCCGCGGCCTCGGACAGGGAGACCTTCCACTTCAGCGGGTTCCCCTCGGTCACCCGGTCCGCCACCGGCGTCACGGTGATCGTGGGCATCGGGTCGTCGTTCTGCACCGTCACACCGCCGCGGTACGAGCCGATGACAGCGCCCCGCACAGCCTTGACGATCACCGTGTGGTCCACGTCGTAGGCGAAGCGCGTGTTGCCCTTCACCTCCACCCGTACGTCGATGTCATGGCCGCCGGGATGCACCGTGACCAGGCGTGCCGTGGCCCTGCCGGTGACCGGGTCGACGACGTACACCCTCGCTTGCCCGCTGCCCTGCCCGGACACCTGCACCGGCACCCGGTACGTGCGGACGCCCGAGTCGCCCTCCTTGACGGTCGTGCGGCCGATGTCGACGCGTGCCAGCGGGGCCTCGTGAACCGCAGGGGTGCCCGGCCGCCAGCCCCAGGCGTCCATCAGCCAGGCCTGCCCGGAGCGTGAACGCGGGGTCAGGTCAAGGGACTTGATGTGCTTGAGGTCGAGACCGGCCCGGGACGCCGCCGACAGCGGGATGCGGACCTCGCGCGCCCAGTAGGAAGCCGTCCGTTCCGTGCCCGGCAGGCCGTCGACAGTCGTGCGGCCGAGGGTGGCCCGCTTCCCACGGGTGTCGGTGAGGGAGACGTCGAGCCTGGTGCCGGTCGAGTCGGGCGGCACGATCACGCGCAGCGCGAGGTCCTCGGCACCGCCCAGCGACACCGGCGCATCCGGGCGCACCCGGACCGCCGACCCCGCCGTCGACCAGTGCAGCGCGACCGCGCGCCGGCCGACCTCACGGTCCGTCTCCCACCGTGCGAAGTGCGGCGAGGCACCCTTCACACGGGATCCCAGACAGGCCACGCGGTCGTCCGGATCGACGGCCGAGCACAGTCGCCCGCCGGTCACCGTGACCTTGCCGTCCGGCAGGAACCCGCCTGCGCGGTTCGCCCCGACCGCGTGCGTGAGTACCCGCGCGGGATCGGCCGACGGCGCCCGGCGGCCCGAGCCGTCCAGCAGGGGCCGTACCCGGTCGTCCCCGGCCACGAACAGCCGGGCCGCTGCCGCGATGTAGGTGCTGCCCGCCTTGTGCTGCTGGTCCGCGGTCAGCCGGGTCGCGGTGCCCGGCGAGCACACCGGGTCGCGGTGGTCGGGGTCGTCGTAGAAGTCGTCCTCGGCGGGCGCCTGGGCCTGCCCCGGGGTCCACTCGGTGTTGAAGAAGTTGTGGTCGGCGCCCACCACGTACACCGCGCTGTGCAGCGCGGCACCCCGGCTGACCGAACGGGTGCCGTCGACGTAGACCTCGCCCTGCAGGTCGGAGACGTCGCCGTCGCAGCCCGGCAGGATCGTCGCCGACGGCACGTCCGCGACCGGGTTCTGGCCGAAGACCGTCGGTCCGATGAGGACGGTGCCGCGGATGTGCCAGCGCACCGGCCCGTGGTAGCCGTCCTGCGCGGCGGGCGGCGGGTCGAGGCTGTCCATCGCCGCACGGTTGACGCCCTCGCCGCCGCGGGAGTGGCCGACGAGCAGTACGCGCGAGAGGTCGGCGGGTGGTGCGTTGCGTACGGCCGCGGGGGCCGAGCCCGGGTCGGCGGCCCAGTCGGCCCAGCGCGCCAGGTGCCGGCGGACCAGCGAGGAGCGGGCCTGTGCGCCGCCGTCCTCGGCCGCGTCGTCCTGGGCGTTGATGCCGTTGGCCGAGATCGACACCGTCACATAACCCTGCGAGGCCAGCAGCCGCTGGTCGCGCAGATAGCCCCGGTAGCTCGGGATCGGCTGCGTGCCCTGCGGGCAGGGCCAGTCGCCGGTCACGTTCGTACGGGTGTAGCAGGTGGAGTGGCGGCCGTGCAGGAACAGGGCGAGCGGCCGGTGGCCGGTGGCGCCCTTCGGGGCGACCACCACGGCACGCATCTCGACCGGCTGGGGGAAGCCGCGCAGCTTCACGGGGTCCAGGTCGTACTCGCCGGTGGTCGTGGCGTACTGGCCCGGTTTCCCGGGGTCCACGGAGTTCGCGGGCAGCCGGGAGGGCGGCGCAACCGCCGCGGAGCGCCGTCCGCCCTGGGTCTCGCTACGGCCTGCGGCGTCCAACTCCCGCCCTGCGGCCCGCACATGAAGCCCCGTGAGCCCGGTTGCCGCCGCGCCTCGCCCGAGGCCCAGACGGAACGTGCGGCCGTCCGTGTCCGGCCGCGGGACGCCCAGCATCCGGCCCCCGGAGTAGAACTCGACCCGCGCGTCTCCCATCGGAACAGGCGCGGTCGAGCGCCAGACGAGCTGCCGGGCCTCACCCTTGCCGGCGATCCGCCAGCCGGGCGGCAGGCCACCGTTCTGGTCGGCGACCGTGCTCGACGGTCTGGCGTCGAGCGGTGGCGCCGCCTGCGCCAGTCCTGGCGATCCCCCCGCCACCGCGAGCACCGCCGCAGCGGTCACCCATATTCGCCGGGCACGGAACAAGGTCCCCTCCTCAAGTACCAAGCAAAAGCACCCCCGTTGGTCAGCCGGGGGCGTCACGCGTTTCAGAGGACGGCAGGAGGGACCTGTGGGTTGCCTGTGACTGACGAATCGGCCGGTGCCCGGTGAGGTGAGCAGGCCGACCCCGGCGACCAGGCATGGACGCCGGGACCGTGGGACAGGACCCCCCAATGAGCCGAACACCGTTGCGCGCCGCCGTCGTCGGCACCGGCCACCGTGCCCAGACCTTCGTACGGGGACTCGCCGCACGCCCCGACCACCGCGTGGCGGCCCTGTGCGACCAGAGCCCGACGCGGATGGCCTTCCACAACCGGGCGCTGACCGCCGCCGGGGAGCCCGCAGCCACCGAGTGGCAACCGGACCGCTTCACCGACATGCTCGCCAAGGAGGCCATCGACGAGGTCGTCGTCACCACCGTCGACGCCGCACACGACCGCTACATCGTCCCGGCGCTGCGGGCGGGCTGCCGCGTCGTCACCGAGAAGCCGATGACCGTCGACGCGGACCGCTGCGCGCGCATCCTCGACGCGGTGCGGGCGACCGGCAATCCCCTCACCGTCGCCTTCAACTACCGCTTCAACCCCGTGCACGAGAAGGTGCGGGCACTCCTCGCCGACGGCGCGATCGGCGAGATCCTGTCCGTGCACTTCGAGTGGGTCCTCGACGTACGGCACGGCGCCGACTACTTCCGCCGCTGGCACCGCGACAAACGGAGCAGCGGCGGCCTGATGGTGCACAAGTCGAGCCACCACTTCGACCTGGTCAACTGGTGGCTCGCCGACGAGCCGCACGAGGTCTTCGGCTACGGCCGGCTCGGCTTCTACGGCCCGGAGGCGGGCGAACGGCACGGACTGCGCCGGGACTACGACCGCGCCCACGGGTCCGCCGCGGCCGCCGACGACCCCTTCGCACTGGACCTGGTCGGCAACGACACCTTGCGCGCCCTGTATCTGGACGCGGAGGGGGACGACGGTTACCTCCGCGACCGCAACGTCTTCGGCGGTCCGGTCACCATCGAGGACGACATGGCGGTCCTCGTCCGCTACGCGCGCGGGGCGACGATGACCTACCACCTCACCGCCTACTCCCCGTGGGAGGGCTACCGCGTCATGTTCAACGGCAGCGCCGGCCGTCTTGAGCTGGAGGTGGAGGAGAGCCGCTGGGCGCAGCCGCGGACTCCGGTCGCCTCGGACAGCGGCGCGTTGCACGGAGACACGGCTGCCGAGCACGCGGGCGGTGCACGGCTCACCTGGCGCCCGCTGTGGCGGCCGCCCGTCGAGGTGCCGCTCGACGCCTCCCACGACGCCCACGGTGGCGGAGATCCCCGTATGCTCGACGCGCTCTTCGGACCCCTGGACCCCGGTGCGCCGGATCAGGGCGCGGCGGCGCATCCCACCGCCACCCAGCGCGACGGCGCCCTCGCTCTGGCCGTGGGGCTCGCCGCCAACCGGTGCTTCGAGACGGGGCGGCCCGTGGCCGTGCGGGACCTGGTCCCCGGGGTGTGGCAGAGCTGAGGGGGCGTCAGGACCAGGCGCGGTACGGCTCGTCGACCAGCTGGAAGACCGGCTCGCCGCGGACCGGGTCCTTGGCCGTCGACAGCCGGACCCGGTCACCGCTGTGGATGCCGATCAGCGGGCCCATGACCCTGCCGCGCACGACGAACCCCTCGGCCATCTCCACGAGCGACACATTGCGCGCGGCGGGGGTGTTGCGGTGCACGATCGTCGCATGGCGGACCGTGCCCACGCCCTCGCTGCGCTCCGTCCGCAGGTCGCCGCCCTGGCAGACCGGACACAGCAGCCGGTGGTACATGGCGGTGCCGCACCAGGTGCAGCGCTGGAAGAGGATGGTGTCCGCATCGGGCGCCTGGGGATCGAGCACGCCTGCCGCGGAGCCGGCTGTCTGACGAGCAACGTTTCCTGAGTGGTGGTACACGCTGGTCAACTCCCTGCGCTCGGCCCGGAATCGCGTGCGCGGGTCAACCGTGCACGCACGTGCCCGGTCACCGTGCCACCGTGCACGGCATCAATGTATGGCACTGAGTGTCATACGTAAAGACACTGCGTACCCTCAATGTGCGAGTCCGGTCATTCCTGCGCGAGAGCGCTCTCGATCTCCTGGACCACCCGCCACAACGGTGCGCGACGCCGGGAGACGACCACCACCACGTCCTCGGGTTCCTCGTCCGCGGGCGCCGGGGGCGTGGTGAAGGCCTGCTGCACGTACCCCAGCGCGTGGTCGAGAGCCGCGCTCGCGTCCCCCTGTCCGTCCGAGCGCAGCCAGGAACGCAGTGCGTTGTTGTGGGCTGCCGCCACCGCCGCCGCGATCACATCGGCCTGCAGCGTCCCGTCCGGACGGCCCGCGAGGCGGCCCCGCAGATGGTCGGCGAAGGCGCGCTCGTAGCGCCACACCACCGAGAGTTCGTACGCCCGCAGTCCGGGCACCTTCTTGGTCAGGCGGTAACGCTGCACGGAGAAGGTCGGGTTCTCGGTGTACATGCGCAGCACGATCCGCACCGCGTCACAGACCCGCTGCACCGGTTCGTCCTCGTCGCCGCTGTCGGCCAGGAACGCCGTCATCTCGGCCAGGCATCGCTCGTGGTCGGGGAAGACCACGTCCTCCTTGGAGGGGAAGTAGCGGAAGAACGACCGCCGCCCGACGCCGGCGAGCGCCACGATGTCGTCCACCGTGGTCTGCTCGTATCCCCGCTCGAGAAACAGCTGGAAGGCCGCCGCGACCAGGGCGTCCCTCATGGGTGGCCGCGCGGCAGTCGGCTCCGTCTTCATGAACGGGAAAGTAGCATCCGGACGGCATGGATGGCACTCAGTGCGCTGCTGAAGGGAACTGAGTGTCCTCCTGTGGGGCTTCTGAACTGTCGCGGTGCAGGGCGCGTATCACTCCCCGGGGAACGGCGGAGTCCCCGCAACGGGGACGGAAGGAGAGCGCAGTGCCCATACCGCCCGCATCCGGGTCACCGCAGGACCGTCTGCCGCTGGAGCCCATCCGGGTCCTGCGCCCGCGCCGCACCGACGCCCTGGCGGAGCTGTTCAAGGAGATGGAGCAGGGCACCGGCGATCTCGAGCCCGTCGCCGTGCCGGACCCGCGGTCCTGGGACGAGGGCGAGACACAGGAACTCCCGCCCGTGCGCACCGGGCACGGCAGCGCACCGCGCGGTGGCGGCCGTTTCGGGTTCGGGCCGGGACTGCGCCGCGCCGCCGTCACGATCGCCGTCGCCGCGGCCGCCCTCGTCGGCTTCGGCGGCGCCCTGCTGCTGCACGACAGGAACGACGCCGCCGCCGTACCGGAACCCCGCCCCACCGCGTCGGCCGAGCCGACCGCGACCGCCTCCGCCTCCGCGGCGTCGGACCCGGACGGCCCGGGCACCCTTCGCGAGGGGGACAGCGGCCCCGCCGTGACCGATCTGCAGCAACGCCTGCTGCGCATCCCGGACGTCTACGCGGGCGGGTCCACCGGCGGCACCTACGACGCCACCCTCAAGGCGGCGGTGGCCCGCTTCCAGCTCTGGTACGGCATCCGGGGCGACGAGACCGGCGTCTACGGCAACGACACCCGGGCCGCACTGGAGTCCCGGACGGCCACCGGCTGACACCGCGCTGCCTACTGCGGATCCGCAGGCACCCGGATGTCGAGCACACAGACGTCGTCCCGCCGCTCACCCTCCAGCATGGCGGCGAGCATGGGCGCCAGGGAGCCGGACTCGTCGCCGTGGTGGCTGAGGACGGCCTCGGAGAGCCGTTTCAGGCCCCGGTCGAGGTCCTCCGAGGGCCGCTCGACCAGGCCGTCCGTGTACAGGAGGACGCGGTCGCCGGGGGCGAGGGACAACTCCGCCTCCGCGAAGTCCGGCGCCGTGCTCGCGCCGAGCAGGATGCCGCTGGGGCGGTCGAGATAGTGCGCCTGGCCGTCGCGTAGCAGCAGGGGCGGCGGATGGCCGGCCTGCGCCCAGATCAGCCGGCGCTCGGCGGGGTCGTAGCGGGCGAGGACCATGGTCGCGGTGCCGTGGGGTCCGCGGGAGTGCAGCAGCAGCGTATTGAGCCGGGCGAGCGCTCCCGTCAGCGAGGACCCGGTGATGACCATGCCCTTGGCGGTGAAGCGGAGCTGGGCCATCGTGGCGACCGCGTCCATGCCGTGGCCGGCCACGTCGCCGACCACGAAGAGGGCGTCACCGTCGGGCAGTTCGATGGCACTGAACCAGTCGCCGCCGACGTGGGTGCCCGACTGGGCGGGCAGATAGGCCACTTCGACACGCAGTCCCGCCAGGCGCACGGGCCGGGTGGGCAGGGGCAGCAGGGCGTGCTGCAGCCGGCCGGCCAGTGTCCGCTCGGCGCGCAGCACGTCGTGCTGGGTGAGCACGGCCCGCTCGCTCTCGACGAGGGCGAGTTCCGCGCTGCGCTGTGCGGTGAGGTCCTGTACGACGCCGTGCACCTCGACGGGCCTGCCGGCGGCGTCCGGCACCGCCTCGGCGACGGCCCGCAGATGCCGTAGCCCGTCCGCGGTCCTGATGCGGAACGGGACGTCGAAGGGGCGGCCTGCGCCCAGGAGTTCGCCGATGGCACGGGCCAGCGCGGGCGCGTCCTCGGGCAGGGCCAGGCCGGGCAGGTCGGTGAGGCCGACCGGGCCTTCGCCGGGGGCGCGGCCGAGGAGCTCGAAGACCTGCGAGGACCAGGTGGCCTCGTGCGTGACCAGGCTCCAGCTCGCCCAGCCGAGACTCCCCAGCCGCTGCACGTCCGCGAGGCGCTGTTCCTGCCGGTCCGAGGAGCCGTGCCGCAACCATGTCACGAACAGCCCGTCGCCCAGCCGGGCCGCCCGCACCGTGTAGGTGGACAGCTCCGCGACACCGTCCACGACCTCCTGGTAGGCGAACGGCGCGCTCTCGTACGGCTTCGGTGGTCAGCGCGCTGCGCAGGCCCTGCCACAGCGGCTCGCCCGCCAGGGCCGGGCAGGCCTCCTGGAACCGCCGGCCGACCAGCTCGGGCCCGGCGGCGCCGACCACGTCGGCGGCCTGCGCGGTGGCGGCGTCGATGCGGTAGTCGTCGATCACGCCCGAGGCGGCGGGCAGCGGAGTGAGCAGCATGGCGGCGCCGGGCAGCGCTTCGAAGACGGCCTGCAGGGCCTGCACGGTTTCGGTGGCGTCGACGGCGGCCTGCGCACCGGTCGCGAAGTCCCGCAGTCGTCCGGCGCACAGCCGGGCGGCGGCCTGCAGATGAGCCCGCTCGCTCGCGCTGAACGGCCCGTTGCGGGTGCGCAGGACCCCGATGCAGACGCTCGGTGAGGCACCGGTCGGCACCGGCAGCCAGGCGCGGGACGCCCAGCGTTCGGACGGGTTCCCGATCAGCACATAACGCTTCCGGTCCGCGGCGGCGTCCTCCAGCCAGAGCGGCCGGCCCGCCCGCAGGGCCTCGAGGGCGGGTACCCGGTTCATCGGCGGGATCTGCTGCCACTGCGCGGCGAGGGTGGCGTCGATGCCGGCGTGGCCGATCAGTTCGAGCCCTCCGGCGGGCGGTCGCGCGTAGATCATGACCGCGTCTGCGCCCACCTCGGGCGCCAGTTGCTCCAGCAGGCAGGAGGCGAGCTCCTGCGGTGTGGTGACACGGACGAGTTCCCTGCCGAGAGCGCCGAGCGCCGCGGAACCCCAGTCGGCGGCCGCGTCCCGCGAGGGCGGCACGGCGCACTCGGTCAGGACGACGGGCTCCGGGGCGGGGGCGGCACCGCCCGGCGGCGGCAGGCTGCCGAGCGTGATCCAGCACTCCTCCAGCACGGTGCGGCCGGCGGTCTCGGCCCGCCGCTGCAGCTCCTCCTCCGCGGCGCCGGGGGAGCAGCCGGTCAGTGCCATGACCACACCCTTGGCCTGCTCCAGGACAGCCGACATGGCCGCCAGGTGGCGCAGTCGGTCCATCTCGGCGCGCTGCCTGGCGACGACCTGGGCCAGCGCGACGGTGTCGGCAGCGGTGCGGGATTCCGCCGGCGTGGCGGGCTTACTCGTCACGCGTCGAGCATCGCACAACAGGGCGGGTTTGATCGTGGTCCATCCGGCCCTGGCTTCACTCGAAAGGAGAAGGGCCGGCGTGTCGAAGTGGACGCCGGGTCCGCCCGGCCCGTCAGTCGTCCGGCGGCGGGTACAGCCACAACCGGAACAACCGGCTGAGCATCGGCATGACCAGATAGGTCAGCACCGGCAATAGCACGCAGGGGAACACGGCCGCCCTGAGCGGCAGGGGCCAGGCCGTGGTGCGGGGCGTCACCAGCCACTGGATGAGCAGGGTGAACGGATAGGCGCCGAGGAACGTGGTCAGCACCATCTTCCAGCGGGGCGGGGACTGTGCCGTGGTGCCCGGCAGGCTGAACCAGGTCTCCATCCCGGTGGTCGACTGCCGCTCGTCGTCCACCTCCGTGGCGATCCCCTCGATCCGCGCATGCCACTCGGCCCGTTCAGTGGACTCCAGCCACCGGGCCAGACGCTGTGGATCGGACCAGCGCAGCACCGCGTGGTACCGGGGGCCGTCCTCGGGACGCAGCCAGGAGACGCCTTCGTTGCCGGGGAACCGACTGGCGCAGCGGGTGATCCCACGGGTCCACTCCTCGAACTCCGCTTCCCGGCCGGGACGCACCTGCCAGGTCAGCACCGTGGTGACCGGATCGCGCCTGCGCAACTGGGTGGTGCTCATGCTCACCACGTGTGCCACGCGTGGCGCGAATCATGCCGTGCAAGCCCGGCCGCCGCGGTCAGCGCCCCGAGTCGACCAACGCCCGGGAGACCGCCCGGACACTGCGCGCGATGTGCTGGAGCTGCAGCACCTCCGCCGCGTACAGCTTGATCGTGTGCTCGATGACCGACTCGGGCAGCCCGAGCGCGGGCAGATCGGCTCGTGCGGTCTGCAGCGCGGTGCGCGCTACCCGGATCTCGTGCTGCACCTGGATCTGCGCATGGCGGGCCAGCAGCACGGGATGGCGCATCAGGGCCGGGTAGCTGCCGTAGCGGGCCGGCACCAGTTCGCGCAGCCACTTGGCCGCCGAGCGCTCCCAGTCGTAGGAGCCGGGCGTCTTGACCTGGCACGGCCAGTCCGGGCTGATGCGCGTGGTCGTCAGTTGCATGATCATCGCTTCCGGGTGTGCGGCGTCGTGTGGGGGTGGTCCGACGTGGGCGGGCGGCCCCGGTCTAGGGGATGACCGGGGCCGCCAAGGGCGCTCGCAGAGGCGAGGCCCGACCGAACACCCTGGGCGCCGACGCGGGTAGGAGACGGCGGCTTCGGGTGTCCGTGCAGGAGCCCGGGAGTGCAGACGGTGCCGGCGCGGCGGATGTGCAGGCGCATGGGCGGACCGTCGGCTTTCTCCGGGCTGATGCGGGTGGGGACAGGGGTGCGGAACGTGTCCGGAGTGAGCCGGTGCGCGATCCGTGAGAAGTATTTATATATGCCGTCCGGTTTGCAAGAAGCATGAAAACATTCATGCCCAGTCTGTTGCGAAAGGTCCCTTTGTAATTCCGCCGTAACGCCGGATCAGTCGCGCAGGAAGAACTGGTGCTGGTCGGAGATCTGCTCGTACTCCTCGAGCCGCGCCTGGGTGCGCTCGGGATCGGCGTCGGTCATGGCCTGCAGCAGCGCGGAGGCGATCACGCCGGGCGCCGCGTACGAGTCGAAGACCAGGCGGGAGCCGGTGCCGGTGGCGAAGACGACGTCCGCCTCGTCGGCCACGAGTCCCAGCGCCAGGTCGGTGACCAGGGCGACCTTCAGCCCGGCGCTGCGCGCGACCCGGAGGGCCGTGAGCGTCTCCTGGGCGTGCCGGGGCATCGAGAAGGCCAGCACCCAGGTGCCGCCCGCCTCACGCGACTGCAACAGCGCGTCGTAGGCGACACTGCCGCCCCGCGTCACCAGCCGCACGTCCGGGTGGATACGGCGTGCGGCGTAGGCGAAGTACTCCGCCAGCGAGACCGAGATGCGCAGTCCCAGGACGGTCAGGGGCGTGGACGCCGACAGTTTGCGGCCGAGGTCGATCAGCTGGTCGGGGTCGGCGAAGTCGCGCCGCAGGTTCTCCAGGTTCTCGATCTCGGCGTCGACCGCCGCCTGCAGCTCGTTGCTGCCGTTCTCCTCGGTGGCGGCGGGGCCGCCGGCCAGCGTGCCGAGGGCGATCGACTGGAGCTTCTCGCGCAGCGCGGGGTAGCCGCTGAAGCCGACCGCCGCGGCGAACCGCGTCACCGAGGGCTGGCTCACGCCGACGCGTTCGGCGAGGTCGGTGATCGACAGGAAGGCGGCCTCGGTGATGTGCTCGATGAGGTACTGGGCGATGCGCCGCTGGCCGGGGGAGAGCCGGGGCCGGTCGAAGAGTGTCCTGAGCTGGGAGGCCGGGGCGGCCTCGGCTTCCGGAGCCGTCTTGCCCGAGGTGATCGCGGACGCCTGTGCGCGTGCCTGCTGCGGCGATGACACGGGTGCGCCTCCTTTGTCTCCCACAGTGCTTCAACATAGCCCACACACCGTCGTGACCAGGGCTTGTACGGGGGCATCCGGCGCCGACGTCACCGGCGGTAGATCGTGATCGAATGCCCGACGTCGTCGACCGGACGGCTGCTGCGGATCAACGCGGCCAGCCGGCCCCGTGCCTTGGCCGCCGCCGAGTCCGACACGACCAGCAGCCCGCGCACCTGACGCGGGGGCACCCGGCGCGGATCGGACGCCTCGATGCCGTAGTACGACGGCACTCCGCTGCCCTTGTACACCAGCCAGACCCGCTCGCCCCGGTACCGCCGGTGCAGCCGGTCGGCGAGCCGGCCCAGGTCCTGGCCCCAGTCGACGTTGGAGTCGTGCAGCCGCAGATGAGTCTTGGCGGGACCGCCGAACGCCTCGTTGGAGTACGGCAGGTAGTACGGATACGTCAGCAGTGAGCTGACCGCGACGAACACCAGCAGCGCTCCCGTCACGGGCGGCGCCCACCGCCACCGCGCGGCGAGCACACAGCCAGCGGCCACCGCCAGGAACATCGGCACGAAAACCGCGTACCGCGTCCCGAAGTCCCGCGACCCCGTCATGGCCGCTGCCAGCAGCACCCCGGCGGGCACCAGCACGTAGGGCGCCGCAGGGCGCAGCCGCCGCACCGCCATGAGCACCGCCGCCCCGGCCACCCACAGGGCGAGCATGCCGAGCGGCGTCTTCACCAGCAGCGCGGCCGGCAGGTAGTACCAGCGGGACCCGGTGTACAGATGCCCGAACAGGAAGCCCTGCCACGGGTAGTTCTCCAGACCGAACTGAATGCGCATCCCGTCCCGGTACGACGCCGGCAACGGCAGCAGCCGCACGAGCAGCCCCTTCAGCCCGCCCACCGCGGGCACGGGCTGCTCCGGCGTCCACCGCAGCCTTGGGTCGACCACCAGATACGACACCCACACGACGGCGACGGCGGTCACCGCCATCACGACGGCACTGAGAGCCGCCCTCTTGCGGCGGTTCTCGACCCCCGCCCGCCACACCGACCAGGCGGCCAGCGCCAGCAGCACCGGAACCGCCGGGAGCACGCTCATCTTGGTCGCCAGCCCCGCCCCGAGCGCCACTCCGGCCGACGGCACATACAGCCGGGGCCGCCGGCGCGCCCGCCACAGCAGCCAGGCCGAGGTCAGCACGAACCCGGCCGCCGGCACGTCGAGCGTGGCCAGCGAGCCGTGTGCGATGACATCGGGGGAGAAGGCGTACAGGGCGAGCGCCGCCAACCCGGCGGCGGCGCCCGCGAGTTCGCGGGCGAAGGCGAACACGACGAGCCCGAACAGCAGCGTCAGCACGATCATCGGGAGGCGCGCCCAGAACATCAGCCGCCACGGGTCGTTGCCGGACTCGTACAGCAGATGCCGCCCGAACTGCCCCTGGTCACCTTTGTACGAGGTGTCGACGTGCGGAGCGGCGACAGCCACCCCGACGGCGACGACCAGCTTCCCGAGCGGCGGATGCTCGGGGTTGAGACGCACCCGGTGCTCGTGCAGATAGTCGGCGGCCGTGCCGACGTAGACGGGCTCGTCGATCGTCGGGGTCTGCTGCACGGCGGAGGTGACCATCGCCGCGGCCATCTGGGCCAGCAGCACGACGACGAGGAGCGGCAGCAGCCACCGCCTGAGCGGGCGGGGCGACCGCTCGGGGGCCGTCGCCGGCTGCGGGTGCTCCTCGTCGTCGTGTGTGCCCGGCTCGAGGACCGAGTGCTGTTCGTGCGCCATCATCCGCCCCGCGGTGACACGGACCGCGAGGGGGCGGGAGCGATCCGGGCCCATCCCATGGGCCCTACTGTCGCATCAGCTCCCGCCTCCCGGGCGTTACCGCTTCAGGAGTCGTACCGACAGACCTTCCGTCGTGTAGACGGGTACGGCCCGCAGCCGGTCGGAGTTCAGCTCGATGCGGTCGAACTGGCCGCGCAGCCCCGCGGCGGACACCACGTGCACCTTGCTGCCCGCAACGGGCGGCTTGTCGGCGTCGAGGTGCAGCCTCAGCACGCTCCCGCTGCCCAGCACCGCCCGGCGCGTGACCTCGAGGGCGGGCTCGTGGCCCGAGCGCAGCGTCAGCTCCAGCGCACCCGACTCCTGCGCATAGAGGCCGTGCACCCGGACGGACCGCTGCAGCCGCAGCGTGCCGCCCGACACCCGGACCTCGCCGTGGCCCAGCGCGTGGGACGAGGCGGCGACCAGCACGCCGTCCTTCACCACGGTGCCGCCCGTGTACTTGTTGTGTCCGGTCAGGGCGAGCGTGCCGCTGCCCCGCTTGGTCAGGCCGCCGTCGCCGCAGATGTCGTTGCGCCAGCTGTCGGACGCGCCGAAGCCGCCCGCCGCCGCGTCGAGCGTGACGGTCACGTCGGAGTCGAAGGCGCCGTAACCGTCCGCCGCGGCGAACAGGTTGAGCCGTCCCCACTGCTCGAAGCCGTCCAGCAGCACATACCCGGAGGGCAGCGCGGTCGTGCGCAGCACCTCGCGCCGCTGGTCGGCGTCCAGGTACGGCAGCCGCGTCTCCAGCAGCGCCTCCGCGCCCTTCGGCACGGTCAGCGGCTCACTGCGGCCGTGACGGGTCAGCACATAGGTCAGCCGGCGCCTGACCGCACGCGCGTTGGCGGACCGGTCCGCGTAGGGGTCGGTGGCGTCCGAGTGCGCGTAGGCGTACAGGGTGTCGGCGGTGGTGCCGGTCTGCGCCTCGAAGTAGGCGAGGGCCTGGGCGCGGGCCGCGGCCTTGAGGGCGGCGTTCGCCGGGTCGGCCAGGGTGGCGGCGGCGAGGGCGGTGGCCATGATGCGGCCGCCCATGACGTCGACCGGCGAGTGCATGCCCGCCATGATCCGGGTGTGGCTGAGCTCGAAGGCCCGCGTCACCAGCTCCTGGAAGCGCTCCGGTACGGCGTACGCGTAGGCCAGGCCCGCCAGATGGAAGGCGTTGGTGTGGCCGCTGGGGAAGCCGCCGTCGTCCGCCGGGGAGGTGCTGCGCTGACGCAGCAGCTGCGGGGCGACGACCACCTTCGAGTCGTAGACGGGGAAGCCGAGGGCGTCCGTCTTCCCGGTGTCGACGACCTCGCTGTCCTCGTTCATGCGCCACGGACGCGGGTACTGGTAGGCGTACTTGGACGGGTTGCCCGAGGCCCAGTTGCCGCGCAGGGTGTCGACCAGTTCGGCCACCTTGCCGAGCGCGGAGTCGTGCGCGCCGGCGCCGAGCGCGGAGCCGGCCGGGGCGTCCGCGGGCACGGCGTCGTCGATCTTGGTGGGCGGTGTGCCGTCGGGGGCGCTGGTGATCGACGTGACGGCCTTGGCGCCCGTCTTGTACAGGTCGGCGAGCGGTCCCAAACCCGCGATCATCGCGTAACTCTGGTGCTGGCGGTCGTAGAGGAACGCCTCCTTCGCCTGCGCGTCCGTGCGCGCGGCGGTGATGCGGGCGCAGTAGCTCATGTTGGCGCGCAGTATCTCGGGCCGCAGGGGCGTGCCGGTGTTCCAGGCGCCGCCGGTCTTCCATATCTGCGCGAACCCGCCGAGCACGCGGACGACCGCGTTCGTCTCGGGCGTGAGGTTCGTCGGGAGGTTGGTCCTGTAGTCGTCGACGAACGCCGCGGGGGTCGTGGCGGCCTTGGCGTCGGCGGCGCCCAGCCAGGTCACGAAGGTGGGGGCGGCCAGCACACCGGCCGAGGCGCCCAGGGAGGTCTTGAGGAACCCCCGCCTGTTCACGGTCGGCCGACCGGCCTTCGAGGAGGAGCGGTGCCCGGCAGATGACGGCATGCGTGTGCCTCTCTTCAGTTCTGCGGCCCTGCGGCCGGGAGGAGATCGTGCGATCAGAGATGTCCCGCGGGACGCATGAGATGTGCGGATCCGGTGCGTCCCGTGAAGCTTTGAGCGAAGATCTACGGCCGGGTCCTGTCCCGTCGGCGAGAGCCCGGCGGCCGTGACGTGTCGGGTGCGTGAACGCGGGCCGACCGGTTCACAGGATCGAACGGGCCAGTGCCACCGCGCCCTCCACCGGCGGTGCCCGCAGCGGCTGCGGACGTGCTCCCGGCACGGACCTCGCGAGCGCCGTCGCGAACGCGCCGTACAAGGAGGCCTGGGCGAGGACGGTGCTGCCCGCGACCACCACGTCGTCCACCACGACCCCGCGCGCGGCGAGCCGTGCCACGAGCGCGGCCAGCGAACGGCCGGCCTCGGTGATCACCGCTCGGGCGATCGTCGATCCCGCCTCGGCGGCCGTGAACACGACCGGCGCGTGCCGGCCCCACTGGGCGGAGACGTCCGTGGCGCTCTCCAACGCGGCGCCGAGCGCCGGTACTTCGGAGACGCCGAAGGACGCGAGGAGACCTCGGGCGAGTTCGTCGGGCTCCTCACCGCGGTCGTGCGCCGCCCATGCGGCCCGTGCGGCCTCGCGGACGAGACCGGCCGCGCCACCCTCGTCGCCGAGCACCGCACCCCAGCCGCCGACCTGGACCGAGGCCCCGTCGGCGAGCCGGCCCACCGCGACGGAACCGGTGCCGGCGACCAGGCCGACGCCCTTGTCCAGTCCCGCGGCGGGCACGAGCAGCTCGGCGTCGCCCACGACCAACGCGGGCGCGTCGAAGTGCTGTTGCAGGGCGGTACGTATCGCGGCGCACTGGCGCGGAGTCTCACAGGCGTGGCCGCCCACGGCGACCGCCGCCGGGCGGGCGCCCGTCGGCAGCGCGTCGGCGGCCAGCGCGGCCAGCCAGCCGGCGGCGGCCACGGGGTCGTGCGGCCGCCAGCCGCTGCTCGTCCGGACATGGTCGGCGACGAGTTCCGTATCGGCGTAGGCACGCAGCTGTGTCTTGGTGCCGCCCACGTCGATGCCGACCACGAGGGGCGTGGAGTCCTGCACGGAACCTCTTTTTCGTCGTTGCGCGGGGCGCGACGGTTGGGCGAACCGTGCCTGAGATTACGGGAGTTGGTGAACTAGGGAAGCCCCGGGACGGGCTTCTGGCGGACACGGCAGGCGAGTACCGTGAAGTTCGTTAGGAAGTTAACTAACGAAGTACAGTGCGTCAAGAGGCATCGCGCACTCGACCACTGAGCGGCCCGTGACCCGTGGGAGAACTGTGATACACGACGTGGCGGAAGCCCCCCGTCTGACCGAGAGCGCAAGCGCGGTATTCGCCGTGCTCGCCGCGGCGGGCAGCGCGACCCGGCCGCAGCTCGCCAGCCTGGCGGGCCTGTCCAAACCCACCGTGTCCTCCGCCGTGGCGGAGCTGGAGAGCGCACGGCTGGCGGCCCACTCCGGCACCGCGTCCGGCGGCACGGGCCGTTCCGCCGCCGTCTACGGCCTCGGACCCGCCGCCGGTGCCGTACTCGCCGTCGACCTCGGCCCGGCGCTGACCCGGGTGCGCGGCTGCGCCCTGGACGGCACCCTGCTCGCCCAGGCCACCGGAACCCGGGACGAGGCCGCCGACGTGGTACGCGAGGCGCTCGTCGCGCTGCCCGCGGGCGCCCCGCTGCGCACCGTCGTCGTCGCCGTCGGCGACGTCACCGCACGCGAGAAGGAGGGCGTCCGCATGCGCCCCGCCACGGCCAAGGCGGGCCCCGTCTTCGACGCCATGGCCGTCGCCCTGCCGCCGGGCGTTCCCGTCCACCTCGAGAACAACGTCAACTGCGCCGCGCTCGCCGAACTGCACGAGGGCGCCGCGCGCGGCCGGCACACCTTCGGCTATCTGCGGATCGGTGTCGGTATCGGCCTCGGCATCGTGGTCGGCGGTCAGGTGCTGCGCGGTGCCAATGGCGCCGCGGGTGAGCTGGCCCGGTTGCCCTACCCCTGGGACGACGGCCGCGAGCCGCGCCACGAGGCCCTGGAGGAGTACATCGGCGCCCGCTCGCTGCTGCGGCGGGCGGCCGCGGCCTGGCAGGACGAGGACGGGCCCTGCCCGCGCACCGCCGAGCAGCTCTTCGCCCTGGCGGAGGAGGGCCGGGCGGCAGCACGCGCCGTGATCGGCCGCCATGCCACCGATGTCGGCCGTCTCGCCGCCGCCGTGACCGCCGTACTGGACCCGGGACTGATCGTCCTGGGCGGCAGCACCGGCGCGGACCCGCAGGTACTGCCCGGTGTGCGGGCGGAACTCGCCCGGCTGAGCTGGCCCACCGAAGTCGTCAGCAGCACGGTCGGCGATCTCGGCACCGTCGTGGGCGCCGCCCGGCTCGCGGTTTCGCGAGGAGTCCAAACCGTGACCGAGGCCGCGGGGGCTAAGGATTGACGGCCTCCGACTCGACGTGCCAATGTCCGGACAAGCGCTTTCTAAGTCGGCCGGGACGCCGACTCCGGGTGAGCCTCCCGCCCGTACGCGAAGTACGGCAGTCGCACGAGGGCGTGCTTGTGCGACGACGGCCCTCATGGCCGGGGACTCCACCCGCTCCAGGCGACGCGGCCGGGCGAGGCCGTGCTCCCGGAAAGCGAAATTTCCTGCAAAATGCACCCGTGCCGCCTCGGCTGGCGCCGTGCTCCGTCCAGTACGACGAAAAGGGAAGAAAATGACCAGTGTGGGTGTGCGGCGCTCCCGCCGACTCGGCCGCGGCGGCATACGTCGTGTGGTTCCCCTCGCTGCCGTGGCCACGGCAGGTGCCCTTCTGCTCACCGCCTGCGGCGGGTCCGGGTCCGGCTCCGGCGGGAACTCCAAGTCCCTGACGTTCTGGATCTCCACGGTTCCGGGGCAGGACGCGGGCTGGAAGAAACTGGTGGCGCAGTACAAGAAGGAAGCCGGCGTCGACGTCAAGCTCGTCAACATCCCCTACGACGGCTACACGACGAAGCTGCACAACTCCGCGCAGGCCAATGCCCTGCCCGACGTGGCGGCCGTGCCGTCCCTGGACCCGATCTGGTCGAACAAGCTGATCGACCTGAGCTCGATCGCCGGCAACAAGAGCTACAACATCAACGCCAACTTCCTGGCGAAGGACTCGTCCGGCAAGGTGCTGGCCATCCCCTCGGACGTCACCGCGTCCGGCCTGTTCATCAACAAGACGCTCTTCAAGAAGGCCGGCGTCTCCTTCCCCACCTCGCCCTCGAAGACCTGGACCTGGACCGACTTCATCGCGGCCGCGAACAAGGTCCGGGAGAAGACCGGCGCCAAGTACTCCCTGACCTTCGACCAGTCGCCGTCGCGACTGCGCGCCATGGTCTACGAGATGGGCGGCAAGTACGTCCACGCGGACTCCTCCGGCAAGTTCTCGGTGGACGCCGCGACCAAGAAGGCCGTGAACACCTTCGTCGGCTGGAACGACGACAAGACCATGCCGAAGTCGGTGTGGACCAGCGGCGCCGACCCGTCCGCGATGTTCCAGAGCGGTGACGTGGTCGCCTACTGGTCCGGCGTGTGGCAGGTCGCCGCGTTCGCGGACAGCATCAAGAAGTTCGACTGGGCGAGCGTCCCGACCCCCGCCCAGCCCGTGCAGGCCAGCGACGTCAACGCCGGCGGCCTGATGGTGGGCTTCAACAACAACGGCGCCGCGGCCACCGCCGCGAAGAAGTTCATGACCTGGGTGTACGACCCGAAGCAGTACACCGAACTGGTCGAGAGCTCCGGGTTCCTCCCGGTCGAGAGCGGTCTGACCCCGAACTACCCCTTCAAGTCCGACGCGGCGCAGTCGGCGTTCAAGCTGTACAACGAGGAGATCCCGCTCTACGCCCCGATCTCCGGCTATTTCAACGGTGCGCAGACGGACTGGGTGCTGAAGGGCAAGAGCCTCACCACCGACCCGACCAAGACGGAGCTCGGCAAGGCGATCAACGGCCAGCAGTCGTCCGACAAGGCCCTGGAGAACATCGTGGCCGGCTACAACCAGCAGGTCGGCGGCGGTTCGTAGGCCACAGGGCCGGGGGCGGTGTCCCGGACGCCGCCCCCGGCCCTGAGCGCCCACATGATGCCGGGCTCATGGCGTGAACCCACCGCAACCCATTCCACCAGCACGGAGTCAGGAAGATGACAAAACGCGCCTCGGTCGTGTCCGCGAGCCCGCCCAGGAGACGCAGTAAGTACACCCTTGCGCCGCTCACCCTCATCGCGGCCAATGTCGTGCTCTTCGCGCTGTTCTTCGTCTGGCCGGCGGTGATCGGGCTCGTCTACTCCTTCACGAACTACACCGGCGTGGGCGCGTTCCAGTTCATCGGACTGGACAACTACCACAACCTGTTCGGGGACTCCACGTTCTACGACGCGCTGAGCCGGACGCTGCTGTACACCGTGCTCTTCGTGCCGCTGAACTTCGCACTCTCGCTGCTCGCGGCCAACCTGGTGGTGAACAAGCACGCCAAGGGTTCGTCCGTCGCCCGCGTCATCTTCTTCATTCCGTGGCTTTTGTCGCCCATCGTCGTGGGTGTGCTGTGGCGTTGGCTGTTCGGTGAGAACTTCGGACTGGTCAACTACGTCATCGAGAAACTCGGCGGAAGTGCCGTTCCGTGGCAGTCGGACGCGGACCTGTCGCTGCTGGTGGTGGTGATGGCGGCGTCCTGGATGTGGACGGGTTTCACGATGCTGCTGTTCATCGCGGCGATCAAGAACGTACCGGTGTCGTACTACGAGGCGGCATCGCTCGACGGCGCCGGACCATGGCGCCAGTTCTTGAGCATCACGCTGCCGAGCATCGCGCCCACCTCGTTCATCGTCATTCTGCTCAACACGATCAACGCGATGAAGGAGTACCCGGTGTTCGTCGCCCTCAACAACGGCGGACCCGGAACGTCGAACAACCTGCTTGTCCAGTACATCTACCAGACCGGCTTCCAACGGGGCCAGATCGGCTACGCGAGCGCCGCGTCGTTCGTGCTCATGCTCATCCTGATGGCCGTCGCGATCATCCAGCTGATCGTCAACCGGCGGGTGGAGAACCGATGACAACCACAGACATGCCTCGCAAGGTCGACGCCGGTCCCGGACGGGCCGTTTCGAAGAAGCGGCCCGGCGGCGCGGCAAGCGGTGGGATCCGGCAGGTGGTGTCCGCGACGACCCTGCTGTGGATCCTCGCGTGCCTCTACGGGCTGCCGGTGCTGTGGTTCGTCCTCAGCTCCCTCAAGCCGGCCAGCGACCTGTTCTCCTATCCGCTGACGCTGGTTCCGCACCACCCCACCCTGTCCGGGTACCTGACGGCGTGGCGCAGTGCCAACTTCTCCCAGTTCTTCATCAACACGACCATCGTGTGTGTGATCACGACGATCCTCACGGTGGGAGTGAGCTGCTGCACCGGGTACGCCCTGGCCAAGTACGACAACAAGTGGCTCAAGGCGTTCTTCCTCTGCATCCTGGCCACCACGATGCTGCCGGGTGAGGTCATGCTCGCCCCGGAGTTCCTCGTGGTCCGCAACCTCGGCCTCTACAACTCGTTCGCCGGCATCATCTTCCCGGCCGTGCTCACCGCGACCGGCTGCTTCATGTTCCGCCAGTTCTTCCTGACCGTTCCCGACGAACTCGTGGAAGCGGCCCGCATCGACGGTGCCCGCGAACTGTCGATCTTCCTGCGGATCATGGTGCCGCTCTCCCGGCCCATCATGCTGACCCTCGCCATCCTGTCCTTCCAGTGGCGCTGGAACGACTACATCTGGCCGCTGCTGATGCTCAACGACCCCAACAAGTTCACCGTGCAGATCGGCATCCAGAGCATCGTCGGCGCGCAGAACATCAACTGGTCGGTCCTGCTCGGCGCCTCGGTCATCTCCATGATCCCGTTGATCGTGATCTTCCTGGTCTTCCAGCGCTACGTCATGGGCGCCGACATCAACGCCGGACTGAAGGACTGACCTTGCCCAGCCCGCTCGACCACGAGTTCGTCCGCGCGGTGGCCCGCGCCGCCGACCGGCCGGCCGCCCCGCTGGCGGCCGGTCCGCACGAGGAACCCGACGGTGTGACCCACCGCGTGCTGGCCCGCCGGGTGAAGACCTTGGTCGCCGCGTACCGTTCCCCGGACTCGGCACTGCACGGCAGCAGCCGGGCCGTCGCCGCCGCGACGACCCACCTGCGCGCCCTGCGGGCCGCGCAGACCGCCTCCGGCCTCTTCGCCGGCGGCGACAACGTGCAGTCACCGCCGGACTCCGCGTTCAGCGTCAACGACGTGTGCGACGCGCACGTCCTCGCCGCAGGCGCGGGGCCGGAGCTGCGCGAGGTCACGGCCGCGCTCGCCGAGATCGCGGAATCAGCCACCACAAGCCTCCTGACCGGCGGGGTGCACACCCCGAACCACCGCTGGGAGCTGTGCGCGGCGCTGGCGCGGCTGCACCGCTCGTTCCCCGACGAGCGGCTGCTCGACCGTATCGAGGAGTGGCTCGCCGAGGGCATCGACATCGACGCCGAGGGCCTGTACTCGGAGCGCAGCGCCAACTACGCGGCGCACGTGTCCAACCCTTCGTTGCTCCTGCTGGCGACCGTGCTCAGCCGGGACGACCTCCTGGACGTCGTCGAACGCAACCTCGCCACCACCCTGGACCTCATCAGGCCGGACGGCACGGTGGAGACCGTCCACTCGCGACGCCAGGACCAGAACCATCCGTTCCCGCTGGCGCCCTATCTGCCGCACTACCGGCTGCTGGCGATCCGCACCGGCCGGGGCGACTTCAGCCGGGCGGCGCGGCTGGCGGCCGCCGGCGGCATCGACGACCCCGACCTGCTCGCCGAGACCCTCCTCACCCCGGACCTGTGCCGCGTCCTGCCGACTCCGGCCGCGGAGACACTTCCGCGCGAGCGGTACCTCACCACCGCACGCCTCGCCGCACGCGCCTCCGCCACCGCGCACACGGTGGTCTACGGCGGCTCGGACGTCCCCGAGCACCGGCGCATCCGCTCGGGCCTCGCCTGCAACCCCACCTTCCTGCGCCTGTTCGCCGGAGACGCCGTCCTCGACGCGGTCCGCCTCTCGCGGGGCTTCTTCGACCTGGGGCCGTTCCGCGCCGCCGACATGCAACGGCTCACCGACCACCGCTACCGGCTCACCGAGACCCTCACGGCCGCCTACTACCAGCCGCTCCCGACGCACCTGCGACGGGACGACGCCGTCTACCGGCTGGTGGACGAGGGACGCTTCTCGGCCGCGATGGCCTTCCCCGACCGGCCTCGGGACGAGGTCTCGCACACGACCCAGGTCGAGGTGGACCTCAGGGACGACGGAGCGGACCTGCGGATCGACATCAGCGGACCACGGGTGCCCTGGGCCCTCGAATTCACCTTCCGGCCGGGCGGTGTGCCGGAGGGCGCCACACCGATCGGCGACGGACGCTGGTGCCTGACGACCGGGCCGATGACCTACCGCGTCGGCGACGACGAGATCCGGGTCGAGGCCGACGTCGAGGCAGGCGAACCGCCGGCCGGGCCGGACCTGAGCGACGTACTGCGCTACGACCCGGGCCAGGACCACACCGTGGTGGGCGGCACCGATGCCACAACCGGTAACCGCGTCTACCTCGGGGGACACGGCCCGCAGAAACTGACCGTGGCCCTGCGCGGCCGACGGCCCGCACCCGTCGTATGAGCCCGACGACCCACGCCATGGCCACCCCAGGCATGAAGGGCTGATCCCCGTGCACCTCCTCCACCAGCGCGGCCCCCTGCACGACCTCCCCGACACCCCCGAGGCCTACGACGCCGTCCTCGCCGACGTGGTCGAACAGGCCCTGCGGCGGATGACGCCGGAGGGCAACCTCGAACACCCCGACTGCGTCGACGACATCGGCGACACCTCGCTGGGGATCACGTCCCTGCTGCTCCTCGCCCTGCGGCGCACCAAGGACCCGAGACTGCCGGAGGCGGTGCACCGCAGCCTCGCCTTCCACCTGAACGAGCGCGTCTACACCGAGGACAACCCCGGCTACCCGAACCTGAGGATCCGCAACTCCGGCTTCCCGTACGCCCGTTACGTCCTGGAAGCGGGCGCCCACCCCATCGGCGACTGGCCGAGCACCGTGTGGGCGCTGCTCCAGGCGGTCGACATCCTCGACGCACCCGACGGCCTGGTCGATGCCGACCAGCGCGCCCAACTGCTGGATGTGGCACGGGGGTACTGGCGCTGGCTGACCGAGGCGACCTTCTTCAACCCGCAGGAGGCCGGAAACCAAGCCATCGGCTGCGTGGTCGGCGGCCTGATGCTGGCACGCCATCTCCCGGCGGCGGAAGGGGAGTCGATCCGCGCCCGGGCGATCGGCCTGTACACCGAGAAGATCCGTGCGCACCGGGTACGCGACCGGGGCGCCCTGCTGCCTCCCGAGCACGGCGGCGCCTACGACAACAACTACGGCCCGATCTCCCTCTCCTTCCTCGCCCAGGCCCACCGGGTCAGCGGCGAGGAGATCTTCGCCGAGGACGGCGACGCGCTCGCCCGCTACATCGACGCCCGCCTCACCGGCGGCGGCTTCGACAACGGCGGCCCCCGCTACAGCGAGCAGCACTCCGGCTTCGAATCGGTCCTCGGCCTGCGCTATTTCAGCCGCCGTATCGGTTCCGACCTGGGCCGCTACCGGGGCGACACCCGCTGGGGGCGGCATGCGGCGGGGCCCGACGGCGGCGTCGACGGGCACTTCGCCTGGATGCTGGTCTGGCAGATCCAGGACCCCACCCGCTGGCACCGCACACCCTCGGCCGAGCCCGTGCGCCATCAACTGCGTGCGGGCACCGTCTCGGTCGCCTTCGACGACCGTATGACCCCGTCGGTCGTCGAGGCGGGCGGCACCTACTATCTGCCGGCGGCCGTGAACCGCCAGCACGGCTTCGGCCCGGTGCTGGACGGATTCGTGTTCTGCCGTCCCATGGGCGAGGTCCGGGTCAGGGACGTGCGCACCGACGGTCTGACGGCGAAGCTGGTCACCAAGCCGGTGGTCGGCCGCGACCACGTCCTGCGGCACGTGCGGTCCCTGTACGTCACCGACGGCACGAGCCTGTGGACGACGGTCGCCGTGGAGCGCCTGCCCGGAGAGCCGTATCTGCTCGCCGGACTGCCCTACGCGGCCGACGACGGCGACCAGGTGCGCCGGACGGCCGCAGGCGCGGTGGCGTCGGCGGGCACGCTCCGGCTGATCCACCCGCAGGCACAGGGCGCGGAGCACTTCGACGCCCGCGCGGAACTCACCCAGGAGCAGGCGGCGTTCGCGCTCGCCGCCGACCCGCGCGGCTACGGCAACCCCGACGAGGGCTGGCGTCACCTGGTGAGCTCCACCGCCCTGGAGGCGGGGCCGATCCCGGGCGCACCGGAGGATCTGCATGTGTTCGCGGTACGGTACGGCTCCGCGGCCCCGCTTGCGGTGTCCGTCGAACGGGACGGCGACGGTCTGCGCATCGGAACCTCCGCCTTCACCGCGGTGATCGGCGCCGACGACGAACGGGGCGAGCCGCAGCTGACGCTGCGCGCGATCAGCCCTTGAGGGCGAGTTCACCCACCGGTACCACCAGGTCCGCCCGGCCGCGGGTCGCGGCGACCAGCTCCGCATTGCGCTGGTCGCTGCGCAACACCCACTCCACCGCCTCCTCGTGCCCCTTGCCGAACTCCTCGTGCCGGGCGATCAGCCGCCGGAGACGTTCCCCTTCGTCGAGTTCGCAGAACCACACCTCGTCGAGGCGACTGCGCACGCGGGGCCAGGCTCCCGTGTCCAGCAGCAGGTAGTTGCCCTCGGTCACCACCAGCCGGGCCGTCGGCGGCACCGGTACGGCGCCCGCAATGGGCTGCTCCAGCACCCGCTCGAACCCCGGCGCGTACACCACCTCGTCTTCTTCGCTCCCGCGCAGGCGCCCCAGCAGCGCCGCATAGCCGGCCGCGTCGAAGGTGTCGGGCGCTCCCTTGCGGTCCCGGCGGCCCAGCCGCTCCAGCTCGACGTCGGCGAGATGGAAGCCGTCCATGGGGACGTACGCGACCCAGGGCTGATCCGCGGGCCCGTTCAGCTCCCGCACCAGGTTCTGCGCCAGGGTCGACTTGCCCGCGCCCGGGCTGCCGGTGATGCCCAGGACAGCGCGACGCCCACCGCGGGGGAGGGCGCGGGCCCGGGTCAGCAGATCGTCGAAAGTCAGCGGCACACGGCAGAGTCTGTCACCCGGGCGACGGTGCGATGAACTACGGCGGCGCGTGGAGTCGTCCCTCAGTACGGGACCCCTACGTGATGAGCAAGGGAGCCGCTGCCGTGGCCGACGACACAGCGCAGATCCGCACACTGATCGAGAAATGGGCCGAGGCCGTCCACCGGGGCGATCTCGACGGCGTCCTCGCGGACCACGCCGAGGACATCGTGATGTACGACGTCCCACCGCCGCACGAGGGCCTCCACGGCCTCGCCGCCTACCGGGCGATCTGGCCGCCGTTCTTCTCGTGGCAGGCGCAGGGCGCGTGCTTCGACATCGAGTCCCTGGACGTCACGGCCGGCACCGACGTCGCCTACGCGCACGCGCTGCTGCGCTGCGGCACACCCGAGGAGCTGGCCGAACGCCCCACCCTCCGGCTGCGGTTGACGCTCGGCCTGCGCAAGGAGGGCGGCCGCTGGCTGGTCGCACACGAGCACCACTCGTTCCCGCACGACTGACCGGTGTGGCGTGCGCCACAAGCTGGATGCCCCCGAACGGGGAACCGGACCCCTATGACGCAGCTCGGTCCTCCCCTCGGTCTCCCCGAAGACATCCAGGCCTGCCTCTTCGACCTCGACGGGGTCGTGACCCGGACGGCCGTCGTGCACGCCGCCGCCTGGAAGGAGACCTTCGACGCCTTCCTGCGCGAGCGGGACGGCGAGCAGTTCCGGCCCTTCGACGCCACGGCCGACTACGACGAGTACGTCGACGGGCGCCCCCGCGCCGACGGCGTCCGCACCTTCCTCGCCTCCCGGGGCATCGAACTGCCCGAGGGATCTCCCGACGACCCGCCCGACAAGGCGACCGTGCACGGGCTCGGCAACCGCAAGAACGTCCTGCTCCTGGAGAGGATCCGCACCCAGGGCGTCGAGGCCTACGAGGGCACCCTGCGCTACATCGAGGCCGTACGAGCCCATGGTCTGCGCACCGCGATCGTCTCCTCCAGCGCCAACACCCGTGACGTGCTGCGCTCGATCCACGCCGAGGACCTCTTCGAGGTCCGCATCGACGGTGTCGTGGCGGCCGAGCGCAAACTGCCCGGCAAACCGCACCCCGACACCTTCCTCGAGGCCGCCCGGGACCTCGGGGTCGAGCCCTCGCGTGCGGCCGTGTTCGAGGACGCCCTCGCCGGCATGGACGCCGGCCGGTCCGGCCACTTCGGATACGTCGTCGGCGTCGACCGCGTGGGACAGACCGACGCGCTGTACGCACACGGAGCGGACGTGGTCGTGAAGGACCTCGCCGAACTGGGGGGCCGGGCGTGATCACCCACCGGTCGTACACCGTCGAACCCTGGGCCGTGCGCGAGACGGAGCTGGGCCTCGACGTCCTGGCGCAGAGCGAGTCCGTCTTCGCGCTGTCCAACGGCCACGTCGGCTGGCGCGGCAACCTCGACGAGGGCGAACCGCACGGCCTGCCCGGCTCCTACCTCGGCGGCGTCCACGAACTGCACCCGCTGCCCTACGCGGAGGCAGGCTACGGCTACCCGGAGTCCGGCCAGACCGTCATCAACGTCACCAACGGCAAGGTCCTGCGCCTGCTGGTCGACGACGAGCCCTTCGACCTGCGCTACGGCCGCCTCGTGTCCCACGAGCGCACCCTCGACCTGCGCAGGGGAGTGCTGGAGCGGGTCTGCGAGTGGGTCTCGCCGGCCGGTACGACGATCCGCGTCCGCTCGACGCGGCTCGTCTCCCTCACCCAGCGGGCGATCGCCGCCGTGGCCTACGAGGTGGAGGCCGTCGGCACGCGCACGCGTGTGGTCGTGCAGTCGGAGCTCGTCGCCAACGAGCAACTGCCAGAGCGCAAGGGCGACCCACGGGCGGCCGTGGCCCTGCAGTCACCCCTGGAGGCGGAGGAGGCCTTCGCCGAGGGATCCCGGCTACGGCTCGTGCACCGCACCCGGCGCACGGGCCAGCGCGTCGCCGTGGGTGCCGACCACGTCGTCACCGGCCCGGACGCCACCACCACCGGCAGCGAGAGCAACGAGGACGTCGCCCGCCTCACCGTCACCTCCGTCCTCGAACCGGGCGAGCGGCTGCGGGTGGAGAAGCTCGTGGCCCACGGCTGGTCCGCGACCCGCTCCAAACCGGCGATGAGCGACCAGGTCGACGCTGCCCTCGCGGCCGCCGCGGTCGGCGGCTGGGCGGGCCTCGTGGAGGAACAGCGCGCGTACCTCGACGACTTCTGGGCGCGCGCCGACGTCGAGGTCGACGGCGACGAGGAGATCCAGCAGGCCGTCCGCTTCGCCCTGTTCCACGTCCTGCAGGCCGGCGCCCGCGCCGAACAGCGCGCGATCCCCGCCAAGGGCCTGACCGGTTCCGGCTACGACGGCCACGCCTTCTGGGACACCGAGGCCTTCGTGCTGCCCCTGCTCACCTACACCGCGCCCGAGGCCGTGGCCGAGGCGCTGCGCTGGCGGCACAGCACCCTGCCCGCCGCCCGGGAACGCGCGGCCCAGCTCGGCCTGAACGGCGCCGCGTTCCCCTGGCGCACCATCGAGGGCTCGGAGGGCTCGGCGTACTGGCCGGCCGGGACCGCCGCCTTCCATGTGAACGCCGCCGTCGCCGACGCCGTCGTGCGGTACACGGCGGCGAGCGGGGACGAAGAGTTCGAGCGGGACGCCGGGATCGAGCTGCTGGTGGAGACGGCCCGGCTGTGGCGCTCGCTGGGGCATCACGACCACGAGGGCGCCTTCCACATCGACGGCGTCACCGGGCCCGACGAGTACAGTGCGGTCGCCGACGACAACACGTACACCAACCTCATGGCGCGCGCGAACCTGCTGGCGGCCGCGGACGCCTGCAAGCGGTACCCGGAGCGGGCCGCACGGCTGGGGGTCGACGACGAGGAGAGCGCGGCCTGGCGGGACGCCGCCGAGGCCATGCACATCCCGTACAACCGCGAACTGGGCGTGCACGAGCAACACGCCGGCTTCACCCGCTACCAGCGCTGGGACTTCGACCGCACCCGGCCGGACCAGTACCCGCTGATGCTGCACTTCCCCTATTTCGACCTCTACCGCAAACAGGTCGTCAAACAGGCCGACCTGGTGCTCGCGATGTACACCTGCGGCAGCCACTTCGACGACGAACACATAGCCCGCAACTTCGCCTACTACGAGCCCCTCACCGTCCGGGACTCCTCGCTGTCGGCGAGCGTCCAGGCCGTGATCGCCGCCCAGGCCGGCCATCTGGACCTCGCCTACGCCTACACGGCCGAGTCGGCGCTGATGGATCTGGCGGACCTGCAGCACAACACGCGCGACGGGTTGCACATCGCCTCCCTCGCCGGCACCTGGACGGCCCTGGTGGCCGGTTTCGGGGGACTGCGCCGCGACGGCGACACGCTGCGCTTCGCCCCGCGGCTGCCCGAGAGGTTCAGCCGCCTGGCCTTCTCCCTCCAGCTCCTCGGCCGCCGCCTGCGCGTGGAGGTCGGACCCGACAAGGCCACGTACACCCTGCTGTCCGGCCCGCCCCTGACCATCCGCCACCACGAAACCCCCGTGACCCTGTACGACGACGGTCCCGTCGTCCGAGCAACCCCCCAACTCCCGGCCCGCCCGGCCCCCGAGCAGCCACCGCACCGGAGCCCGCGCTAGGGCGTCGGGCGTCCCGCCGCATTCCGGGCGGCAGGTCCATCCCAACCGTCGCCGCGGTGGTGACACTCGGACCGGCCGGACACGCCGTCGTCCAGCACGAAGCACACTGTCGAGGGGGCCGCCACCCCTCGCGCCTGGATCGCCGACGGCGGCGACAACCCCAACTCCACGGCGGCGGTCGTCCAGCGGACCGCCCGGCGCATCCGCGTCGCCTCCCTCACAGAAACCGGCGGTGCCCCGCCCGCGTACGCCAGGCACGATGCACCGCACCGGCGGTCTGTGCGGAACCGGAACGGGCGTTTCCCGGGGCCCCGGTTCAGGTAGGAGTCCGATGTCCGGCCGACGAGAAGGGGGAGTGGCATGACAGCGAGCGACACCGGCGGCCAGCTGGGGGAGGAGTTCTTCACTCCGGGAAGCGCGTCCTTCACCGAGTTCCTGGCCGCCCACCGCCCAGAACTGCTGCCCACCCGGCCGCCCTTCCCCGACGGCGTCCGCGCCGAGCCCGGCCGGTTCCCGCACGGCACCACCGTGCTGGCCCTCGCCTACCGCGACGGCGTGCTGATCGCCGGCGACCGCCGCGCCACGATGGGCAACCTCATCGCCCAGCGCGACCTGGAGAAGGTGCACCCCGCGGACGACTACACCGCCGTGGCCTTCGCCGGATCCGTCGGACTCGCCCTGGACATGGTGAAGCTGTACCAGGTCGAGCTGACGCACTTCGAGAAGATCGAGGGCATCCCGATGACCCTCAACGCCAAGGCGAGGCGCCTGGCCGGCATGATCCGGCAGAACCTCGGCCAGGCCATGCAGGGCCTCGCCGTCGTACCGCTTCTGACCGGCTACGACGAGGCGGCCCCGGACGGCGAGAAGGGCCGCATCTTCAGCTTCGACGTCGCAGGCGGCCTCTACGAGAAGACGGACTTCCACGCCGAGGGCTCCGGTTCGCCGTACGCTCGCGGCGCCCTCAAGAAGCTGTTCCGCAAGGGCATGGACCGGCGGGAGGCGGCCCTGGCCGCCCTGCAGGCGCTCTATGACGCGGCCGACGACGACTCCGCGACCGGCGGTCCGGACATCAACCGCCGTATCTTCCCCATCGTTTCGGTGATCACCGAGGAGGGCTTCGAGCGGCTGCCGGAGACGGAGACGGAGGCGCTGAGCCGCGAGATGGTCGAGCAGCGCCGCAGCCGGCCGGACGGGCCGACCGCCACTCCCTGAGCAGGGACCCCGCACGGCCGTCTTTTCCCTTCCATGGGGAAGAGCTGCCGCGCCCTTTGCTGCACATGGTTTGCAAGTACTGGAGGATGGCACAAGACTGCAGACCGCAGCCGCTGTGCACCCGAAGGAAGACCTCCCCGTATGACGGCCGCCCCCGACACCGCTCCGCCGCTCCCCGCCAAGGCCTCCGCCTGGCACCGTGTCCGCACCTCCATGACACGGGAGGAGTGGACCAGGATCGGCGGAATGGCCGCCTTCGTCCTCGCCCTGCATCTCGTCGGCTGGTTCACGCTCGTCGGGATCGTCGCCCCCGAGCACTACAGCGTCGGCAAGCAGTCCTTCGGTGTCGGCATCGGCATCACCGCCTACACGCTCGGCATGCGGCACGCCTTCGACGCGGACCACATCGCCGCGATCGACAACACCACACGCAAGCTGATGGGCGAGGGGCAGCGGCCCCTGTCGGTCGGCTTCTGGTTCTCGCTCGGGCACTCCAGCGTCGTCTTCGCCCTGGCGCTGCTGCTCTCCTTCGGAGTCAAGGCCGTGGCCGGACCGGTCCGCGACGGCAACTCCCGGCTGCACGACATCACCGGCCTCATCGGCACGACCGTCTCCGGGACCTTCCTCTACCTCATCGCGATCATCAACCTCGTGATCATGGCGGGAATCTGGAAGGTCTTCCGCCGGATGCGCTCCGGCGACTTCGACGAGGCGGCCCTGGAGGAGCAGCTGGGCAACCGCGGCCTCATGAACCGCCTGCTGGGCCGCGTGATGAAGTCGGTCACCAAGCCCTGGCACATGTACCCGCTCGGCCTGCTCTTCGGCCTCGGCTTCGACACCGCCACCGAGATCGCGCTGCTCGTGCTGGCCGGATCCGGCGCCGCCTCGGGACTTCCCTGGTACGCGATCCTGTGCCTGCCCGTCCTGTTCGCCGCGGGCATGTCGCTCCTCGACACCATCGACGGCTCGTTCATGAACTTCGCCTACGACTGGGCGTTCTCCAAACCGGTCCGCAAGGTCTACTACAACCTCACCATCACCGGCCTCTCGGTCGCCGTCGCCCTGCTCATCGGCACCGTCGAACTCCTCGGCCTGCTCGCCCAGAAGCTCGATCTGCACGGCGCGTTCTGGGACTGGATCGCCGGCCTCGACCTCAACACCGTCGGCTTCGCCATCGTCGGACTGTTCCTCGCCACCTGGATCGCGGCCCTGCTGGTGTGGAAGCTGGGCCGCATCGAGGAGAAGTGGACGGCGGGCCTGTCCCGGCCCGCGCAGCAGCCGCTGGACTAGCCCGCCGTCCGTTCCGGCGCTCAGCCTCGCAGTTTCAGCTCCTTGCGCCACCTCACGATCTGCTGGTCCGGATCTCCCGTGTACGACCAGGGAGTCCGTGTGGCCCGGCGCCCCAGCATCCGCAGCAGGGTGGCGGCGACGTCCGGAACGTTTGCATTGCAGGCGGCGTGGGCCAGGTAGTTGAGGTCGCGCAGTTCGCCGGGGGCGATGCCGCTGTCCGTGCGGCCCATGATCCAGCGCTGCCAGGTACGGCGTACGTCGCTGACCGCGCCGTCGTGGTTCCAGTGCTGGCCGAGGCCCACCGCGGACTGGCTGCCCTGCGCCGCGTCCAGGGCGTAGCGGTACTCCTCCACGCGCGCGTACTGCACCAGAACCGGCAAGGCGCAGCCCGTGGGTGCCACTCCGGCCGCGTCGCGGGCGAAGTCGTACATGAGGCCGTGGCTGCCGTGCCAGCGTGCCGAGTAGTAGTGCAGGACCTGCAGATGGCCCTCCACGCTGTACGGATCGCGCTGGTGCAACTCGTCCCACCAGCGCGACAGTTCCTGCCGGCGCACCCCCGCGGAGTACAGCCGGGCCACCGAGATCAGGGAGATCCACGGCGTCGGATCGTCCAGATATGCCTCCGCGGCCTGCAGACACGCCGTCACCGCGGTGTCGATGCGGTGCTGGTCGATCGGCACGCCCCGGCCCGCGGCGATCGCCAGGTTGAACGCGCGGGCCGTCTCCGTCGCCGCACGCAGCACCAGCGCGTCACCGCTGTGGGGCTCTGCCGCAAGCCAGGACTCCACGGTCGAACTGCCCGCGCAGGCCTGCGCGAGCATCCGGATGCGGTGACCGCGCGCGAGCCAGTCCGGGCCGGTGCCCCGCAGCAGGTCCCTGAGGCCCTGCCAGCGGCCGATGACGATGTCGTGACGAGCGTTGGTCAGCGGCGCGTCCCCGCAGTCGGGGTCGTAGTCGGGAGTGAATCGGTCTCTCGCCATCGGGATCTGCCTCAGAAGTCGGTGGAGAGACCTTCGTGGACACGGGAGTTCGCGGTGGACAGCTCGTCGGGGACGTACTCCGCCTCGACGGTGCGGCTGGCGTCCAGACGGGCGGGCCGGTAGTAGTCGCTGCCCTGCCTCCAGTACCAGAACATCGGGACCAGCCCGACGGCGAGTCCGCCGATGCCGATCGCGATCGCCGCGCTGTCGAGCTCGCTCAGCGACTCGGCGAAGATCCAGAACATGAACAGGGCGCCGAACAGCGGCCACAACCCGCCGAGCAGGAAGTTCGCGGGCGACTTCAGCAGCATCCTGCGGTACGCCACGACCACCGCGAGGCCCGCCAGGCCGTAGTAGACGGCGATCTGCAGGCCGATCGCCGAGATCGCGTCGGAGAGGATCTCACCCACCGAGCCCAGCGCGTTGGAGGCGATGAACATCGCCAGCGCCACCGCGCCGACCACCGTGATGGCGACCCACGGGGTGTTCCAGGTGCGGTGCACCCGGCCGAGTGCGGAGGGCATCGTACGGTCCCGGCCCATCGCGAACAGCGAGCGCGTGACCTGGATGAGGGTGGTCTCCAGGGTGGCGATGGTCGACAGCATCACCGCCACGATCAGCAGCTTGCCGCCCCAGCCCGGCCAGATCTCCTCACCGAGCGCACCCAGCACGTTCGCGTCGTTCGCCTCGATCTGCTTCGAGGACAGGATGACGTTCACCGCGATGGTGAACACCTCGAACAGCAGGAAGACGATGCCGACCCCGATCAGCCCGGCGAGTCCCGTCGTCCGGCGGCTGTTGCGGGTCTCCTCGCTCAGGTTGCTGGTGACGTCCCAGCCCCAGTAGTAGAAGGCGGCGACGAGTGCTCCCGAGGCGAAGCCCGACACTCCGTCGAAGTGGGAGAAGCCGAGCCAGGACCAGTCGAACACGCGGGCGTTGCCGGTGTGGAAGAGGGCGAGCACCGCGAACAGTGCCAGTATCGCCAGTTCGACCCCGGACATGACGAGCTGCGCCCGGACCGTGAGCCGGGCGCCGCCGAGCACCACGAGCAGCATGATGATGAACCAGGCCGCGCCGACCACCGTCGACAGCGCCGTGTTGGCGGCGAGACCCTCGTCGAACAGGGCCAGCGTCATCGAACCTGCGGGCAGCGAGCCGGCCACCATGAAGATGGTCGCCGAGATCACCAGCGCCCAGCCGCTGATGAACCCGAGAAAGGGATGCAGGGTGCGCCCCACCCAGGAGTAGCTGGCCCCCGCGTTCACGTCGATACGGCCGAGATAGCTGAACGCCAGCGCGATACCCAGCATGGGTATCGCGCAGTACAGCAGCGCGGCCGGGCTGGCCAGGCCCACCGCGCCCACGAGGACGGCGGTGGTCGCGGCGATCGAGTACGCCGGGGCGCTGCCCGCGACGGCCATCACCACGGTGTCGAACGTACCGAGGGCATTGGCCTGCAGCCCTCTGCCCCTGCTGTTGCTCATGGTTGCGCTGCTTTCCGTCTTGCACGACGCGAGGGCGACCCGCCCCGACGGCGTAGGGGGAGGTGGGGGGTGATGAACCGGCCCCGGATCCCCGAGGGTTGGCCTCGGAGCAGATCAAGGGCAGCGAAAAGACAAAAAAAGGGGTGGTGGACGGCGCACGGCTGCCTGCGTTGTCGTTCGGTCACACCGTGTGTGCGAGTGATGATAGCCCTACTCCTTGACCTTTCAAGATTGACCAAGGGGTAACCTCCTGCGCCTGCGGAGACTGCCGTGGTTGGACGGCGCGCAACGGGAAACGCGGATCGGGAACACCGTACGGAGAACGACCCGCCGCAGCGCGCGAGGGAGGCACTCATGGGCAGCGAACGCACGAGCCCCGAACCGATGGCCGACGACGCCTACCAGCCCACCGGGACGAACGAGGAGCAGGAGGACGCGGCGCCGCTCGATCTGCAGGACGCCGTCGACGAACGCACCTACGACGACACTCTCGACGAGGGCTACTCGCCACCGGAGAAGCCGCTCGGCGTCACCAAACACGGCACGACGGCCGCCGAGCAGCGCACCGGCGAGAGCCTCGACGAACGGCTCGCCGAGGAGGTCCCCGACGCGGCCGTGCCCGCCGGCGACGAGGTCGGCGACCTCCCCGGGGGCGAGGGCGAACCCGTCGACCCCGAGGCCGGCACGGAGCGCGCGGGCCGGCTGGTCGCTCCGGACGAGGGCGCCCACCCCGACACGACCAAGGAGACGGTCGCCGACGACGTGGGCATCGACGGCGGTGCCGCCGGGGCCGAGGAGGCCGCCGTCCACGTCGTCGAGGACGAGACGCGGCTGCCCGACCCCGAGCAGGACCGCTGACGCCGGCCCGTCAGTCGCCGATGCGGTCGATCTGCCGCAGCTTGTTGGTGGCGTCGAGGGCGGCGACCTTGTAGGACTCCGCCAGCGTCGGGTAGTTGAAGACCGCGTTCACCAGATAGTCGACGGTGCCACCGCAGCCCATCACCGACTGCCCGATGTGGATGAGCTCGGTGGCACCGGTGCCGAAGCAGTGCACCCCGAGCAGGGTGCGGTCCTCGGGGGAGACCAGCAGCTTGAGCATGCCGTGCGAGTCGCCGATGATCTGGCCGCGGGCCAGCTCGCGGTAGCGGGAGATGCCGACCTCGAACGGCACGCAGTCCTCGGTGAGTTGGTCCTCGGTCCGGCCGACGAAACTGATCTCCGGGATGGTGTAGATGCCGATGGGCTGCAGGTTGTGCATCTGGCCGACCGGCTCTCCGCAGGCGTGGTAGGCGGCTGCCCGCCCCTGCTCCATCGAGGTCGCGGCCAGCGCGGGGAAGCCGATCACGTCGCCGACGGCG
Organism: Streptomyces longisporus; assembly: GCF_039532765.1. Taxonomy (NCBI): domain Bacteria; kingdom Bacillati; phylum Actinomycetota; class Actinomycetes; order Kitasatosporales; family Streptomycetaceae; genus Streptomyces; species Streptomyces longisporus. The sequence goes on from NZ_BAAASG010000008.1 coordinate 244,296, forward strand.
TAGATGTGCGGCACCTCGGTGCGGTAGTGCTCGTCCACGGTGATCCGGCCGCGCTTGTCCGCGGACAGTCCGGCCTTGTCCAGGTCGAGTTCGTCGGTCAGGCCCTGTCGGCCCGCCGAGTACATCACGGCGTCGGCCGGTATCTTCTTGCCGCTCTCCAGAATGGTCAGCGTGCCCCGCGGATGTCGCTCCACCGCGGCGACGGTCTCCCCGAACCGGAACGTCACGGCGAGGTCCCGCAGGTGGTACTTGAGCGACTCGATGACCTCGACGTCGCACATGTCGAGCATCCCGGCACGCTTCTCGACGACCGTCACCTTGCTGCCGAGCGCGGCGAACATGGAGGCGTACTCCATGCCGATCACCCCTGCGCCGACGATGACCATGGAGCGCGGGACGCGTTCCAACGCCAGCACGTTGTCGGAGTCCATGATCGTACGGCCGTCGAACTCGACACTGTCCGGCCGGGCCGGCCGGGTACCGGTGGCGATGACGATGTGCTCCGCGCTGAGCAGCCGTTCATTGCCGGTGACCTCGCGCAGCGCGATGGTGTGCGGGTCGACGAAACTGCCGGTGCCGGCGAAGAGGGAGACGTGGTTGCGGGAGAGCTGGCTGCGGATGACGTCGACCTCCCGGCCGACCACGTGCTCAGTGCGCGAGGTCAGGTCGGAGACGGTGATGTCCTCCTTCAGCCGGTAGCTCTGCCCGTACAGATCCCGCTGGGTGAGACCGGTCAGATACAGCACCGCCTCGCGCAGGGTCTTGGAGGGGATGGTGCCGGTATGGATGGAGACCCCGCCGACCATGTCGGGGCGGTCGACGACGGCGACCCGGCGGCCGAGCTTGGCCGCTGCGATGGCGGCCTTCTGGCCACCCGGGCCGGATCCGATGACAAGCATGTCGAAGTCGGGCACCTCCGGAGTCTGTCAGCCCAGGGCCCCGCTTCGAAAGACTGAACGGACAACAACCGCCTGCGACGTGACAGGGCGTGAGCCCCGCAAGGGGCGCGGGGCTGCATCGATATGCGGCTCCGCCGCGTGGGCGCGACCAGCCACGACGGCGCCGCAGCCGGCCGACGGCATGTCGCAGCCCCGCGGCGAAACCGCACCCCGGCCCAACCCGGCGGAGCGATAATGCCGGGATGGGCCACCGACTCGCCGACGCGAGCACCCCCGCCCGGCTGGCCGCCCCCGACGAGGGCATCGGCCGGGACGAACTGGCGCTCGCCACCCGCAACCACGGCCTCCCGCTCGAGGCACTGCGCTACGACGTCACCCCGCCGGGCCTGCACTACCTGCTGACCCACTACGACATCCCCTACGTCCCCGACGACACGCCCTGGCCGCTGACCGTCGGAGGCCGGGTCCGTCGTCCGCTGCAGCTGGACCTGGCCGAACTGCGCGCCCTCCCTCAGGTCACCACACGCGTCACCATGGAGTGCGCGGGCAACGGCCGGGCCCTACTGACGCCCCGTCCGGTCAGCCAGCCCTGGCTCCTCGAGGCGGTCGGCACCGCCGAGTGGACGGGCGTACCGCTGCGGCTGCTGCTCGCCGAGGCCGGCGTGGAAGCGGACGCCGTCGACGTGGTCTTCACCGGCGCCGACCACGGCGTGGAACGCGGCGTCGAACAGGACTACCAGCGTTCCCTGCAGGTGGACGTGGCCACGGGCACCGAGCCCGAGGTTCTGGTGGCATACGCGATGAACGGCGCCCCGCTGCCGCCCCAGCACGGCCGGCCGCTGCGCCTGATCGTGCCCGGCTGGTACGGCATGGCCCAGGTGAAGTGGCTGCGCGAGATCACGGTCACCGACGCCCCGTTCACCGGTTTCCAGCAGGCCGTGGCCTACCGGCTCCGGCAGGACCCCGCCGACGAGGGCCGGCCGGTCACCCGCATCGAGCCGCGCGCCCTGCTGATCCCGCCCGGCTTCCCGGACTTCATGTCCCGCTCGCGGGTGGTGCGGCCCGGCCCGGTGACCCTTGAGGGCCGCGCCTGGTCGGGGCGGGCACCGCTCGCGCGGGCCGAGGTGAGCACCGACGACGGGCGCACCTGGCACGAGGCCGAACTGGAGCCCGACGGCGGGCGCCGGTGGGCGTGGCGCCGCTGGCACCTCGACTGGACGGCGACCCCCGGCGAGCATGTGCTGAGCGCGCGGGCCACCGACGCCGAAGGACACACCCAGCCGCTGGAGCAGCACTGGAACCGCGGCGGCTTCACCAACAACCTCGTGCAGCGGGTGCCGGTGCTGTGCCTGGAGCCCGGCGACACGGACTGAACCGCGCCGGCTACGGCAGCAGTTTCTCCATGGCGGCGGGGCCTTCCGCCGCCAGCTTGCGCCGGGCCCATTCGAGGTTGTGGGGGGTGATGTCCCTGCCCGCTACAAGGACGAGGTCCTCCGGCGACACCTCGGTGCCGGTACGGGTGTGGAGCAGGTCGTCCGGGGTGACGCGGTCCTCGGACGGCCTGGACGCGTCGGGCTGCAACGTCGGCATGGTCTCTGCTCCCTCGGGTCAGGGTCGCTACTGCTAACACCATTCATCGCGGGAGCGCTGCGTGCATCTGGAAGCGCACACAAGTGCCACGAGATGCCGGAGTGACAGGACGGGCGTCTAATGAGAGACGTGTCACCTGCCCGCACCGACGAGGGGGGCGCGGGGGCCGTCACAGGAGGGGTGCTGCGACGGCTGGGGGAGTGGTGCGCCAGACACTTCGTGATCGTCATCCTGGCCTGGCTGGTGGCGCTCGTGGCGCTGCAGACCCTCAACCGGTCCTTCGGCGGGGAGTACTCCGACAATTTCTCCCTGCCGGGCGTGCAGTCCCAGCAGGGCCTGGACGTCCTGAAGAAGCACGATCCCGCGGCAGGCGGCTACAGCAGCCAGATCGTCCTGCACGACGGGCAGAAGTCCCTCACCGCGCTGAGTTCGCAGATGTCCACCGCGGTCGGCGACGTGCAGAAACTGCCGCACGTCCTGTCGGCCCAGAACCCGCTGTCCGCCCCGGCCTCGAAGGTCGGCCCCCTCGCCTCCGACGGGAAGACCGGCTACATCACCGTCCGCTTCGACGTCCAGCCCTCGACCCTGGGTGACAACTACCTGAGCGGCGTGGACAAGGCGGTGCAGCCGCTGCGCTCGGCAGGCGCCCAGGTCGAGTACGGCGGACCGCTCGGTGAACTGGGCCGGTCCGCCGCCGACGACCGGGTGAGCGAACTGATCGGCTTCGCTGTCGCGATCGTCGTCCTGCTGATCGGCTTCGGCAGCGTGATCGCCGCCGGTCTGCCCCTGTTCACGGCACTGGTCAGCGCCGTTGCCGGGCTCGCGATCCTCGGACTGCTCGCGGCGGCGTTCACGTTCGCGACCGTCTCGCCTACCCTGGCGACCATGATCGGGCTCGGCGTCGGCATCGACTACGCCCTGTTCCAGCTCACGCGGCACCGCCAGAACCTCATGAACGGGGTGCCTCCGGTCCAGGCCGCGGGCCATGCCACCTCCACCAGCGGCCGGGCCGTGCTCGTCTCCGGCTGCACGGTGATCATCGCGCTCGCCGGTCTGTACGCGTCCGGGGTGAGCTTCATCGGGAAACTCGGCCTGGCCGCCGCCATGACGGTCATCTCGGCGGTCGTCGGCGCACTGACGCTGCTCCCGGCCATGCTCGGCCTGATCGGCAGACGCATCGACCGCTACCACGTACGGCGACCCGTCGCCGAGACCGACGCCGAGCCCGGAGCCGAGCCGACCGGCACGTGGCACCGGTACGCCCAACGCGTGGAGCGCAGACCCTGGCAGTTCCTGGCGGCAGGCATCACGACCGTCGTCGTCCTCGCCATCCCGTTGCTCTCCATCCAGCTCGGCCACATCGGCGACGGCGCCGACCCCACCTCCTTCACCGACCGCCGCGCCTACGACCTGATGACCAACGCGTTCGGCCCCGGCTCCAACGGCCCGCTGACCGTCGTCATCGACCAGACCTCCGTACCGTCCTCCCAGCGCTCCGCCCTCTCCTCCCAGGCCCAGAAGACCCTGAACGCGGTGGCCGGCGCCTCCACCGTCACGCCCCTGACACCCACCAAGGACGGCGATGTCCTGGTCGGCACGGTTTACTCGAAGCAGTCCCCGCAGAGCGCCACCACCACGGACCTGACCAACCGGCTGATCCACCACACCCTCCCGGACGCGGTCTCCGGCACCTCCGCCAAGGGTTACGTCACCGGCACGACCGCGGCCCAGGTCGACTTCCGCGACATCGTCGCGAGCCGGCTGCCCCTGATCATCGGCGTCGTGGTCGGCCTCGCGTTCCTGATCATCCTGGCGGTCTTCCGCGGCCTGCTCGTCGCGGTCAAGGCGGCCGTCCTCAACGTGCTGTCGATCGGTGCCTCGTACGGCGTGGTGGTGGCCGTCTTCCAGTGGGGCTGGGGCGGGCCCGCGCTCGGCGTGCACGGCAAGGTGCCCATCGAGAGCTATGTGCCGATGATGATGTTCGCGATCATCTTCGGTCTGAGCATGGACTACGAGATCTTCCTGCTCTCGCGCGTCCACGAGGCGTGGCTGCGCACCGGCGACGCCAAGGCCTCGGTCGCCCACGCGCTGGAGATCACCGCCCGGGTCATCACCTGCGCCGCCCTGATCATGGTGAGCGTCTTCGCGGCCTTCATCGTCAGCGACAACATCGTGGTCAAGATGCTGGGTCTGGGGCTCGCGGTGAGCGTGCTGATCGACGCGACCGTCGTACGGCTGCTGATGGTTCCGGCCGTGATGACGCTGCTGGGGCCGCACGCCTGGTGGACGCCCCGCTGGCTGGACCGGATCATGCCGCACATCGACGCCGAGGGCGAGCAGGTGGCAGGCCCGGCGTCCGATGTCAGCCGCCGTCCCGCGACGCGGGCGTGAGGACGAGCATCGTCACGTCGTCGTCGACGGCAGGGCAGTACCGTACGAGATCCGCCCACACCCGATCCGCGAGCACGGCCGGATCGTCGTCGGCCAGCGCGGCCAGCCGGTCGGTCAGCGGGTAGAAGGTGCCGGAGGGGTCGCGGGCCTCGCTCACCCCGTCCGAGGCCAGGAACAGGCTGTGGCCGGGCTCCAGCCGCAGCGTGGGCCCGGCGTGCGGACCGCCGTCGGACAGGCCGAGACCGAGCGGCGTCCACGCGGCGAGCTCGACCTCGGTGGCCTGCCGGCCGCGCAGCAGCACGGGCGGCGGATGACCGCAGGACACCATCCGCACCGACCGTCCGTCGGGCGAGAACTCCAGCAGTACGGCGGTCGCGAACAGCTCGGCGTACCGGGACGACGCCGAGTCCAGCTCCAGCCTGCGGTCGAGCCGGGCCGCGACCGACTCCAGGTCCGGCTGGTCCAGCACCGCCTCCCGGAAGGCCCCCAGCAGCGAGGCGACGGTGGAGACCGCCGCCAGCCCGTGCCCCTGGACGTCGCCCATCACCGCCCGTACCCCGTGCGGTCCCTCGCGTACGTCGAAGAAGTCCCCGCCGACCAGCGTGCCGCGCTGCGCGGCCCGGTACAGGCCCACGCAGCGGACCGGGCCGACCCGCTCGGGCAGCGGGGGGACGACGGCACGCTGCGCGGCCTCCGCGACGGTGCGCTCCAGATCCAGCTGGGCATCGCGGCGACTGCGCACATAGGACACGAACACGCTCAGCACGGCGACGAAGGAGATGGTCAACAGGTCCGTGTTGCCCGGGTGGTTGAGCTGGAAGGCCGGGATGTTGAGCACGGCGACGACGACACCGCCGAGGACGGCGGTCGCCAGCGGCCCGTACGAGAGCACGGCGAGCGGCGGGATGGCGCCCAGCAGAAAGCCGATGTCGAGGGGTTCGTGGCTGGCCAGGGTGGCCGCGCAGACGCCCGCGATCAGGACGAGCGGGAGCATCCGCACCAGCCGGGGCGGTGGCGCGCCCCGCAGCCAGCCCCGCTGGTCGTGGTCCTGCCGGCGCGCTGACAGGAGGTGCACCTTTCCCACAGCACCACGCTCCTACGGCGGGACGCCGCCCGCACGCCGGGCCGGCTGTCGGTGCCGGGTGGCATGCTGGTCGATGGCGGTGATCGGCGGCTGAAGGGGGATGCGGCGTGGGGTTCGAGGGCGAGGTCTGGCAGGTGCGCACGGGTGCGGAGCCGGTCGGGGAGATCCTGATCGACGACGCCGACTTTCCGTGGCTGTCCGGCCGTTTCACCGCCGGGCCGGGCTTCGGGGCGGTCCGGGATCTGTTCGCCCGTGAACTCGCCCTGATCTCGCGGGACGACGAGGAGCACCGGCAGGAGTGGGAAGCGGCCTACGAGGAGATCACCAGACAGGTGTCCCTGTCGTCGCCGGACGGACCGGTTCCCGAGTTCCTGCTGCACATCGAGGGCGACCGGGCCTGGTTCCGCTGGAGCGACGAACCGTTCGAGCATGCGTAGGGGCGGGGAGGCGCCCGGCGTGCGGGTGGTGCTGATCGGGGGCACGTCGAACGTGGGCAAGTCGACGGTCGCACGAGCGGTGGCGGAGCGCCTCGGGTTCGAGTACCGGTCGACGGACCTGCTGGCCCGTCACCCAGGGCGGCCCTGGAGAACCCCGGAGCGGGAGGTGCCCGCGCATGTCGCCGAGCACTACGCGTCGCTGACGGTCGACGAACTGATCACGTCCGTCCTCGACCACTACGAACGGCTGTGGCCCCGCATCCGCAGGCTGATCACGACCCATGCGGCCGAGAACGGGGCCGGCGCGGGCCTCGTTCTGGAGGGCTCGGCGCTGTGGCCCGTCCGCGTCGCCGGACTGGACGTGCCGCACACGGGCGCCGTGTGGCTGACGGCCGACGAAGCCGTGCTGCGTGCCCGGGTGCACGCGGGCGGACGGTACGAGACGGCGACGGACGAGGAACGGGCACTGATGGACCGCTTCCTCGCCCGCACGGAGCGCTATCAGAACCTCATGGTCGAGGCCCTTGACGAGCTGAGCCTCGACCGCATCGACGCCGGAGCCGGGCGGTCCGTCCCCACGCTGGTCGACTCGGTCCTCGCCACAGTGGCGAAGCAGACCGCGCCGGGCAGACGGTGACGCCACGTCAGCCGACGGACTTTCCAACAGCCCTGTGCCTCGCTTTGATGCCGGAGCCGGGCGGACGGTTTCCTCCTGCCGCAGCCTGTTTGGACTCGGGCCAGGACCGAGTAGATCAGAGCTGGATGTGACGTCAAACACAGGCTGCAGCGGAGGAACCGTGACGCCGCGTCAGTCAGCGGCGCCGTCCAGCAACGCCTGCGCCTCGACCAGGATCTCGGTGACCCGCTGGCCGAACGCGGCGTCGCATGCGTGCGGGCGCCCGGTGCGGGCGGCGGCGAGGAGTGCGTCGGCGGCGTGTCCGAGCGCGGCGACGGGCCCCTCGGCGCTCTGTGGCAGCACCGACACTCCTGCCTCGCCCCGGAGTTCGGCAGCGGCGCACGAGGCCGCGGTCGGGGCGGACAGACTGAGCGTCAGGGTGCTCGACGCACCGCCGGCATGGTCGAGGACCAGATGGACCGTGTCCCCGGGACCGGGCGCCGCGGCCACCACCCGCCGGGCGTCACCGAGGACCGGCAGCAGCACGGACAGGGCATGCGGGCCCACGTCCCACAGCGCGCCCTTCTCCCGTCGCCACGGCGAGTTGGCGAACGGGCTGTCGCTGTCACCGCCGAACAGCGACCCCAGCCACTGGGCGTGCGCCGTGAACCAGCCCCCCACCGCCGCCTGTTCGGTGATCCACGCCTCGGTCTCGGGCAGGAAGCGGCTGGTGAAGAAGACGACCGAGGCCACGCCGGCCTCCTGGACCGCGTCGACCACGGCCTGCCCCTGCCCGACCGTCGTGGCGAGCGGCTTGTCCAGCAGCAGATGGCACCCCGCCCGCGCCGCCCGCACCGCGAGCTCCGCCTGCACGGCCGGCGGCAGGGCGACCGCGACCGCGTCCACGTCGGCGAACAGTGCGTCGACATCGTCGTAGGCGCGTGTGCCGAACCGGTCGGCGAGCTGCTTCGCGGCCTCCGTACGGCGGCCCCACACCCCCACGAACTCCAGCTCCGCATGCTCGTGCAGGGCAGGGGCGTGCGCCATCTCCGCCCAGGGGCCGGTACCGAGAAGTCCTATGCGCATGCCGCCGCCTCTCCACTGCGTCGCCCCTTGTGGCGACCGGTCGCCAGCGAGCCTCGCACACCGACCGGCCGGTCGCGCAAGCAGATGCGGCGGAGGCGGCGATTCAGTGGTGCGGTTGCTGAATGCGTTCTCTTTCCTCTATTGGACCTGCGGCCCGTAGGCGGGTCACGCTGGAATGCGTTGGGGCTTTCCCGCACTCCATGTGCGGTGGGCCGAACGTCATTCGGTACCGCGCAACAACCGGAAGAGGTCACGAGCACATGCAGACCCGCCGCATCGGTGACGTCGAAGTCAGCGCGATCGGCCTGGGCGGGATGCCCATGTCGATCGAGGGACGGCCGGACGAGGCACGCTCCCTCGCCACGATCCACGCCGCCCTCGACGCCGGCGTGACCCTGATCGACACCGCGGACGCCTACCACCGGGACGCCCACGAGGTCGGCCACAACGAGACCCTGATCGCCAAGGCACTTTCCTCCCATGACCGCGGCCGGGACGTTTTGGTCGCCACCAAGGGCGGCCATCTGCGCCCCGGTGACGGCAGCTGGACCCTCGACGGCAGCCCCCGCCACCTCAAGGAGGCCTGCGAGGCGTCCCTGCGCCGGCTCGGCGTGGAGGCCATCGGGCTCTACCAGTTCCACCGCCCCGACCCGAGGGTGCCGTACGCCGAGTCCGTCGGTGCGATCCGCGACCTGCTGGACGAGGGCAAGATCCAGCTGGCCGGCATCTCCAACGCCGACCCCGACCAGATCAGGCAGGCGAACGAGATCCTCGGCGGCCGGCTGGTCTCCGTGCAGAACCAGTTCTCCCCGGCCTTCCGCTCCAGCGAGCCGGAACTCGAACTGTGCGACGAACTCGGCATCGCCTTCCTGCCCTGGAGCCCGCTCGGCGGCATCTCCCGGGCCCGTGAACTGGGCTCCGCCTACGCGCCGTTCGCGCGGATCGCCGAGGCCCACGGGGTCAGCCCGCAGCGCGTGTGCCTGGCCTGGATGCTCGCCAAGTCGCCGGTGGTCGTGCCCATCCCCGGCGCCAGCCGCCCGGAGACCATCCGCGACTCCCTCGCCGCGACCGAACTCACCCTGGACGCCGAGGAACTCGCGCAGCTCGACGCCGTCTGACAGCTCCTCGGCTACTTGTTCCGCGCCGACCGCCGCCACCTGATCGCGGCGGTCGGCGTGTTCACCGTCAAGCACAGCCCGATCTGGCTGCTGCCACTGATCACCGCATCCGTCATCGACGCTCTACGGTCGCCTCCTGTACGGCAGCGTGCGCCGCATGGGCACCACTCTGCGCTCGCGCTGTGCACCCGCGCGGGCTGGGCGCGATCACCGTGGCTCGTCCTGGCCGGCGCCGCCCTGGTCTCGTACTACGGCGTCTGGGGCGTCACGCACACCAAGGGCCTGGAGTCGGTGCGTTCGGTCGGCGAGGTGCTGCAGGCGCCCGAACTCGAGGCCACGAGGGCAAGGCGGAACTCACCTCGCTGCGCGGCGCCGTCACCTTCGAGGGTGTCGGCCACCCGTACGACGACAGCGGGCGGCCCGCCGTACGCGACTTCACGCTCTCCGTGACACCCGGCGAGACGATCGCGCTCGTCGGGTTCATGCATGGACGAGGCCGACGAGGAAACGGTGCGCGCGGCCCTGCGCGAAGCCAACGCACCGGAGTTCGTCGACCGGTTCGTGGTGATGGGCGGCGGCCGCATCCTGGAGAACGGGGACGCACGAGGAACTCCTGCGCGGCGGCGGGGCGTACACACAGCTGCACGGCGGACAGGTCGCCTGAGCCGCCGTGCGCGCCCCGCGGCCGTCTCCTCAGGCGGCGCTGCTGCGGCGCATGCCATGCGGGCAGGTCGAGTCGTGGTGGATGCCGAGGCTCGTCCACCACCGTTCGCAGCACGCGGCGTCCAGCTCACCGCGCACGATCTCGTCGGTGGCCGTGCGCGCGGGGTGGCGTGTCACGACCGCGGCCCTGCGCAGGTCGCGGATCAGGGTCTCGCGGACGACGGCGATGAGCGGGACCAGGCTCGCCGCGGCGAACAGACATGCGGCCCACCGGGGACCGTGGAGGAATTCGAGGACCGTGGCCCAGGCGAGTTCGGCGCTGGTGGTGAGGTAGAGGGTGCAGAGGAGGCGGCCGGAGCGGTTCATGTGCTTCACCGTTCGTGCTGAGGGGGTTACCCTCTGTTCAACGCCTCGCGGCGCGCTGGGAATCGGGTCGGACGGCGGTTTTGCGTCAATTGAGGCCCGGGGCGCGGAAGATGCGATTGGTCCGGGCCTGACCGGGAAGGCGAGGCGCAAACCTAAGAGAGGGGCACTTCGTGCTCGTTCCGGACCCGAAGGTCGTCAGAACGTTGCTCACCAGATACGCGTCGCTGCGCATCGCGCAGGCGGAGCGTGAGAATCCGCAGGCCGCACGGGAGTTGGCGGACGTCAGCCGCACCCTGTGCGCCGTCATGGGAGCCGCGAGCGTCGAGGACGCGATCGCGAAGGCGGACGCCCTGCTCATCGCCTCGCGCGGAGCCGCAGGCGGGGACGGCGGTCTGTCACTGGCTGTCTGACGCGACGGCAGCTTCGAATGACGCACATCCGGACAGTCACAACCGCCGTGTCGGCGTCAAGTGCTCCTGGAGAATTCACACCCTGGTATCCCGGGGCGCATACACTCGACAGCCGTGCCCATGCGCATGGGCCACCACACGAAAGGCGCGTCGGTGTTCCAGGATTCCCCGATCTACGACCGACTCGTCGCCGAGCGCGGCGACGTCCCCACTCAGGCTCGCCGGGAGGCCGAGCGCGTGAGCCGGGAACTGGAGTACGCCATGCGGCCGCTGCAGTCCTTCGGCTCCGTACCCGCCGCCCCCGAGCGCCACTCCTCCCCGGGGGCCGGATGGCAGCGGACCGCGCTGCTGCCCGGCTCGCTGCCCCACTGACCGCCGCCCTCAACACACCGTGGTGCTGGAGCCGTTGACTCGTGTCTGGGGCTCCGGCCCGGGATGGGCCAGCCACTCCGCCATGGTCCGGGCGATCGGCAGACCCGTCTCCACCTCGACGAAGCCGAACTGCCCCGACTGATTGCACTCCAGGAACCACCAGGTCCCGTCGGCGTCCTCGGCGAAGTCGAAGGCGCCGTAGGCCAGTTCTGCCTCTCGCAGATAAGAGCGGACGGCGTCGGCGACGCGCGGCGGGACGTCGGTCGCACGCCACGGTATGTCGTCGGAGGCGAAGCGCACGTCCACCGCACCGGGATCGTCCGGATCCGCATCGTCGGCAGTCGCCTTGCGGGCCGCCAGCAGTCGCTCGCCCACGGCGGTCAGCCGGATGTCGGCCCGCTTGCCGACCCGCCGCTGCAGCAGCGTCGGCCCGAACGCCACGGCGGAGAAGTCCGTGTCCGGCGCCACCCTGCTGGTCGGCACCGCCCGGGGCGGATCCTGCGGATGCGCCCCGGAGACCGGCTTGACCACCAGATCCGGATAGCGGTCGGCGAACTCCCGGGCCGCCTGCGGAAACGTCGTGATCAACGTGGCCGGCACGGGCAGTCCGCAGCGCTGGGCGAGCCGCAGCTGCCACGGCTTGTGCCGGGCCCGGCGGGCCGCGTCGGGGTGGTTCATCCAGCGGGCGTCCGAGCCCCGCAGCATGCCGTACAGCGCCTGGGTGGACTCCTCGGTCAGCCAGGCGGAGGGCTGGGCCGCCCGCGCGGCCGCATCCCCCGGCCTGCGCACCCAGACCGACCGCAGCCCGGCGATGCTCACCAGGCGGCCCGCGGACTGGAGGTGGCCGCGGAAACGGCCGTGCACGTACTCACCGGACAGCGCGACACCGCCGGGGAGGTCGGCGGGGTCCAGGCGGACCACGGGGACCCCGGACGCGTTCAGGTGCACGACCACCATGTCGGCGGTCACGTCCTCTTCACAAGTCAGGATCAGCACGGTCATAGTGGGCGGTTCCGCGTTCAGTCGTCGAAGTGAGTCTTGGAGCCCGCGGTGGACGTGGTGGTCCCCAACTCTCTGAGCAGCGCGAGGTCACCGGCGGCGACCCGGCCGTCCATGAGCACGTTCAACTGCAGCCCGGAGTCGTAGACGTACGGAGTCGTGGCTTCCAACTCCACCGCCGGACGTGCGTAGTTGAGCGCGAACGGTTGCATCGTGTCTCCCTCGTCAGTGCAGCACCGACCCGGCGGTCCGCTCCCCGCGGCGCCGCCCGGCCCGCCGACTGCATTGCCCTTCCAGTCACTTATACGAATCGAACGAGTGATTGGTTTCCTTACTCTGCGTAGTCACAGGGAGGATTCGTGACGATTCGGCCCGTCCAAAGGGCCGCGCATGCTGCGCAGAGCAAGGAGAAGGACGCCGATGTCGTCCAGGTAGACCGGGTCGGGCAGCAGGTCGGTCGGCAGCAGGAAGTACAGGACGGCACCCCAGAAGACCCAGCGCCGCCCGGTCGGAAGCCCGGCACGCATCAGGTCGCGCCGCGTCCGCACCAGCCGCACCAGCAGGGCGACGGCCACCGCGAGGGCGAGCGCCGCGAGCGCAACGGCGACCACGATCACCGTTGTGGTCCATTTCACGGTCCTCCTCCATCCGGCGTGCCGAACGGCGCGCCCCTTGTCCCGGATTCCCCTTTCCGGCGTCCGTACGTCCTCCGTCGCCCCGTCAGAAGCGCGACGGGGCCTCACACCTGTGGCCCATCCCGACTGGCACGGACCGGAAGCGGCGCTTAGTAATGGCACTGCATCGCAACGTCGTGAAACGCGCCGGGAGATGCGAGAGCAGGTGAACCGTTCCGTCTATTCCATGGAGGAGAGTCATGAGCATCCGCTCTTCATCACCCCGTCCCTACGACCCCTCCATAGTCGGCGCGCACGACGACCCGGCCAGCGCCCTGGTGCATGCCGCCATCGCGGACCGGCCACTGGAGGAAGTCGCCAACCTGATCACCATGCTGGAGCAGTCCCCGGAGTATGCGAAAGCCACCATCGACGCGCTGCGCGCGGTCGGCACGGACCGCTCCGTGGAGGACGTCACCCGTCTGGTCACCCTGCTGACCCAACCACCGCGCGACCCTTCCAGCGCGGACGAGGTAATCCGTGCTGCGGCCGAGAACCGTCCGGTGGAGGAAGTGACCCGGCTGATGGCGCTGCTGCACCTGCCGTCGACGGAGCGCCGCTTCGGACAGGAAGCCGCAAAGGCGGTCGCCGCGGCGCGGTCCGTGGAGGACTTGGTGGAACTCATCGGCCGGCTGAGCACAGATCGCGGTGCCCACCCCGCCCCGCCGAAGGCGGAGCCGTCTCTTGCGCAGGCCGGTGAGGCGGACTGGCGCCCGGAAGGCACCGGCACCGGCCTTCCGCCGTTCCCGACGGTCCTGCCTTCCTACGGTGGCGACACCATGCCGAGGCAGCCCGTCGGCGCGCCGCGTCGCGCCGCCGAACGCCCGCCGTGGGCGGGCCTGCTCGTCGCAGCCGCACTCTTCCTGTGCGCGCTGCTCTGGTTCCCGATGTACAAGTCGGGCACGTCAGTCCAGGTGTACGCCTCCGGCATCGCGGTGTCGATCCTGTACGCCCTGCTGGCCGTACTGGTGACCCTGCGTCCCGTCCGGGCCGTGCTCGTGGTCGCGGCCGTGCTGCCGGCGCTGCTCGCCGGTGCCGAGCTGTACCGCGGGTTCCGCTCGCGGTCGCTGTTCCGGGCGCTCGACCTCACGCTCGCCCCGGGCTGGCTCGCCGGCCTGGTCGCCGTGATCGCGGCACTGACGGCAGTGACGGCCCTGGTCCTGCGCGCAGCGGCGCGCCCTCCCGCTCTGGGGGGTGCTCCTGCTCGTCCTCTGGCCACGGCACGGCGTCTGGACTGATGCGCCGCGTCCCCGGCGCCCGCACGGCGTCGTGGCCCCGCGCCCGCGGTTCTCCCGGACCGCGGGCGCTTCGGCGCCGGTGGACAAACGCCGTGCAGGCGGGACCTGGGCCCAGGTGCTCAGCGGCCGGAGGGATCCGGCCGCTCGACCGCGCCGTCCGGCTCCCGTCCGCTGGCCGGGGCGGACGTGGGGCGCAGCGCCTTGGCGGTGTCCTTGAGCCGCTCCAGCCTCCGGGTCAGCTGCTGGAAGGGCGAGCCCTGGGCCGGAGCGGGCGGCTGCGGCCGGGAAGGCAGCCCGTCGCCGTTCTCGCGGTAGACGGCCAGCGCCTCGTGCGCGCGCTCGGCGGCCTCGCGGTACAGATCCCGGGACTTGGTCATGGCCTCGAGCGCCTCGGCGTACATGGCCACGAGCCCCCGTGCGTGGGCGAGTTCCTCCTCGAGCGTCCGCAGCCGCCAGTCGTCCCGCAGGGCGGTGACGGCCTCCTCGGCGCCGTCCGGCAGCGGCAGCGGCAGTGCGGCGAAACGGGTCAGGGCGTCGACGAGCTGCGCGGGCCGTGTGCCGTCGAGGAAGACGGTGCGTACGGAGAAGTCGTCCGCGTCGAAGGCTTCCGGGGCCGGCGTGGTGGGCAGCAGGACGGCACCGCCGCGCGGGACCTGCACCCCGAACTCGCGCAGGGCCCGGTTGACGATGCGCAACTGGTCCGGTGCGGCACGGTGCTCCAGCACGCGATGGCGCAGGCTCGGCGGCAGCAGCGGGCCGAGCGGCAGCCGGCCGCGCTCGTCGGGCGTCATCGCCTCGTGCACGACGAGGTTGATGTGCCAGCCTCCGCGCACGGAGTTGCGGAGCAGGCGCCGGATGTCCTTGTCGTCCGCGGGCAGGCGGTTGGCCTCCCGCAGGCGCAACCCCGTGCCGGGCTGGTGGTCCCAGGGTGCATCCGGCTCTACGGGCCAGAACATGGTGGCGGGGGAGGGCCACCCCTGCTCCCACGGGCGTTCCGCCTCCGCCGCCAGCACCCATTCCACGCCCGTGTCGGCATCGGGCGTCAGGGTCAGCCGGGCCCGCACGGTCACCGACTCGGCGACCGTCCACCGGGCCTCGAAGACGCATTCCGCATTGCTCGCGGAGGTCTCGGAGACGGCCACCTCCAGATGGTCGTCGATGGTCCCCTCGTCCTTGAGCCGGTGCAGCGTCCGGCGTACGACGTCTTCGGCATCTGGCCCGGTATGGCGGCCGCGGGCCAGCCACAGGGTGGGGGACGGGGTCGGTCGGACGGAGGGCGAAGTACGCATGAGTCCATCTGAGGGCGGGGGCACGTGTATCCACCAGTATCGACGCCGCGCGCCGGCGGGGTGCCCCCGGGGGGTGCTCGCACGGGAGGCGCGCGGTGCACTCGGGGTGCGAGGAATGCACTCCAGGCCACCCGGTTCACCCGTATCCCCGGCGCACCGGGCCCGCCACAATGGCGCCCGCGAACAGGGCCCGCCCACCATCCGCTTAGGGGCGGGTCCTGTTCGTGTGCCACACGCCGGTATGCCTCGCCCTTGCGTTATATATCGGAAGCCGAGATATCATGGCCGCATGGCATCGAGGAGCATGACTCAGGCGGCGTTCTTCGTCCTCACCGCCCTGGCCGACCAGCCCCGGCACGGCTACGGGATCCTGCGGGAGGTCGAGGAAGTCTCCGACGGCGCCGTGCAGTTGCGCGTCGGCACCTTGTACGGCGTCCTGGACCGGCTCACCGCGGACGGGC
This sequence comes from Streptomyces longisporus, assembly GCF_039532765.1. NCBI lineage: Bacteria > Bacillati > Actinomycetota > Actinomycetes > Kitasatosporales > Streptomycetaceae > Streptomyces > Streptomyces longisporus. Next base: position 259,989 of record NZ_BAAASG010000008.1, read on the forward strand.
TGATCGTCCTGGACCGCGAGGAGGTGCACGAGGGCCGGCTGCGGCGCTACTACCGCCTGACCGACGAAGGGATGCGGGCGCTCGACGCGGAGGCGGAGCGCATGGCGGCCGGCGCCAGCGCCGCCAAGTCGCGCATCGCCGAGGGACGCAAGGCCCCCGGCGCGGTCGCGAAACCGTCCGCGGGCCCCGGACTCGCGGGTGGTGTGGCATGACGACGCTGCTGGAGGCGCGCTATCGCACGGTGCTGCGCCTGCTGCCCGCCTACTACCGGCGGGGCCGGGAGGAGGAGATGGTCGAGGTCTACCTGTGGGACGTCGACCAGGAGCTGCAGGACCAGAGCAGGCCCACCCTGGGCGAGGTGGCGAGCATCGCCGCGCTCGCCGTGCGCAGCAGGCTCGCCGCCACCGGGGCGCCCCGGCCGTACGTCCTGCTCGGGGCGGCCGTCCGCAACTTCGCCCTGTTCGCCGTGCTGCTGCAGGCCGCCGCCGCGGTCGTCGACCGGGTCCTGGAGCTGACCTGGGCGGGCACGCACGGCACACGCGAGTGGGACATGTTCCTGACGGGGTTCACCGGCCGTGGGCCGCTCACGAGCGTCGTCGAGGCCGCCCAGTGGACGCTGCCGCTGCTGTGGACGGTCGGATACTTCGCCCTCCTGCACGACCGCCGGCGCCTCGCCCAGGCCTCGGTGCTGCTCGCCGCGCTGCCCACGCTGTGGCCGTTCGCCGGTCCGCTGGTGAGCGAACTGGTGCCGTGGGACCCGTGGTTCGCCACCGCCGGCGCGCTCTTCGCCTGGCTGCCGGCGCTCGCGCTGTGCGCGGCCCACCACCGGGACGCTCCCGCGGCCGTGCTGCCGGTCGGCACACCCGGTCTCGTCTTCGCGGCCTGCGGTGTGGTGATGGGTGCGTCCGAGGTCGTGCTGCCCGCCGTGCCCGACGCGGTCTGGGCGCCGGCCACCTGCTTCGTCCTCGGGGCGCTCGGCCGGCTGCTGCTGCGCCCTCGCCGCATGGACACGCGACCCGCCTGCGGCGCCATGGCCCTGGCCGCGCTGGGCCTGCTGCTCCTGGCGGTGCGGATCGCCACGCTGTATCCGTGGCTGGGCCTTCCCGTCCCCGCCGCCTTCGTCGCCGCCGCACTGGCCCAGACGGCCGCGCTCACGCTGCTGACCTTGGCGCTGACGGTGGTGGCCGGGCGGGACCTCGCCGGGCGCTGACCTCCGCGGGGGTCGGGGCCGGCACCTTCAGCGCTTGCGCCCGCCCGTGGTCAGTGCGGGTAGGCGCGCGGGGGCCGCTGGCGCGTCAGCCCGGCGCGGAAGTCCTCGATGACGGAGCTGATCTGGCGCATCAGCGCGGTGTTCTCCAGCCGGTCCAGGTAGAGGTTCCGGCGGGCGAGACCGGGCGCGTCCACGCAGAAATACAGGGACATCAGCGGGTTGATGAACAGTTCGCTGTCCTTCGTTCGCCGTGTGAAGCGGACGTCGCCGAAGTCACCGCGTACGGCTGCCGCAACGGATCCGTTGACGATGCTCGGGTACTCCGGCGTGCTGTGCTGGGCGTGGGTGACCGCGTCGAGGTAGAGGGCGCCTTCCCTGCTCTCGCGCGGCAGCGAGAACGTGCCCAGGTAGGCGCCGTCCCGGTCCAGCGCGGCCAGGTTCTCCAGCACCAGGGAGTGGTTCACGCCGTGATGGGCGTCCACCCCGAACCCCAGGCAGGCGACGAGCCGTTGGGGTATCTCGTCCAGCCCGTTCACTGCGGCCAGGCTCGCCATGTCCTCCTCCGGAGTGCCCAGGCCGTGCTCGTCGCCCCGCATGAGGATGTCGGTCCCGCCGTCCACCAGCACCAGGGCGTCCACGCCGCCGAGATGGTCGACGAGCGCGCGATACGCGGCGCGCAACGGTTGTACCCCGGTCTGCGGGAACGCGTACACCGTGGCCGGCAGGCCCTGCTCATCCAGCCACCGGGCGAGCGTGCGCTCGGGGAAGTAGTCACCGCGCGCCACGGTGTCGGGCCCGACGGCCGCGACGTCCGCCTCCAGCCACACGTCCATGTCCAGCCCGTACAGGTCGGCGAAGGACAGGTTGGCCAGATGGACCTCCTTGCCCGCCGAGCGCAGCGCCAGGGCCAGCGGAAGGCCGGCGTACACGTCGAAGCCGCCGCCCGCACCGACGACGAGAACCCGCCGGGCATCGCGCAGACGAGTGAAGAAAGGAGGCTCTGTGAGGGAGTACACCGGGGGACGGTAACAGGCTGAGGGGGCGTCAGGGCGTTGCCTTTTCCGGCTGGCGGCCGGTGCCCGGCACGCTCACGCGTTTCCGGCCGACCGTTCTTCCAGGATGTCTGACTCCCACTCCAGCAGACGTATCAGTCGGTCCTCTCCGGGCCGTGCAGGAGGCGTGCCCGGACGCCCGGCGGGAGACGAGGATTGCGTGCCTCGGGAGATGTTCCCGCTCACTGTGATGTTGTGTTCGACGCGCGGGCGGCGCAGCTCCTCGTACAGGCTGAGCGCCGTATCGGTGTCGGGTGCGTCGCGCAGGCACTTCGCGAGGACCACGGCGTCCTCCAGCGCCAAGGACGCGCCCTGACCGGTCACCGGAGAGGCCGCGTGGGCCGCGTCGCCGATGAGGAGCAGCCGGCCGGAGCGCCAGGGCGTGCCGGCGGGTATCTCGGTGGCGTTGGTGACCATGACCTCGTCACCGGCGGCCGCGACGATGTCCGCGGCGGGAGTGGCGTCCTTGCGCAGCAGCGGGACGAGCAGTTCACGCCAGTGGGCGGGAGAGCCGTCCGCGATAGCGTCGGCGTCCAGCGGCTCGCCGCCCACGCGCGCGAACCAGTACGTCTCCCCTTCGGGCGAGACGGCGTAGCCGAAGGCTGCCGTGCTGCCGCGCACCATCGTGATGCGCGCCTCCGGTTCCGACCGCTCCGCGGCGCCGGTGTAGCCGTAGAAGACCCGCTGACCGGCGTAGCACGGCTGGGTTTCCGGGGTGATCTGCCGGCGGACCGTGGAGTTCAGCCCGTCGGCGCCGATCAGCAGGTCGCCGGTCGCGGTGCTGCCGTCGGTGAAGTGCGCGGTGACGCCATCTGCGCCCTCTTGGACGGAGGCGAGGCGGGCGCCGTGCCGGACGGGGATTCCCCGGCGGGCGGCCTCCGCCTGCAGGGCCGCGGTGAGGTCGCCGCGGCGCAGGCAGCGGAACTGCAGGAGCGGGTCGGCGGCTTCACCGAGGGGTACTTGTGCCAGCTCGGCGCCCGCGTCGTCCAGTACCCGCATCGAGGTCAACGGGAAGCCGAGCGCCGTGACCGCGGCAGAGGCGTCGAGCTGGGCGAGGGCGCGCATGCCGTTGCTCGCGAGGGTGAGGAACGCGCCCAGGTCCTCGGCCGAGCCGGGATGCGCCTCGTGCACGGTGACCTCGAAGCCCGCCTTGCGCAGGGCCAGAGCCGCCGCCGTGCCGGCTGTTCCACCGCCGATGACCAGTACACGTGCCACGCCCCACCCCGCTCGTCTCCGCACGGCCCCCGCGGTCGTACGCACACAGGGAGGAACGCATGAGCGACATCAGGGGTTCCGTGCGAAGCCCACGCCGGTCGTGTCACGTTTCTGCGGGGTGCGGCACGACCGGCGTTCGCCAGCGTCAGGCGCCGCTCGCCCCGAGCATGTCCTCACGCTCGACGATCTTCACGCGCTCACGGCCCTGCGGCTCGCCCAGCGCCTTCTCCGCGGCGTCCAGCCTGTACCAGCCCTCCCAGGTGGTGAAGCGGACGCCACGCTCGGCGAGGAATGCGTCCACGGCCTCGGGTTCGGGTGAACCCGGCGTCTGCAGACGGCCGTTCGCGTGGTCGTCCAGCAGGTTCGCCACCGTCTCGTTGGCGTCGCCCTTGGTGTGGCCGATCAGGCCCACCGGACCGCGCCGGATCCAGCCGGTGACATACGTCGACTGCAGGTGCTCGCCGGACTCCTGGACGACCCGTCCGCCCTCGTCCGGGACGGTGCCGGAGTCGAGGTCCCAGGGCAGCTTCGGCAGCTTGTCCGACAGGTAGCCGACCGCACGGTAGACGGCGGTGACGTCCCAGTCCTTGAACTCGCCGGTGCCCTTGACGTTGCCGGTGCCGTCCAGGGCGGTGCGCTCGGTGCGCAGGCCCACGACCTTGCCGTCCTCGCCGAGGATCTCGGTGGGCGACTCGAAGAAGTGCAGGAACAGCCTGTGTGGACGGTCGCCGACATCGCGGATCGCCCAGTTCTCCAGGGTCTTGGCGACCATGTCGGCCTGCTTGTTGCCGCGCCGGGTCTCGATCGAGCCCGCGTCGTAGTCGATGTCCTCGGGGTCGACGATGACCTCGATGTTGGGGGAGTGGTCCAGCTCCCGCAGCTCCATGGGGGAGAACTTCGCCTGCGCCGGGCCGCGCCGGCCGAAGACGTGGACCTCCAGCGCCTTGTTGGCCTTCAGGCCGTCGTAGACGTTCGGCGGGATCTCCGTCGGCAGCAGCTCGTCCGCCGTCTTGGCGAGGATGCGGGCCACGTCGAGCGCGACGTTTCCGACGCCGAGCACGGCGACCTTCTCGGCCTCCAGCGGCCAGGTGCGCGGGACGTCCGGGTGGCCGTCGTACCAGGACACGAAGTCGGCGGCGCCGTACGAGCCGTCGAGGTCGATGCCCAGGATCGGCAGGGCGCGGTCGGCCGTCGCACCCGTGGAGAAGATCACGGCGTCGTAGAAGGCGCGCAGATCGTCCAGGCTGATGTCGGTCGGGTAGTCGACGTTGCCGAAGAGGCGTATCTGGGGCTTGTCGAGCACCTGGTGCAGGGCCGTGATGATGCCCTTGATGCGCGGGTGGTCGGGGGCGACGCCGTAGCGGATCAGGCCGAACGGGGCGGGCATCCGCTCGAAGAGGTCGATGGACACACCGGGGTCGGCGGCCACCTCGGACTTGAGCAGGGCGTCGGCGGCGTAGATCCCGGCGGGGCCGGCTCCGACGATGGCTACCCGCAGGGGGCGCGGCATGATCAGGTTCCCTTCGAGCGATGACAGGCGACTCGAACGGGAAGCCTAAGCTAAGGCAAGCCTAAGTCGGTACGCGGGTCCGCTCTATGAGCTCATAAATCAATTTTATGACCCGGAACGCTCAGGCTTCTCAAGTGGCTCAGCATGGCCTCCGAGGGCACCTCGGAGGCCCACGGCCGATACCACGAGATGCGGGGTCTCGAGAAGGTGGCCGTCGTGGACCGCGTCGGCCAGCGCCTCTGGTGCCGCCGGGCTGCCGTACCGCCCCCGCGCGGTGCGGCAGCCCGGCGCCCCGGTCAGCCGATGTGGTAACTGTCCCCGTACACCTTCCAGTTGAGCGGGGTGTCGAGACACAGGTTGCCGTTGCGCAGGAAGACCCGCTGTTCGGTGTCGACCCGGCTGGTGTCGCTGTGCGCCTCCTCCTGCTTCATGGCCCACACCCGGGCGTCGAGGAAGGCGTTGAGGTAGGCCACCTCGTCGCCGCCCTGCGCCGGCGGCTTGGCCTTGTTCAGGGCGCGCTTGCGTATGTTGCGGAAACTGGTGGGGTCGTCGCCGTCGCCGTGCATGACGATGGCGTCGTAGTAGGCGAACTGCCCCAGCGTTCCGATCCGGTCCGCCTTGCCCTGCTGGACGGCCGGGTTGAAGTACACGCGGTCGCGCTCGTCGTTCTGTGCCTGCTGGAACGCGGTGTCCTGGGCCGCCTTGCGCCAGTCGCGGGGGAAGTTCGGGTCCAGGCCCTCGTGCGAGTCGGAGCCGTTCACCGCGCGCAGCGCCGGGAGGTATTTGGCAAGAACGTTGCCTGGCTTGCGGTCGGTGTAGAGCTGGACGAGGTCGAGCATGTCGCCGGTGCCGGAGCAGAAACCGATGATCCCGGCGGTGTAGCCGCGGCCGTCGCCGATGTCCTCGATGTACTTGTACTGAGCTTTCCAGTCGAGCGAGGAGTTCTCCGCGCTCGACACCAGCTTCATGGCGATCTCCTTCTTCGCCGGGTCGTCGAGGCCCACGCAGCCCGCCGCGGACGGGGTGGCCGAGGCGTGGGAGGGCCGCAGGAAGGGCGCTGCGGCCAGGGATGCGCCGACGGCCACGAGGACGCTGCGGCGTGCGATGCGGGCTGGACGTGCAGGGTCGCTGGAGGGGTGCGCCACGGGGGCTCCAAGTGGTGGTGGGGGGTGGGGAGTTGGCCGTACCTGACACTGATAGGAAGGTTTCCTATCAGAGCGGCGACGTGACGCACACCCGTCGCGGAAGAAGTTCGTAGGGATGTACGAACCAGGTACGGACCAAAAGGGGGTGAGTCAGGGCAGCGGCTGTTCCGCCCAGATGACCTTGCCCTCGGGGGTGTACCGAGTGCCCCAGCGATCGGCGAGCTGGGCCACCAGGAACAGCCCGCGGCCGCCCTCGTCCGTCATCGCCGCGTACCGGAGGTGCGGCGATGTGCTGCTGCTGTCGAAGACCTCGCAGATCAGGGTGCGGTCGAACAGCACGCGCACAAGGATGGGGTCGGCGCCGTAGCGGATCGCGTTGGTGACCAGCTCGCTCAGGATCAGCTCCGTGGTGAACGTCAGCTCGTCGAGCCCCCACTCGGTGAGCCTGCGGCTGACGGAGGCCCGTACCTCACCGACGGCCGCCGGGTCGTTGCGCACCTGCCAGTCGGCGATCCGGTCGGCGTCGAGTCCGCGGGTACGGGCCACGATCAGGGCGACGTCGTCGCTCGGCCGGGCCGGCAGCTGTGATTCGAGCACCACCCGGCAGGTGTCCTCGGGTGACTCGCCCGCGCGCTCCAGTGCCCCCCGCAGGAGCGCGAGCCCCTCGTCGATGTCCCGCTCCCGGTCCTCGACCAGCCCGTCCGTGTAGAGCACGAGACGGCTGCCCTCCTCCAGCACGAGATCGGCCGTCTCGAAGGGCAGGCCGCCGAGGCCGAGCGGAGGACCGGCGGGTACGTCGGGGAACTCCACTTCGCCGTCCGGCCGGATGAGGGCCGGCGGCGGATGGCCCGCCCGGGCGATGGTGCACGTGCGCGATACCGGGTCGTAGATCGCGTACAGACAGGTGGCGCCGGTGACCGGGGCGTTGCCGCCGTCCGTCGTCTCGTCCTGGTCGATGCGGCCGACCAACTCGTCGAGCAGCGCGAGGAGTTCGTCGGGCGGCAGGTCCAGGGCGGAGAAGTTGTGGACCGCCGTGCGCAGCCGCCCCATGGTGGCCGCGGCATGCAGCCCGTGCCCGACGACGTCGCCGACCACGAGAGCGACCCGGGCACCCGACAGCGGCAGTACGTCGAACCAGTCCCCGCCGACTCCGGCCTGCGCCGGCAGATACCGGTAGGCGATGTCCAGCGCGGTCTGCTCGGGCAGGCGGCGGGGCAGCAGGCTGCGCTGCAGCGTCACCGCCATGCTGTGCTCACGTGTGTAGCGGCGGGCGTTGTCGATGGAGACCGCGGCGCGGGCCACCAGCTCCTCCGCCAGGGCCAGTTCGTCCGCGTCGAAGGGCTCCGGCTTCTCGCAGCGCCAGAAGCTGACCACCCCGAGCAGCAGCGAGCCCGCGCGCAGCGGCACGGTGATCAGCGAGTGGATGCCGTACTCGACGACCTGCGCGGTGCGCTCCAGATCCTGCGCGTGCCAGCCCGGCGCCGCACCGAGGTCCGGCTCCAGCACGGCCTGCCCGGAGTACAGGCTCCGGGCGTGCGGCGAGGAGTCGACGAACTTGATCTGCCGGCCCACCTTGTACAGCGGGGCGTCCTCACGGATCCCCCTCGACGCGGTACGGCGCAAGGAGGAGGCCACCGCCTCCGGCTGGCCCCCGCCCAGCACCGCGTCGAACAGGTCCACCGTGGCGAAATCGGCGAACCGCGGCACGGCGAGCTCCGCCAGCTCCTCCGCGGTACGGGCGACGTCCAGACTGGTGCCGATGCCCACCCCGGCGTCGTACAGCATGTTGAGGCGTTCCCGTGCCGTCTCCGCGCGGCCGGACAGGGCGCGCAGCTCGGTCGAGTCGCGCAGCGTGGCGACACTGCCCGGCGGGCCGCCCTGCACGTCCGTGGGCCGCTGGTTGACCGCAAGGAGCCGGTCCTTGACCAGGTGCACCTCGTCGGTGGCGACGCGCCCGGAGGCCAGCAGCTCGGCCGTGTCCGGGGCGAGGCCCAGGTCGAGGGCGTGCCGGCCCTCGGCGTCCGCGGGCAGGTCGAGCAGACGGTGCGCCTCGTCGTTGGCGAGCAGCAGCCGGCCCTCGCCGCTGACGATGAGCACGCCCTCGCGCACGGCGTGCAGCACCGCGTCGTGGTGCTCGTACATGCGGGTCATCTCGTGCGGGCCCAGGCCGTGCGTCTGGCGCAGCAGCCGTCTGCTCACCAGCGCGGTGCCGCCGGTGGCCAGGGCGAGACCCCCGGCCGCGGCGAACAGGACGAGGGGCAGCTGCCGGTCGGCGGTGCCGCCGACGGTCGCGGTCGTGATGCCCGCCGAGACCAGGCCGACGACCTTGCCCTGAGGGTCCTTGATCGGCACGACCGCCTGCACCAGCCGTCCGATCGTCCCGTTGATCTCCTCAGTCACCGTCCCGCCGGCCAGCGCGGGGGCGATCGTTCCGACGAACTTCTTGCCGATGCGGTCCGGCTTGGGGTGGGTGTAGCGGATGCCGTCGGTGTTCATGACGACGATGAAGTCCACGCCGGTCGCCTTGCGGGCGGCCTCCGCCCGCGGCTGCAGGATCTTCGTGGGCTCGGGGCTGCTGAGCGCCTCGCGGGTGCCCGGCGCATTGGCGAACGCCTGCGCGACGGCGACCGACCGGTTGCGGGCCTCCTGCGTACTGTCGTGCCGGACCTGCAGATACAGCGCCACCACCGCGGCGACCACCAGCAGCAGCACGATCACCACCTGCAGGACGAACACCTGCCGGGCGATGCTGCGCCCGGTCAGCGCCGACCGCAGTGCGCTGATGCGGCCCGGTTCCGGCTCGGCCGGGTGTCCACTCGGGCGGCCGGGCGCGCTGCGCGGCGTCCGCGTCGTGCGCCGCCCGTGCGCTGCGTGGGCGCGATCGCTCGCGCGGCGGGCACGGGGACCGCCGGGACGGCGGTGCGACCGGGTCCCGGAACGGTCCGGAAGTCGGACCATGTGCCCATGTCTACACTGCCGGGCCGCGTGAGGCGAGAGGCGTCACAGCGGGTGACAGAGATCGCCCTCTGTCCGCGTGCCGACGTCACGGGCGGTGGACGGTTTCACTGCTGGTTCCCGTGCGGCGTGCGGCGCATGGCGAGAAGCAGCCTGATGTCGTCGGGACGGTCTGCGGAGTGCCGGGCTGTCGCGGTGGGGGGTCGGCGACCCCGGCCAGCGGAGGGAAGGCCAGTAAGTGACAGAGATCTTGCTCCCTGTCCGTATGCCGATGTCGCCGGGGGAGTGGGTTTCACTGCTGGTTCCGGTGCGGCGTGCGGCGCGTGGCGAGCAGCAGCGTGATGTCGTCGGGACGGTCTGCGGGGTGCCGGGCTGTTGCGGTGGGGGGTTGGCGATCCCGGCCAGCGGAGGGAAGGCCAGTAGGTGACAGAGATCTTGCTCCCTGTCCGTATGCCGATGTCGCCGGGGGAGTGGGTTTCACTGCTGGTTCCGGTGCGGCGTGCGGCGCGTGGCGAGCAGCAGCGTGATGTCGTCGGGACGGTCTGCGGGGTGCCGGGCTGTTGCGGTGGGGGGTCGGCGATCCCGGCCAGCGGAGGGAAGGCCAGTAGGTGACAGACATGTTGCTCCCTGTCCGTATGCCGATGTCGCCGGGGGAGTGGGTTTCACTGCTGGTTCCGGTGCGGCGTGCGGCGCGTGGCGAGAAGCAGCGCGATGTCGTCGGGACGGTCCGCGGAGTGCCGGGCCGTCGCGGTGAGGCGGTCGGCGACCCCGGCCAGCGGACGGCGGCCCGGGCGGACGGCAGGCGCGCCGACCTTCGCCAGGGCCACCCGCAGAGCGGTGATGCCCTCGTCGATGTCGACACCGGGCCGCTCCACCAGCCCGTCCGTGTACAGCGCGAGGACGGCGCCGGGCTCGATCCGCAGCTCGGCCACGGGGTACTGGGCGTGCGGATCCACGCCGAGCACCACGCCACCGGGCAGATCCAGCACCTCGGTGTGGCCGTCCGGGTGACGCAGCAGCGGCGGCGGATGCCCCGCGCGGGCCGCCCGCGCCAGACCCGAGGCCGGGTCCAGCCGGATGTAGCAGCAGCTCGCGAACTGCCCGGGGTCGAGGTCGATCAGCAGATGGTTCGTGCCGCTCATCACCTCGTCGGGCGGCCGGTCACCCAGCGCGAACGCCCTTACCGCGCTGCGCAGTTGACCCATGGTGGCCGCCGCCTGCACGCCGTGCCCCTGCACATCGCCGATGACCAGCGCCAGACCGTCCCCCGCCTCCACGACGTCGTACCAGTCGCCGCCCACCTCCATGCCCTGCGTGCCGGGGAGATAGCGGCCGGTGGTCTCCACCTGCGGATGGGCCGAGAGCCGGCGGGGGAGCAGGGCCTGCTGCAGTCCGCGGGCGAGCGCCGCCTCGCTCTCGTAGCGTTTGGCCTTCTCCATGGCGTGGGCGATCAGCCCGGCGAGCGCGGTGAGTGCCGTGCGCTCCTCGGTGCTGAAGCTGCGTGAACCGTCGAAGCCCAGGATGCAGGAGCCCACCGGACGCCCGGAGGCGATCAGCGGCAGGAAGGCGCGGGCCCCCTCGTCCGCGTCCAGCGGGATGCCCGGGTAGGCGGCGGCCAGCTGCTCCATCGAGTCGAAGAAGATCGGCCTGCCGCTGGTCAGCGTCTCGACCCCGGGCAGATGGGCGTCCAGGCCCACGCCCTCGAAGGGGCTGAGGAACCCTTTGGGGAAGCCGTTCTCCCAGGCCAGATACAGGTGCCGGTCCTGCAGCAGATAGATGGCGAGGCGCCGGCCGCCGAACGCGGGCAGCAGTTCCCGCATGACCACGGCTGCCACCTGCCGTGCGGTGACCGCCTCCGTCAGCGCGATGGCCAGCACGATGGGGCGGTACAGCGGAGCCATCGACGGGACCCCGGGAGAGGTGGTGGCGGCCGGGTCCCGCGTGAGGTCGGCGGCCGCGTCCGCCACCCGGTTCGCCGGGCGGAACGTGCAGGTCAGCACGTCCGGGCCGGGATACACACAGACATCGAGCCAGGCGCCCTCGTACGACGGGGCCTCGTCCTGCCCGCCGTCCGTGGCGGGCCGCGCGACATGGAAGCGCACCGGTTCCGGGGACAGCAGCGCGCTGCGCAGATGGTCCTCGAAGGCCGGCTGGTTCAGCCAGGGCACGCCCTCCCACAGGGGCCGGCTGAGCAGCTGCGTCCGGGAGCAGTGCAGCAGCTGGCCGGCGCGCGGGTTGGCGTAGAGGACCAGCCCCAGCCGGTCCAGGCAGAGCACCCCGTCGGGCAGCAGATCGGCGGCGGCGTCGGCCGCCGCGCCGGGACCGGGATCGACGATGAAACCACGGACCGGATGCGCGCCGGAGGGAGTGCCGGGCGGGGCCGGGGCCGCGTACGGGCTCCACAGCTCCACCAGGCGCAGTGCGCCGTCCTCGGCCCGCACATACAGCGGCAGCGGCGGCGGTCTGCCCGCGGCCGTCTCCCGCAGCGCGGCCAGGACCCGCTGGGTCTCGGCGGGGGCCACTGCGTCCGCGAGCGCCTCCACGGACGTCGCGAACGCGTCGATCGGCACCCCCAGCAGGGCCGGCAGGCGTTCGTCGACGGTCACGACGTCCGTCACCGGATCCCAGGCGAAACCCCCGGCACGCCCCGCGGGCGGGCGCGCGCCGGGCGGCCGTACGCACACGGGCTCCCCGTCCCAGGCCACCGACGACCTGCCGCCGTCCTCCAGTCGCCGCAGGGCAGTGCCCAGGTCCTCAGCCAGCCGCACCATGCGATCGCGGTGGTGGAGCAGCTCGGTGGCGTCCGCGGTGGAGTGCCGCAGCACGGTCAGCACACCGAAGGTCGTCGACCCGCAGCCGATCGGTACGTGCATCGACCCGAACTGGAACGGCAGCCCGGCCGCGAACTGGGGATAGCGGCGCATCGTCTCCGCGGCGTTCGGCAGGACCACCTGCACGCCCAGCCGGTAGGCGTCGGCCACCGGGAACGGCCGGTCCACATGCAGCCGCCACCAGGGCCGGAACAGCGGGCCGGGCAGCCCCGCGAGCACCGCCAGCCGCAGCAGCCCGGGCGTGCCGGAGCGCAGATAGACCCCGCCCGAGTGCCCGCCGGCCGCGCCGATCGCCTCCGTCGAGGCGTCGATCAGCAGTGCGGCCAGCTGCCCGGGCGTCCGGTGTGCGTACTCCGCGCGAGTCATCGGCCCTACCTCGTCCGTACGCCGTCCAGCGGGCGACACAGCAAGAATGCGCCACTACGGGCGTGTGGCGCACCTGGGAGGTCGCGGTCTCCGCAGAGGAATCACGGCTCCCGGGTGTCGCATTCACGACGGCCTTCCGCGTCCTTGACGCCTGCGAGGCCGCGAGGGAGCAGCCCAGAACCTTGTGGGAGCGCTCCCAGTTGTGCAGGATGCTGCGGTGACCGCGACGCCCGCCATCCGCCCCTACCGCTCCGAGGACCGCCCGGCCCTCGACGACATCTGCATCCGCACCGCACACAACGGCCAGGACAGCCGTCCCGTCTATGCGGACCCCACCATCTTCCCTACCGTCTTCGCGGCGCCCTACGTCGTACTGGAGCCGGAGCTGGCCTTCGTCCTGGACGACAGGCGCGGCCGGGCCGTTGGCTACATCCTCGGCACCGCGGACACGCCCCGCTTCGTCGAAGACTTCCGCACCAAGTGGCTGCCCCTGGTCGCCGACCGCCATCCGGAGCCCGCAGGACCGCCGACGACCCCGGACGAGCAGATGATCCTGCTCCTGCACCACCCGGAACGAATGATCGTGCCCGAGGTCGCCGCCTACCCCGCCCATCTGCACATCGACCTGCTCCCCGCGTGGCAGGGCCAGGGGCACGGGCGCGAGCTGATGCGTACCTTCCTGCGGGCCCTGCACGACCGGGGCATCGCAGCCGTACACCTCTCCATGGTCACGGCCAACACCCCGGCCAGGGCCTTCTACGACCGGCTGGGCTTCCACCGCATCGACGTTCCGGACCCGGGGCCTGTCACGTATCTCGGTCGCTCGACAGGGGAGTCGGACACCCTGTGACGGTCGGGAACGTCGACGCCCGCCTCATATCCAGGTGTCCAGCCACATCCGGGCCCGCCAGCCGCCGTACGGGATCGTCGTGCCCGTGTAGAGCGGATAGAAGTAGATGAAGTTCCAGGCGATGAACAGCACCAGCACGCCCGCGCTCATCGCGCCGACCAGCCGCCGCCGCTCGTCGGCCCCCGACGGCCCCAGCAGGGCGCCGACCATCATGGCGACGGCCAGGCACAGATAGGGCACGAACACGACGGCGTAGAACGAGAAGACCGTACGGTCCTGGTAGTTGAACCACGGGAGGTACCCCGCACCGACCGCGCACAGGACCGCGCCCGCGCGCCAGTCGCGGCGCAGCGCCCAGCGGAACAGCAGATAGAGCAGCGCGCCGCAGGCCGCCCACCACAGCAGCGGGGTGCCCAGGCCCAGGATCTCCTGCGAGCAGCCGGTGGCGGCGTGACAGCCCTGCTGCCCCGCCTTCGGCGACTGGTAGTAGAACGCCACGGGTCGCCCCTGGACCAGCCAGCTCCACGGGTTGGACTGGTAGCGGTGCGGGGCGTGGAGGCCGATGTTGAACTGGTAGACGGCGTGTTCGTAGTGCCACAGGCTGCGCAGTGGAGCCGGAATCCAGGACCAGGTGCCGCCGCGGCCGTCCGCCCAGTGCCGGTTGTAGCCGTTGTCGGACAGGAACCAGCCGGTCCAGGTCGCCAGATACGTCACCAGCGCGACCGGCACCAGGGAGAGCGTCGACCAGCCGAGATCCTTGCGCAGCACCGCCCGGTACGGGTGGCCCGCCCCGGCCACGCGGCGGGAGCCGACGTCCCACAGGAGAGTCAGGGCCGTGAAGAAGACCAGGAAGTAGAGGCCGTTCCACTTGCTCGCGGCGGCCAGCCCCAGGAGGGAACCGGCCGCGAGCCGCCACGGACGCGCGCCCATGCAGACCCGTTCGCCGGTGTACGCATCGGGACGCGCGAAACCGTCGTCGCCGATGGGCAGCGCCGCTGCCAGGCGGGCCCGTGCCTTGTCCCGGTCGACCAGCAGGCAGCCGAACGCCGCCAGCGCGAAGAACATCACGACGAGGTCGAGCAGGGCGGTCCTGCTCATGACGAAGTGCAGACCGTCCACCGCCAGCAGCGCTCCGGCGAGACAGCCGAGCAGCGTCGAACGGAACAGCCGGCGCCCTATTCGGCACAGCATGAGCACCGACAGGGTGCCGAGCGCCGCCGTCATGAACCGCCAGCCGAACGGGTCGAGTCCGAACAACCCCTCCCCGAGGGCGATCACCCACTTCCCCATCGGCGGATGCGCGACGAAGCTGCCGGTGTCGGAGAGCGGGATCACCTGGGGGTGCGCGAGGATCTGCGGGTCGGCGATCTTGCGGTCCGGCCAGCTGCCCTCGTAGCCCAGCCGCAGCATCGCCCAGGCGTCCTTGGCGTAGTACGTCTCGTCGAAGACGACGGCTCGTGGTTGCCCCAGCCGCCAGAAGCGGAGCGCGCCGGCCAGCACGGCGACGAGGACCGGTCCCAACCAGCCCAGGGAGCGCGCGAGGCGGCGAGCCGTCCGAGGGCTGAGGCCCACCAACTCCCAGATCCTGGTGGCCGGTTCGGGAAAAGGCGGCACCAACCGGGCACGGACGTCGGTCCGGGGGACTGCCGCGTACCCGAACCGCCGCAGCCGCAGCGCCCAGGGGGTCGCCTCGGGCGCGGCGGCTGCGCGGGCGTCTTCGTCGACGTCGGCCCGTGTGGGGGTGTCACTCGTCACCGGGTCATCGTAGGGAACGCCAGTGCGGTTCGGGTTCGGCGCCCGTAGGCGCGGCGTGGTGCGGGGCCCCGACCGCACCCGCGCGGCGGTCGGGGCCCTTCGCGCACCGGCTCAGGAGCGCGCGTGCGGGTGTGAACTCGCCGTACGGCCCAGCCACTTCAGTCCGTCGAGCAGGAAGCGGTTCTGCGTCTCGCTCGCGAACGTCGACGACAGGGTCGTGGCGGTGGCGTAGTCCAGCGCGTTGTGGCCGAAGTTGGCGTACAGCATCCGGTACTTCGTGTTCGTCCACAGGGCCTTCGAATCCGGTGCGTTGGGCGGCGGCAGGTCGTCGAGGGACGGCACGAACTGGAAGCCGCTGACTCCGCCGTTGGCGAGCAGATCCCAGTTGTTGCTCGCCGTGTAGGTGAAGCCGTTCTGTGCGGCCTGCTTCGGGAACCAGTCGTTGGCCTCGTGGACGAAGCTGATGTGGAGCACGAGGACGCGTACGGGCGCCGGTTCGGATGGCCTGCATCGGTGAACTCCCCTTTGGTCTGTACGGGGCCAGGGGAGTTCAGCCCGTGTACTGGGCGAAGACGCGCGTGTAGTCCCACGCCTGCTGCGAGACGCCGGAGCAGCTGTCCGCGCCGCCGCCGGTGCAGGGGCGGTCGCGGTTGGCGGACCAGAAGGTGAGCCGGGCCAGGTGGTGCTGCTGGGCATAGCCGAGGATGGTGCGGAAGTCGGCGACGGTGACCTTCTCGTTCTGGTCCGTGATCCCGTTCATGGAGGAGATGCCCATGGTCCGGTAGGCCTGGTCGTCGCCATAGCCGTAGGCGCTCTTGAGCGCGGACTTGAGGCCCTCGGCGGCCTTCAGGGTCAGCGTCCCCATGTTCTTGCCGGCGCCGCCGAAGTCGAACGGCATGATGGCCCAGGCGTCCACCGGCAGCCGGGACGCGGCCGCCCGTTTGATCAGGCTGGTGTCGGGTCCGCTCTGGTCGGTGCCGATGGTGACGTACACCTTCAGGCCCGGGTTGTTCGCCTTCACGGTCTTCAGCGCGTCCACCGTGCGCTGCTGCACGGCCGGGTTGCTGTAGGCGTCGGCCTCGATGTCGATGTCGATCGCCTTGAGCCGGTAGGCGCCTATGACCTTCTGGTACGCGGCTGCCAGCTCCCCGGCGTTGGAACAGGAGCTCTCCAGTTTGTTGCCGCTGTACCCGCCGAAGGAGGGGATGACGTCACCGCCGCCCCCGCGCACGGTGTTGACGGTCCGCTGGTCGACGCCACCGGTGAGCGGGCGGCTGCCGTCCCACTGCGGATTGCAGTGCCCGTTGCTGAGGACGAAGGCGAGGGTGAACCACTTGACGCCGGTGGCCTGGGTGATCGTGGCCGGGTCGGGCGGGCTGCCCCACCCGTTGTAGAGGTACGGCGCAACGGCCATGGGGGCCGCGGCCGGGGCGGCGCCAGCGGGAGTGGCGGTGAGGGCTGCCGCGGAGAGGGCGGACAGGGCCAGGGCGAGGCAGACGCGCAACGCGGCGCCGTGAGCGGGGGGTTGGGGGTTCATGGGTGGGGTCACAGCCTTTCGCCGGCAAGGGGCGGTGGGGGGTGGAGACAGCACAAGATGGTTCACATGGGTGAACGCTGGGCGTACTCGTGAAGCCGTGTGACCGGGAACCTAAAGGTCTGAACCAAACACGTCAAGAGGTGAAGCCGCGGTGACACGAGTCCGCTGGGTCTCTCCAAGAAATTGAGTGCACAGGGAATCCGAGTGCGGCGGAGGGCCGGTTCGCCCATCATGTGCGGATGACGTCGCTGACCTTCGACCGCTGCTGTCGCGAAATCGTCACCCAGACCGACCTGCTCAGAGCGCAGATCAGAGGAGCGAACACGTGCATCCCCGTGGCCACTTGCCCGGGCTGGGATCTCGGCCGGCTGCTGCGGCACGTGGGTGGGGATCACCGCTGGGCAGAGGAGGTGGTCCGGACGCGAGCCGTCGAACCCGTTCCCGGTGACCTCGTCGACGACCCGGCCGCATACGCCCAACTGGACGACGGCGCACTGGACGACTGGCTCGCCGAGGGTGCCGCACGGCTCGGTGCCACCCTGCGCGAGGCCGGCCCCGATGCGCGGGTGTGGACGCCGGCCCATGATCGGAACACATCCTTCTTCTGGGCCAGGAGGATGACGCACGAGACCGTCGTGCACCGGGCCGATGCCGCGCTGGCATCGGGCGCCGCATTCACGCTCGACGACGATCTGGCCGTGGACGCGGTGCAGGAGTGGATGGAGTTCGCGACGGTCCCCGAGGCGTACGAGCCCCGGCCGGGAGCACCCGGCCTCCTCGGCCCCGGTCGTACGCTGCAGTTCGAGGCGACCGGCGCCGGGCAGTGGCACGTCGACCTCGGCGGTGACCGGCCCGTGTGGCACAGCGGGCGCGCGGCGGCCGCCACGACCGTACGCGGACCGGTCACCGACCTGCTGCTGTTCCTCTACCGGCGCCCCGCTCCCGCAGTCGAGACCGGCGGCGACACGGCACTGCTCGAACTCTGGCTGACCCGTACGGGGTTCTGGCTGGAGGCATAAGAGGTCGGGGCCCAGCTTCATCGTGGTTCCGCAGGGCCGCGTGCGGGTCACTGAGACGCGCGGCGAACGGCGGTCTCACGGGCCGACCGTAAGCTGTCGACGGCCCCCGCTCTACGGCCCCGCACGCCCCAGGCGCGTGCCCTGAGCGGGATCGAGCGGTCCGCCCGAGTCGGCACCCGCTCCCGAAGTGCTGTCCGCAGTCGTTCCCTGGCCGCCGGTGTGAGCGAGGCGACATGGCCGGGGGCAGGGCCCTGGCCGGACAGGAACGGATCCCACAGATCGGCGAAGTCGGCGAAGCGGGTGGGGACTTCGAGGGGTACGACCTCCACCTCGACCAGTGCGGCCTCGCTCCACAGCCGCCGCAGTGGGGCCGGCCGGCACAGCGGGAACCGGCGGCCCTCGTCCAATTCCGCCGCCGACCTGGGATCGACGGCGGTCACGGCGTCCCAGAAGTGCCGTAGCAACCCCATGCCTTCGGCGTAGTCCCACACATATGCGGCGACCAGCCCGCCCGGCGCCACCACCCGCGCGGCTTCGGCGACCGCGGCACCGGGCTCGGCAAGGAAGTTGAGGACCAGTCCGCTGACGGCCACGTCCACCGCTCCGTCGCCCACGGGAAGTGCCTGTGCGTCGGCCCTGGCGAAGAGCGCAGGAGGGGACCCGTGCGCGCGGGCCGCGGCCACGAGCCCGGCGGACCGCTCCACCCCGAGCAGCGTCCGCGGCCGGCACCGGCGCGCCACGGCCGACGTCAACGCCCCTGAACCGCAGCCGACGTCCATCCACCGGGATCCGGGCGCACACGCCAGCCAGGCCACGAACTCGTCGGCCACCAGGCGGCTCCAGCGCCCCATGTACCGCTCGTACGCGTCCCCGGCGTCCCACACGTCGAAGTACTGCCCGGCCACGCTTCCACTGTGCCGTGCTGTCCCGGTTTGCGCCACGTGTGGGGATGTGGGGGCACGCGCTTTCTGAGAGGTTCGTATGAATCTGTGGGGTGCTTGAACACGCCGGTTCCGCCGTCCGTATGTGGCGAGGGATTTCCATGCCTGACCGCCGTGATCCGTAGGAGAACTCTCGTGGGACGCAACACGCGCAGACGCCCAACAGGCCCGCGCCGCGCAACCTTTGCGGCATTCGCGCTGATGCTGGGCGGAGGCGGGCTGGTGGCGGTCAATGTCTACGCCTCTGCGACGGAAGGCGGTTCGGGCACGGACGCGCAGACGCGCAGTGCCGCGGCCGGCACGATCGACTGCCCGGACGTCGGCAGCAAGTTGACGCAGGTGCCGGAGCAGGCGCGGGGCGAGGTCGACAAGGAACTCGCCTCGATGGACCAGCAGATAGCGGAGGCCTACCAGCGGCTGCAGGCGGCGACGCCGGAACAGCGCCAGGACAGCGGCTACACCGACGACCAGGTCATGAAGCCGCTGAAGGAGAAGCGGAGCGAGTCCCTCGACCGCATCGGCAACGCCATGGACCAGGCCGGCCGGCGTCCCGACGGGCTCGGCTCCATGGCCGACTGCTCGATGCGCACCTGGAACGACCAGAACGGCGGCCAGGGTGCGCAAGGCGGCCAGCAGCAGGGGCAGGGGGACCAGCAGAACGGCGGCCAGCAGAACGGCGGCGGTCAGCAGGGCGGGAACGGAGGCCAGGCCGGCAACGGGCCGGTTGCCGCGGACTACCAGGACATCAACTCGGTTCAGCCCAACGCCCCGGCGCCGGACCTCAAGTCCTTCGTCTCCAAGGGCACCTTCACCACCAGCTGCGGTGTGAACGCGAACGGCCTGCGCAACTCCGACAACGTGATCGTCGCCCCGGGCGTCACCAACGGCGCCCACCACTTCCACGACTACGTGGGCAACCAGTCCAACAACGCCTTCGCCAGCGACGCCGACCTCGCGAACGCCCAGACCAGCTGTGAGAACCCGGGCGACAAGTCCACGTACTACTGGCCGGTGCTGCGGCTGCAGAACGGCGCCCAGGACAAGGACGCGAACTCGCCCGGCGGCGGCATCGAGGGCAACGCGGGCCAGATCGTGACGCCCAAGCAGGTCACGATGACGTTCATCGGCAGCCCGCGCAGCCAGGTCACGGAGATGCCGCGCCTGCTGCGCATCATCACCGGCGATGCCAAGGCGTTCGTGAACGGACCGGCCAATGCCAACGCCTCCTGGAGCTGCACCGGATTCGAGGACCGGCAGCTGAAGGACAAGTACCCGCTGTGCCCGCAGGGCAGCGACGTGGTCCGCACCTTCCGGTTCCAGAGCTGCTGGGACGGCCGCAACATCGACAGTGCCAACCACCGTACGCACGTGGCCTTCGCCGACGCCTCCGGCAACTGCGCGAACGGCTTCAAGGCCATCCCGCAGCTGGTGCAGCGCATCGTCTACGACGTGAAGGCGCCGAGCCTGCAGGACGGCGGCCGTACGACCCCGCTGTTCGCGGTGGACTCCTTCCCCGAGCAGCTGCACAAGCCGGTCACCGACCACGGCGACTTCATCAACGTCTTCGACGAGGGCCTCATGAAGGAGGTCGTCTCCTGCATCAACGGCGGCCGTGAGTGCGGTGCGGGCACCGGCGAGGACCCGGGCTCCGGCGGGGGAGCGACCCAGCAGCCCACCGAGAAACCGACGGAGCAGCCGAGCGGGCAACCCACCGACCAGCCCACGGCCACCGATCAGCCGACGGCCACCGGCCGGCCCACCCAGGAGCCGACCGCCAAGCCCACCGACGACCCGACCACGCCGCCCGCCGGCGGCGACAACGGCAACTCGGGCGACGGTTCCGGCAAGGGGAATTCCGGCAGCGGATCCGGCGGCCAGAACGCGCAGCCCACGACCACCGCTCCGGAGACCGGGCGGCCCGCCAACGACGGCAGGCCCACGATCTCCAGCACGTCGGAACCGAGGGTCTACGCCACGTCCAAGGCCTCCCACAGTGCCGCGGCCGTCCCGGCGAACGGCGGCACCAACGCGGGCGGCAACTCCGCCCAACCGCAGGCCACGGGCCAGAACGTCCCCGCCGCCGGCAACCAGACCGAACCGCAGGCGGCCCAGAGCGGTGCGCTCGCCGAGACCGGCACGACCTTGTGGCCCGCCACGGTCGGCACCGTGCTGCTGCTCGCAGGGCTGTTCCTCCTCACCCGCACTCGGCGCAGTTACCTGCGCTGATGACTGGGGGCCCCTGCTGCCGCTCCAGGGGCCCCGCACCGCTGCTAGGCCGCTGCCCGCATCCGCCTGTGCATCTGGACACCCCAGACCAGCAGGGCCGCCAGGGCGATCGACACCACGGCCGTCGACATCCCGGCCTGGACGCCGACCCGCACGGTGAGGGTGCCTGCGACCAGGGCGCCGAGCGGAACACCCAGGCCCGAGGAGAGCATCCGGCGCGTGGTGTTGACCCGGCCCTGCAGCTCGGGCGGCGTCACCTCCTGGGAGTAGGTCATCGTGTTCACCAGGACGACGAGGTAGGCGGACCCCCATACGGCCAGGGCGACCAGCGTGACCCGCCAGTCCGAGCTGAGGACGACAGCCAGGCCGAGCAGGGCCCCGGCCGGAAGCACCCCCAGGAGAAGCGGGAACGCCTCGAAGCGACGCCGCAGCCGGGGCAGCAGGAAGGACCCGCCGATACCCCCGGCACTCCATGCCATGTAAAGCAGGCCGATCCGCCCATCGGAGCCGTGGATGCCCAGCACGCGGTCGGCGAAGACGACGAGCTGGCCGATGACGGCCCCGCCGGAGAAGGACTGCAGGGTGCCGACGACCGTCATCAGGCGCAGCGTCGAGTGATGGCGGAGGAAACGGAGCCCTTCCCGGACGGACTCCCTGAATCCCGGCCGTCGGCCCGCCGAATTGTCGGACGCGGAGGTATGTGTGACCGCCTTGAGGAGCAGCGCGGAGGCGGCGAAGGACAGGGCGTCCAGCGCCAGAGTGCCGGCCGGGCGGAACAGGACGATCAGGCCTCCCGCCACCGCGTTCCCTGCGATGTGTACGACGGTCTGCGCTCCGTAGACGGCGCTGTTGGCCTCGGTGAGCTTGTCCTTGCCGACGATGTCGGGGACGAAGCCGTACACCCCCGCGTCGAAGAAGAGGCCGAGAGCGGCTGAGGCGAAGGCCACGACGAGAACCTGGCCGCCGGTCAGGATGCCGAGGGCGGAGGCGGCCGGTACGGAGGCGATGCAGGCGGCGCTGAGCCAGTCGGTGACGATCATCAGGCGGCGCCGGTCGGTCCGGTCCGCCACGGTGCCCGCGATCAGCCCGAACACCACGTAGGGCAGGGTCGCCGAGGCCGCCACCAGCGAGACCATCAGCGGCGAGCCGGTCTTCTGGAACGTCAGCACGGGCAGCGCCACCGTGGTGACGGCGGAACCCAGACCGGAGATCACGCGCGAGAGCCAGAACCAGCGGAAGTCGGGGACCCGGCGCAGTGGGACGTCGGGTGCTTCCGGTGTCGGGTCGCCTAATTCCTTGCGGGGCAGGGAGGTCATCGCGGTCGGTGTGCCTTTCGGTGAGGTGTCGTCCGGCGCTTTCAACAGGAACCGGGCGTAAAACGCGTGACACCCCATCAGCAGGGTGCTGATGGGGTGTCAGATGGAGTGCGGTGTGTTTCGAGACGGAACCGGCCGCTGCGATGGCGGCCCGCGGCGTCCGCGCAGGCGGAGCGTATGCGAGGGGGTTCCGGAAACCGGCGAGATCATAGCAGGCGGCGGGTCAGCTCCGCTGCTGGGACTGCCGCACCGCCTGCTCGACCTCCGCCTCGACCTCGTTACGGGACCTGCCGGACTCCTTCGCATACTCGGTGACCGACGTCCGCGCCTCGCGGGCCAGGTCGCGCCAGGCGCGGCGGGCGGTCTCGTAGGTGTCGGCCTGTTGTCCGCTCCAGCCACCGGGCTGGGTCACCGGGCCGTACGAGTGCTGCAGCTCCTCGACCCGGAGGTGCGCCTCGTCGGCTGCGCGCTGTTTCTCGACCAGCTCGTCGAAGGTATGTGTCACGCAAATGGAGCATAGGCGCACATTTGCCATGTCGCGCGCCGAGCCCGGGGGCCCGAGCCGGCGCCGCCGAGCCGAGCGGATCGGCGGGCGGGCCGCGAGCTCTCAGCCCTGCCGGGACAAGGCCTCCCCGAGCAGTTCCCGCACGGTGTCCAGTGCCGCGGCGCGGTCGGCCGGCACCATGCCGATCCGGGTGCGGCGGTCGAGGACGTCGGACTCGTCGAGGGCGCCCTCGTGGCGCACCGCCCACAGCAGTTCGGCGGCGGTGACCGGATGGCCCGGCAGCACCCGCTCGCCCAGCCGCGGGTCGTTTGCGCCGAGTGCGAGCACGGCCGGTGCCTCGGTGCCGTAGCGCCGTACCAGATGGCGAGGTGCCTGCACCGCGTCGAGCGCCGGGGGGGATGCCGCGCCGACGAGCGGGAGGGAGGCCGTGGGGGAGGGGCCGGCGGGGAGGCGGCGGGCGGCGACGGCGGCGTCCACGGCGTCCTCGGCCATGCGCCGGTAGGTGGTGAGCTTGCCGCCGACCACGGTGATGACGCCCTCCGACGAGGTGAGCACCGCGTGCCGGCGGGAGATGTCCGCGGTCCTGGCCACGGCGCCGGAGCCGGCCTGCGGTGCGGTGTCCAGCAGGGGGCGCAGTCCCGCGAAGGCCCCGACGACGTCCTCGCGCCGGACCGGGACGTCGAGGACCGAGCCCAGGACGTCGAGCAGGAAGCCGATGTCCGTCTCGGGCGCCTCGGGCACGTCGGGGATGTCGCCCTCGACGGGTTCGTCGGTGAGGCCGACGTAGACGCGGCCGTCGCCCTGGGGCAGGACGAGGACGAAGCGGTTCGTCTCCCCGGGTATGGGGATGTGCAGGCCGGCCGGGAGCGGGCCGAGGTGGTCCGAGCGCAGGATCAGGTGGGTGCCGCGGGAGGGGCGGATGCGGATGCCGTCCACGAGGCCGCCCGCCCAGACACCGGAGGCGTTGATCACCGCGCGGGCCCTGATCTCGCCCTCCTCGCCGGTGAGTTCGTCGCGGACGCGGGCACCGGAGGCGGTCAGTTCCAGCGCCCTGACGCGGGTCAGGATGCGTGCCCCGTGGGCGGCCGCGGTGCGGGCGACGGCGGTCACCAGGCGGGCGTCGTCGACGAGGCGGCCGTCCCAGGACAGCAGGCCGCCGCGCAGCCCGTCGGTGCGCAGGGCGGGGGCCAGATGGCGGGTCTCCGGGGCGGAGAGCCGGCGCGGCGCGGGCAGCGTGGCCCGTGCGGTGCGGGCCGTCAGGCGCAGGGTGTCGCCGGCCCGGAAGCCGGCCCAGGCGAGCGCCGCCTGACCGCGGGAGACCAGCGGGGTCAGGGGCAGGAGGAACGGCTGCGCGCGGACCAGGTGGGGTGCCGTGCGCTCCATCAGCACGCCCCGCTCGACCGCGCTCTCGTGGGCGACGTCGAGCTGGCCGGAAGCGAGATAGCGCAGCCCGCCATGGATGAGCTTGCTGCTCCAGCGGGACGTGCCGAAGGCCAGGTCGTGAGCATCGACGGCGGCAACGCTCAGACCGCGCGCCGCGGCGTCCAGAGCGGCTCCGGCACCGGTGGCGCCGAGCCCGATGACCAGGACGTCCACGGCGGGGCCGCCGACGGTCTCGGCCAGTTCGCGCGAGCGGCGGGCGGCGGCCAGGGACGATCCGGGGGCGGCAGGGCTGGGGCTCATGGCGTGAGGGTCCTCTCCAGGATGGAGCGCAGCTCCGCGAGGAAGGCCGCGGAGGACAGCTCGACGTCGTCCTCGTCGGTCATGGTCCGCAGGGACAGGGTGAAGGACTGGACGATCAGCAGCAGCGAGCGGGCCTGACGCTCGGGATGGCAGACGCGGACCGACCCGTCGGCGTGCCCCTGCTTCAGACCGTCGGCCAGCAGTTCAAGGAGGGCGATCTGGCTGGCGCCACGACGGTCCAGCACATAGGGCAGGAGCAGCTCGGGATCGACGTCGACGATCTTGCGGAAGAGGGGATGGGCGCGGAAGGACTCCACTCCCGCCACCAGTCCCTCCACCAGCAGGCTGCGCGCGTCCGCCTCCGGTCTGCGCTCGGGTATCGCCCGCGTGGCCACATCGACCCACTCACGGGTCATCAGGTCTCCGACCAGCGTGCGCACATCGGGCCAGCGCCGGTACAGCGTCATCCGGGAGACGCCCGCGCGGCGGGCCACATCCGTGAATGTCGTGCGGCGGACCCCGACGGCCAGCACGCAGTCCCGCACCGCGTCGAGCACCGCATCACTGTCCGAGCTGTTGTGACGAATAGGCGTCATGTGTCACAGTGTAACGCCTCGGCGCCCCTCAGGGTCGTCCGAGGACGGAACAGCTCGAACGGAATCGCTCGAATCGACCGGTGAGGACGACAGGCATGGACATGCTGTGGAGCGGCTGGGGCGACCCGGCCAGGGCGACGCCGCTGCCCGACACGGTGATCGGGCTGTTGCGTGATCTGCTCGGCGTCAAGCCCCGCAGCGCCGAGCCGGTCGCCCTGGCGGACATCGCCGTGCCGGAAGGGCAGTTGGAGCCCGCGGTGCATCAGGCGCTCGCGACGGCCGTGGGCGGCGACGAGTACGTGCGCACCGACGCGGAGACCCGCATCCGGCACACGCGCGGAAAGTCGACCCCCGATCTGCTGCGCATCCGGGAAGGCGACGTCGAGGACACCCCGGCGGCGGTGCTGCTCCCGGCCGACCACGACGAGGTCCTTGCCGTGCTGCGCGCATGCGCCGAACACGGCCTGGCGCTCGTCCCGTTCGGCGGCGGCACCTCCGTCGTCGGCGGACTCGCCCCCGGAAGGCATGGCACCTTCGTAGCCCTGGACCTGCGGCGCATGGACGGCCTGCTCGCCCTCGACCCGGTTTCCCGCACCGCCACCCTGCAACCGGGCCTGCGCGCCCCGCAGGCCGAGGCGCTGCTCGCCGAACACGGCTTCACGCTCGGCCACTTCCCGCAGTCCTACGAGTGGGCCACCATCGGCGGTTTCGCCGCCACCCGCTCCAGCGGCCAGGCCTCGGCGGGCTACGGCCGCTTCGACGAGATGGTCCTCGGCCTCACCCTGGCCACCCCCGAGGGCACCATCGACACGGGCCGCGCCCCGCGCTCCGCCGCCGGACCCGACCTGCGCCAGCTGGTCCTCGGCTCGGAGGGAGCGTTCGGCGTGATCACATCCGTGACGGTCCGCATCCGCCCCCTCCCGCAGACCCGTGTCCACGAAGGCTGGCGCTTCGCCTCCTTCGAGGAAGGCGCCGCCGCGCTGCGCCGCCTCGCCCAGGACGGGCCGCGCCCGACCGTGCTGCGCCTGTCCGACGAGACCGAGACCCTGATCGGCCTCGCCCAGCCGGACGCGATCGGATCCTCCGACGCCCAGGCGGCCGCCGGATGCACGGCGATCGCCGGCTACGAAGGCACGGAGGACGACGTCTCGTACCGCCGCGAGCGCGCCACTGCCGTACTGCGCGAGTGCGGTGGTACGCCGCTCGGTGAGGAGCCCGGCGAGCGCTGGGCGCACGGCCGCTACTCGGCCCCCTATCTGCGCGACGCCCTGCTCGACGCGGGCGCCTTCGCCGAGACGCTCGAAACGGCGACCTTCTGGTCCCGCATCCCGGAGCTGTACTCGGCCGTACGCGACGCGCTCACCACCACACTCACCGAGGCCGGCACCCCACCCCTGGTCATGTGCCACATCTCGCACGTCTACGAGAACGGCGCCTCGCTGTACTTCACCGTCGTCTCCGCCCAGGGCGAGGACCCCGTCGCGCACTGGACCCGGGCCAAGCACGCCGCCAACGAGGCGATCCTCGCCACCGGCGGCACCATCACCCACCACCACGGCGTGGGCACCGACCACCGGGACTGGTACGTCCGTGAGGCCGGCCCGCTGGCCGTCGAGGCCCTGCGCGCCGTGAAGCGGCGACTGGACCCGGCCGGACTCCTCAGCCCCGGGGTCCTGCTCCCCCTCCACGACTGACCGTCACCCTTGTCCGGCCGTACCGACCCGTCCGTCCTCGGAGGCACACCGATGCGACAGTTCACCGCCGTCGTCAACCCCACCGCGGGCGGATCCACCTCGGCCGCCGCGCTGCTCGCCGTGGCCAGGCTGCTGCGGGAGGCGGGCGCCGAACTGCAGACCGAGTACAGCCGCAGCCTGGCCCACGCCCAGGAACTCGCCCGGCAGGCGGGCGGCAAGGGCCGGGTGGTGCTCGCCGTCGGCGGGGACGGCATGGCCGGCGGCATCGGTGGCGCCCTCAGCGGCACCGGAGCCGTCCTCGGCCTGGTCCCGGCCGGCCGCGGCAACGACTTCGCCCGGGCACTCGAACTGCCCACGCAGCCGAAGGAGTTGGCCGAGGTGCTGCTCCACCGTGAGCCGCGCGCCGTGGACACCATCGAGGTCGAGTCCGCCGCCCACGACCGCACCGTCGTCCTCGGCAGTGTGTACGCGGGCGTCGACGCCCTCGCCAACCGCCACGCCAACCACGCGAAACTGCTGCGGGGCGCGGCCTCCTACTACGCCGGCGGCCTCCGCGCGGTCACCACCTGGCGCCCCGCCCGCTACCGGGTCACCGTCGACGGCAAGGAACACCACCACACCGGCTACACCGTGGTGGCCGCCAACTCCGGCTACTACGGCTCCGGCCGCCTCATCGCCCCCGACGCCCGCGTGGACGACGGCCTCCTGGACGTGGTGATGATCAGCGAGGCGCCCCGGCGGCTGTTCTTCGCGATGATGAACGAGCTGAAGACGGGCAGCCACGTTCACCGGCCGCAGGTGCGCATCCTGCGCGGCAGGGAGATCACCCTCTCCGCCGACCGCGATGTGCCCTACGGCGCCGACGGCGAGGTCGAGGCCGTTCTGCCCGTCACGGTCAGAGTGCTGCCGGGAGCGCTGCGGGTGCTGTGCTGAGCGTCCCCGCGGATGCTCCGCAGCAAGGCGCTGCCCCTTTGCCGGGCCTACGCTCGCCCCGACCCGTGGCCGCTCCGCGAGTCCGTCGGCGTCGCGGAAGCAATTGACGAAGCCGTCTGAGCACTCCGCCCACTCCCGGAATCGGCGACGAGCCGACCGGCTCGCATCCGGCGCAAGGGACAGTCAGACCCAGGGCGAACCTTGCGTGATGCGGCACTAGGGTGCGGGTGTGCCCACCTTGCTGATCGTGCATCACACGCCCTCGCCCCACTGCCAGACGATGCTGGAGGCCGTCCTCTCCGGCGCCACCGCGCCGGAGATCGAGGGCGTCGAGGTCGTGCGGCGGGCGGCGCTTGCGGCAACGGCGTCCGACGTGCTGGCGGCCGACGCCTATCTGCTCGGCACCCCGGCCAACATCGGCTACATGTCCGGAGCCCTCAAGCATTTCTTCGACCAGATGTACTACCCGTGCCTGGATGCGACGCAGGGCAGGCCCTTCAGTTATTACGTGCACGGCGGGAGCGACGTCACCGGTGCGGTGCGCGGTATCGAGGCGATCACGACCGGCCTGGGCTGGCGCCGCACCGCGAAACCCGTCACCGTCACCGGGGAGCCCGCCAAAGCGGACGTAGAGGCCTGCTGGGAGTTGGGCGCGACGCTGGCCGCGGGACTGCTCGACTGAGATGCAGGTCACATTCGGGTGTGTCACAACGCGAAGGGCCGTGCCGTCAAAGAGGTGTAACCACCGACAACGGCACTGGAGCACACCATGGAAGCTCGTCTCAACCTCTTCGAGAACCCGGTCGCGGCCAAGCTCTTCCGGCACCTCAACGCGGCGGGCAAGATCGTCTCGGAGTCGCCGCTGCCGCTCGCGACGCAGGAGCTGGTGAAGCTCCGCGCCAGCCAGATCAACGGCTGCGGCATGTGCACCGACATGCACACCAAGGATGCCCTGGCCGCGGGAGAGGACCCCCAGCGTCTCCACCTCGTCGCGGCCTGGCGGGAGGCCAAGGTGTTCACCGACGCCGAGCGTGCCGCCCTGGAGCTGGCCGAGCAGGGCACCCGCATCGCGGATGCGGCCGGCGGGGTCACGGACGAGGCCTGGGCGAACGCGGCCAAGCACTTCGACGAGGACCAGCTCGCCGCCCTGGTCGCCACCATCGCCGTGATCAACATGTACAACCGCTTCAACGTCATCGTCCAGCAGCCCGCCGGCGACTACCAGCCGGGCATGTTCGGATGACGCCGACCATCTGACCCCCACCGGCAACGACAGACGGCCCGGGCGCTCTCGCCCGGGCCGTCGTCGAGCACTGCACTGCATGTTCTGGTGCCGAGCTTCATCCCCGACCTCAGCCGTCCCGCCCAGTCACCCGCCTCCCGGCACACCGGGTACCGCACATGGTGACGACCGCGGCTGTCGTCGTGGACCGCTTCAGCCTGCCTTCACCGCGACGGGCGCGCTGCTCAGCCTCTGCGGCGGGCTGCTGCGCTCGGTACCCCTCGTCGTGTTGTCACCGGTCGTCTCCGTCTGAGCCGGCCCGAAGTCCCGGGCGCCTACGGCGAGTTCAAGGTCCGCGTCCTGGTTCGGAGCCGCCGACTGACGCAAGCCCGCCAGGGTGCGGAGGCGGGTTTCGCGTACCTTATGCTCCTCGCCATGAGCGACGGGGACACCGACAGACGGGTCGTCGACGGCCGCTTCGAGCTGGAGTCCCGGCTCGGTGGCGGCGGCATGGGCACGGTGTGGCGCGCCCGCGACCTGCTGCTGCACCGCAGCGTGGCCGTCAAGGAGGTTCGGCCCGCCGACCCGGATCTCGCCGAGTACGACCCGGACTCCGCACGGATGCTGCGCGAACGTGTCCTGCGCGAGGGCCGCGCCCTGGCCCGGGTGCAGCACCCGAACGTCGTGACGATCCATCACATCGTCGACGGCGGCGAGGGCACCTACCCGTGGATCGTCATGGAACTGGTCGAGGGCGGTTCCCTCGCCGACCGCCTGGCCCGCGCACCGATGATGCCCGCCGAAGCCGCCCGCCTGGGCCGCGGCGTGCTCGACGCCCTGCGCGCCGCGCACGCCGCGGGCGTCCAGCACCGCGACGTGAAGCCCGCCAACGTACTGCTGCGCACCGACGGCAGGCCCGTCCTCACCGACTTCGGGATAGCCGCGATCCGTGACTCCACGGCCCTGACCGCCACCGGATCGATCATCGGCACCGCCGACTACATGGCCCCGGAGCGTGTGGCGGGCAGCGACGGCGGGCCCGCGGCGGACCTGTGGTCGCTCGCGATGATGCTGTACGTGGCCGTCGAGGGCCACCATCCGCTGCGGCGCGGAACGACCCTGGCCACGCTGGCCGCCGTACTGCACGAGGACGTACCACCGCCGAAGCAGGCCGGACCGCTGGCTCCCGTACTCGCCGCGGTGCTGGTCCGTGATCCCGGGGCGCGGCCGGAGGCGGAGACGGTCGAGCACATGCTGGCCGCCGCGGAGGAGGACGGACACGAACCCGCGGCCACCTCGTACCCCTTGGCGCCCCCGCTGAACGCAGTCCCGGCGCCGGTGCCGACCCCCTCCGAGACCGTCGTGCCCCGCCCCGAAAGCCAGGGCCGGATGCGCCGGGCCGCGCTCGCCTCCGTCGCGGCCGCTGCCGTGCTGGTGGGCGGCATCACCTGGGTGGCGTGGCCGGACGGCGGCGACAAGGCATCGGCGTCCCCGACGACCGGCGGGCGGCACACCACCCCCGGCACGACACCGGCGGACACGCCCCTGCCCAGTCCCACCACGAAACTCGCCACCGGCATGCTCACCCCCGACGGCATCCGCAAGGCGCTCCGGGCCATCGAGGACAGGACCGGCAGGGACACCTTCGGCGATCTCGCCGTCTACCCCGAGTACGTGTCGGTCAAGGCCATGGTCCCCGGCAGCCGGACCCGCTACGACAGCTACACCTACCGGCCCGGCAAGGGGGTGGAGAAGGGCACCCTCCCCGGCACCCTGATGGGCAAGCTCCCGGTCAGCCTGAAGAACTACCGCTGGGACAAGCTGCCCGCTCTCCTCACCCTCGCCGAGCAGAAGCTGGGCGTCGACAAGCCGGCGAGCCCCTATCTGCTCCTGCAGCCGCCGAACGAGTTCAACGACGACCCCGAGGCCTTCGAGGTCTGCCTCGCCGACAAGTACGCCACCGGCTATGTGCTGGCCAGCCCCCAGGGCAAGGTGCTGAAGGTGGTACCGGCCGACGGGTGAACCGTGGGGCCGTATGCAGCAGCCGGAAGAGCCGCACCCGGGGCACGGGGACAGGCTTGGCCTGCAACTACGGCCCGCCCCGGGAGACCTGATGCCCCTTCGCTCCACTCCGGCCCGTCCCTTCCCGCTCCGGACCCGACTGCGGGCGACCGGTGTCGCCGCGGTCTGCCTGGCAGCGCTCTGCCAGACCCCCGCGAGCACCGCCGCCACCCCCGCAGCACGCGGCAGCGACCTGCAGAACCAGCTCGAACAACTCGTCCGCGCCCCCGGCGGACCCCCCGGCGTCATCGCCGTGCTGCGCAGGGACGGGCACACCCAGGTCGTACGAGCGGGTGTCGCGGACCTCGCCACCGGACGCCGACCGAGCCAGTACGACCACATGCGCATCGCCAGCACAGCGAAGGCCTTCAGCGGAGCCGTGGCCCTGTCCCTGGTCGACCGGCACACCCTGCGCCTGAACGAGACCATCGGTGAACGGCTGCCACAACTGCCCAAGGCCTGGCACCGCGTCACCCTGCGGCAACTTCTCAACCACACCAGCGGACTGCCGGACTTCAGCGCGGCCCCCGAGTTCCGCAGCATCCTCGCCACCGACCCGCACCACCACTTCGACTCCCGGCGCCTGCTCGACTTCGTCGCCGACCAGCCCCTCAACTTCCGCCCGGGCAGCCAGTACCGCTACTCCAACTCCGACAACATCGCCGTCGCCCTGATGGCGGAGGCGGCGACCGGCACCCGCTACGAGCTGCTGCTGCGGAAGCTGGTCTACCGGCCGCTGGGCCTGCACGACACGACCCTTCCCCAGGGCTACATGATGTTCGAGCCCTATCTGCACGGCTACGACGTGACCCCACCGCCCCCGCAGGACGTCAGCGAGCTTCTCAGTGCGTCCGGCTCGTGGGCCTCGGGCGGCATCGTCTCCACCCCCGCCGACATGACCCGCTTCATCCGCGGCTACGCGGGCGGCGCCCTCTACGGCAAGAACGTCGTGCGCGAGCAACGGCGCTGGATCGCCGGAGCCTCCGAACCCGCGGGTCCCGGCAAGAACACGGCGGGCCTCGCCATCTTCCGCTACGCGACCCGCTGCGGCGTCGTCCTCGGGCACACCGGCAACTTCCCCGGCTACACCCAGCTCATCGCCGCCACCCCCGACGGCCGCCGCTCCCTGACCTTCTCCGTCACCACCCAGATCAACAAGTCCCAGACCCCGGCGCTGCTCAGCCGACTGCGCGCCGTCCAGGAGAACTTCGTCTGCGCGCTGCTGGCACGTTCGAAGCACTGACCCGCTCTCGCTGGCCGCCGCCATCACGAGGGAAGATGGGGCGGCAAGCGTTTTGGTCAACCGATGTGGAGGAGCGGGCACATGCAGCACGAGCGAGCGGGCAGCCCGGCACGCCCCGAGGACCTCGTCGACGTCGCCCGGCTGGTCACCGCGTACTACGCGCTGCACCCGGACCCGGCCGACCCGGGGCAGCGGGTGGCGTTCGGCACGTCAGGACACCGCGGATCGTCCCTGACGACCGCGTTCAACGACGACCACATCGCCGCGACCAGCCAGGCGATCTGCGAGTACCGCGCCGAGCAGGGCACCGACGGCCCGCTCTTCCTCGGCGCCGACACCCACGCCCTGTCCGAGCCGGCACGGGTCACCGCGCTGGAGGTGTTCGCGGCCAACGGGGTGACCGTGCTCATCGACAGCGCGGACGGCTACACGCCCACCCCCGCGGTCTCGCACGCCATCCTCACCCACAACCGCGGCCGCACCTCCGGCCTCGCCGACGGAGTGGTGGTCACCCCCTCGCACAACCCGCCCGCCGACGGCGGCTTCAAGTACAACCCGCCCAGCGGCGGACCCGCGGGCTCCGAGGCGACCTCCTGGATCCAGGACCGGGCCAACGAGATCATCGCGGCCGGACTGAAGGACGTACGGCGCATCCCGTACACCCGGGCGCTCGCCGCCGAGACCACCCGCCGCCACGACTTCCTGGGCGCCTATGTCGCCGACCTGCCGCACGTGCTCGACCTGGACGCCGTCCGGGCCGCGGGCGTGCGCATCGGCGCCGACCCGCTCGGCGGAGCCTCGGTCGCCTACTGGGGCCGGATCGCCGAACAGCACCGCCTCGACCTGACCGTGGTCAACCCGCTCGCCGACCCCACCTGGCGCTTCATGACGCTGGACTGGGACGGCAAGATCCGTATGGACTGCTCCTCGCCCTACGCGATGGCCTCACTGATCGAACAGCGCGACCGCTTCCAGGTCGCCACGGGCAACGACGCCGACGCCGACCGGCACGGCATCGTCACCCCGGACGCCGGCCTGATGAACCCCAACCACTACCTGGCCACGGCCATCTCCTACCTGTACGCCCACCGCAAGCAGTGGCCCGCCGACGCGGGCATCGGCAAGACCCTGGTCTCGTCGGGCATGATCGACCGGGTCGCCGCCGACCTGGGACGCCGGCTGGTCGAAGTGCCGGTCGGGTTCAAGTGGTTCGTGGACGGGCTGGTCGGCGGCTCGATCGGCTTCGGCGGGGAGGAGTCGGCCGGGGCGTCCTTCCTGCGCCGGGACGGCTCGGTGTGGACCACCGACAAGGACGGCATCATCCCGGCGCTGCTCGCCTCCGAGATCATCGCGGTCACGGGGAAGACCCCCTCGGAGCACTACGCCGCCCTCACCGCCCGCTTCGGCGAGCCCGCCTACGCACGCATCGACGCCCCCGCGACCCGACAGGAGAAGGCGCTGCTCGCCAAGCTCTCACCCGCGCAGGTCACCGCGGACACTCTGGCCGGGGAGGCGGTCACCGGGGTGCTCACCGAGGCCCCGGGCAACGGCGCGGCCATCGGCGGCATCAAGGTGTCCACCGAGAACGCCTGGTTCGCGGCCCGTCCCTCGGGCACCGAGGACGTGTACAAGATCTACGCCGAGTCGTTCCGCGGCCCCGACCACCTGCGCCAGGTGCAGGAAGAGGCCAAGGACGTGGTCATGGCGGCCCTCGGCGGCTGACCCGGACGCCACGGCCAGGAGTGCCGGAGCGCGGCAGGGCGGGTCGGTGAAGCCGCACGGCGGACTTCACCGACCGTCCTGTCGCGAACATCCCGTTAAACGCATAATCTGGGGATTTGCCCCGATGGGGCCATGGCCCACGGTCCCGCCGGAGTGATCAATGTCCCTCGAGCGTCCGACAGAGGACGGCGACGAATTGCTTGCCCGACTCGGGTCGCTGACCGCCCAGGCACGCGAACTCGCGGAGCTGCAGCGCTCCCGGGTGGAGCTGGCCCTCGCCCTGCAGCGCGGCATGCTCCCCCGAGACCTGCCCGCCGCCTGCCGCTACCACCTGGCCGTCCGCTACGCACCGGCCTGCCAGGGCCTCAATGTGGGCGGCGACTGGTACGACGCCTTCACGATGCCCGACGGCCGCATCGGACTGTCCATCGGCGACGTCCAGGGCCACAACACCGAGGCGGCCGCCTTCATGGGACAGGTCCGGGTCGGCCTGCGCGCACTCGCCTCCGTCACCGGCGACCCCGGCGAACTCCTCACCCGCACCAACGACCTGCTCCTGTCCCTGGGCACCGATCTCTTCGCCACCTGCACCTTCATACGGCTCGACCCGGCCACCGGCGTCCTGGAGAGCGCCCGTGCCGGACACATCCCGCACATCTGGGCCACGGCCGACGGACAGTGCGGCATCGCCGAGGACGAGGGCGGACCGCCCCTGGGCATCGCGGCAGGCATGCACTATCCGGTGACCCGCCACCGGCTCACCACCGGCGGTGTGTTCGTCCTGCTCACGGACGGCGTGGTGGAAGGGCCTTCGCTGAGCGTGGACGAGGGCCTCGCCCGGGTGGTGCAACTCGCGGGCAGCGCCGCAGTGGCCGGCATGGAGGCCGACGTCCTCGCCGCCGGCGTGATGAAGATCGCCGAGCGGGTCGGCCACGAGGACGACGCGGCCGTACTCGTCGTCACCCACGACGGTCCCGGCATTCAGCCATAGGGCCGGACCCGGCGCCTCCCGCCTCGCCGAGCGGGCGGCCCCGGTGTCTCATGTCAGCTGTGGTGGGTATCCAGGAGCTGCGCCGACCGGCCGTCCACGCCCTCCAGACGTCGGCCGTCGCTGCCTGCTACTTCGCCGCCGGGCGGCTGGGACTACTGCGGCAGCTCGTCGTCGAGGGCGCCGTCGTCACGCCCATCTGGCCGCCGACGGGCGTCGCGGTGGCCTGTCTGCTGCTCTTCGGCCTGCGCGTCTGGCCCGGGATCGCGCTCGGCGCGCTCCTCGTCGTCATGTCCATCAGCTCGGTCCAGCCCGCGGTGACCGGCACCCTCGTGGGCAACACCGCCGCGCCCGTCTGCGCGTACTACCTGCTGCGCAAGGTCGGCTTCCGTACCGACCTCGCCCGGTTGCGGGACGGCTTCGCGCTGGTGTTCCTGGCCGCGCTCACCGCCACGCTGATCAGCGCGACCGCCGGCGCCGGCCTGCTCGTCCTGACCGGCAAACTCGCCACGGACGGCTTCTGGCTGGTCTGGTCGGCGTGGTGGGCCGGCGATGCCATGGGCGTCCTGATCGTCACCCCGGTCCTGCTGGCGCTCTACGGCGCGCGTCGCCACCGCTGCGCGCGGCGCTGGAAGGAGGCCGTGGCCCTGGCCCTCCTGACCTGCGTCCTCGTCCCCTTCGCCATGCACAGCTCCGTGGGCCTGCTCTTCCTGGTCTACCCGCTCCTGATCTGGGCTGCCCTGCGCTTCCAGCTCGCGGGCAGCATGCTGTGTGCCCTCTTCGCCTCCGTGATGGCCACCATCGCGGCGACGGACCGGGTCGGGCCCTTCGCCCGGCTGACCGGCGTCGAAGTGATGATCAAACTCCAGGCCTTCAACGGCGCGATGGCGCTGACCGCGCTGCTCCTGTCAGCCGTGATCACCGAGCAACTGAACACCAGGCGGTCGGTGGAGCAGGCCTGCCAGGAACTGGTCGAGGTCCTGGAACACCTCACCGCGGGGGAGAACCCGCAGAGCCGGCCGCCCATGGAGCTGGACGACCGGCACTGACCTCAGTTCCACAGCGGATACGTCACCGTCGGCGCGAAGGTGTCCGGCCTGCCGGCCGGGTATTCGAGGGTCATCCGGCTGTAGTGCTGCAGGTGCGGGTGCTTCTTCCAGGGCTGCGCCCGGTCGAGCCGGACGACGACCGGGTAGGAGTGGAACTTGCCCGCCGCGCAGTAGGGCTTGCAGTCGTTGACGATGTTGACGCCCTCGGCCGTTGCCGAGGCCGCGCCCCACGTGGACCAATGCAGCGCGGCCAGGCGGCTGTTGCCGTCACCGCAGGCAAGGATGAAGTCGACGGGGCGCACTTCCGGGTGGAAGAGACAGTCGACGAGCACGGGCACCCTGGCCTGCTGCCGTGCGGTCTGCGAGGCCGGCGGGGACGCCGGCCGGGCTTCGGAGGGCGCGCTCGCCGCCGCCGCGAGCGAGGCCGCGAAACAGAGCGTGACCGCCGTACTCAGTGTGTGCCTGCGCATGTCCGCTCCCCGCTGCCGTCTCCTACCGACGCTATGACGCTGTGACGCCAGGACTCGTTCCGACGCTACGACTGCGGGCAGGAATACACCACTCGGATGGAGCAACGACAGGGCTCTCGATGCGTCACTCCCGGAGGCTGAGGGCGAATGTGGTGAGGACCGCCGCATGGTCCGAGGGCCAGTCGTTGCCCGCGACGTCCGGCCATGCGCACGGGACGCCGGTGACGACGGTGCGGGAGTCGACGACTTCCAGGCCGTGGCCGTTGTGCAGGACGTAGTCGATACGGTCCTGCGGTTCCGGGCGGGTGACGTCGTCCTCGTTGCGGGTGTGGACCGGCGACCAGGTGTGGCCCGGTGCGCGGACCGGATCGGGATGGGCCTCGCGGTAGGAGTCGCGCAGCCCGGCCTCCTCGGCGGCCCTCGTCACCGGCCAGGCCACGTCGGGCCAGTCCAGATGGGAGGGGCAGTTGAAATCACCGGTCAGGATCACGGGGGTCGTCTCGTCCGCCGACTCCGCGATCCGGCGCAGGGCCTCCCGCATCTGGGCCAGCCGTACGTCTTCGTGGGCGATCAGCTCGGCCGGTCCCAGCCCGTCGAAGGCCGCCTCGTACGGGCCGTACGGCGTGTAGTGCAGATGCGCCGTCCAGACGTCCACCTCGTGGGCGCGGCCGATGCGGATGCGGGCGCCGGCCGCTCCGTAGAAGCCGACCTCGGGGTCGCCGAGGGGGGCCGTGATGGGGTGGCGGCTGATGATGCCGAGGTTCTCGCCGGCCTGGTGGTGGTGCCAGCCCAGCGCGTCGGCGAGTTCCCGGGCCGCCGTACCGGCCGTCTCCTGAAGGCCCACGACATCGGCCTCGGTGTCCAGGATGACCTTGAGCTGTTTGGCGCGGTGGTCGTCGACCTTCGCACCGCCGAGCCAGAGGTTCCAGCTCAGCACCCGTAGCCGGGGGACCACCAGGGCCCGCAGCCGGTCCGGGGTCACCTCCTCCAGGCTGGCCACGACCGTCCGCCCGGGAGCCGCCTCGATCGGCGCCAGCGACGGCACCGCCAGCACCGCGCACCCTGCTGCCTCCGCGGAGCTGACCCCCGTCGGGGTGTCCTCGACGGCCACACAGCGGGCCGGGTCGACGCCCAGGGCGCGGCTGGCCGCGAGGTAGGGGTCGGGGGCGGGCTTGGTGTGCTCGGTGTCGTCCGCGGTGACGGAGACATGGAAGCGGTCGGCGCCGAGCACGGCCAGGACGCTGTCGGCCACCGCGCGGGGCGAGGCGGTGACCAGGGCCGTCGGCACGCCCTCGCGGGCCAAAGCGTCGAGGAGGCCCAGCGCGCCGGGACGCGGCACGATGCCGGTGCGCACGCGGTCGCCGAACTCGGAGTGCAGCCGGTCGGCGAGATCCGGTGCCCCGGTGAGGGCGCCCAGCCAGTCGGCGGTGTGCTCGACCGGCCTGCCGAGGACCTCCGGCTGGTCGGCCTCGGTCAGCGGCCGGCCGAGGCCCGTGGCCACGTACTGCACCGCCTCCCACCACAGCCGCTCGGTGTCGACGAGCGTGCCGTCCATGTCGAACAGGACGGCCTGGAGAGGGGGTTGGGTCACGGTCTCTTCTTTCATGTGGGGGGATGTCCTGGATGTCCTGCGGGGGAGTGTCCGGCGTCTCACGCCGCCCGCTCGGCGACCAGCACCGGGCGCTCGGGCAGCGACACCCGTACGGTCGCTCCGGCTCCCAGCGCGGCGGCCTCGTGGGTGGGCAGGTCGGCCTTGACCTCGGTGCCGTCGGCCAGGCGTACGGTGATGCGGGTGGCGGCGCCGAGGAACGCGGTGGCGATCACCCGGGCGTCACCGGTGGCGTCCGCGGTGACATGCACGGCCTCGGGCCGCACCAGCACGTCCACCTCCGCCGCCGCGGGAAGGGTCCCCTCGGCGGGCAGCCGCAGGCCCAGGACGTCCACGGTCGTCCCGGACAGGTGCCCGGGGATGCGGCTCATCGTGCCGACGAACTCGGCGACGAAGGCCGTGGCCGGACGACCGTACAACTCGGCAGGTTCCGCGCACTGTTCGAGCCGCCCGGCCCGCATCACGGCGACCCGGTCGGCCACGGACAGGGCCTCTTCCTGATCGTGCGTCACGAACAGGGTGGTGATGCCGAGTTCCTGCTGCAGCCGCCGGATCTCCTCGCGCAGCGTCAGCCGCACCTTGGCGTCCAGCGCGGACAGCGGCTCGTCCAGCAGCAGCACGCGGGGCCGCAGCGCGAGCGCGCGGGCCAGCGCGATGCGCTGCTGCTGGCCGCCGGAGAGCTGGTGCGGAAACCGGTCGCCCTTGTCGGCGAGACCGACCAGCTCCAGCAACTCGGCGGCCCGGGAACGGCGTTCGGCCGTGCGCACCTTGCGCATCCGCAGCCCGAAGGCGACGTTGTCGAGGGCGCTCAGGTGAGGAAAGAGGCTGTACGACTGGAAGACCATCCCGGCGTCCCGGCGGTGGGCCGGCACCTGGGTGACGTCCTCGCCGTCGACCAGCACCTCTCCGGAGTCGGGGTGTTCGAACCCGGCGAGCATGCGCAGTGCGGTGGTCTTGCCGCAGCCGGACGGGCCCAGCAGTGCCAGGAACTCTCCCGGCTGCACGGTCAGGTCGAGCCCGTCCAGGGCGACGGTCGCCCCGAACTCCCGGCGCAGACCGCGGAATTCGACCGTGGCGGCCTTGCCGACGGCTGTCTTCTCAAGGGTGGTGGCGGTCATGGTTCATCCTCGGGACGAAGCGGTACGGGTCCGCCCGCCGAGGCCGGCGAGCGTGAGGAGCAGGGCCCATGTGACGAGCAGGCTGAGCACGGACACGGCGACGGACAGCTGGGCCTGCGAGCCGCCGACGCTGTAGATCCACACGGCGAACGGCTGGAAGCCCAGCAGCTGGGCCACGGTGAACTCACCGAGCACCAGCGCGAGCGTGAGGAACGAGGCGTTCAGCAGCGCCCCGCGCAGATTGGGCAGGACCGCCCGCACCAGCGCCTGCGGCCAGGGGGCCCCGCAGCTGCGGGCGGCTTCGACGAGGGTGCGTACGTCGATGGCGCGCAGCCCCGAGTCCAGCGCCCGGTAGACGAACGGCAACGCCATCACGACGTACGCGAGGACGAGCACGAACGGGAAGCTCGGGTTCTGCACCGCCACGAAGGTCTCGAACAGCGGGGTGCGCGAGAGGTATTCGGGACCCCACTTCAGCACGGTGGCGATGCCGGCGACGAACGCGATCGGCGGCACGACCAGCGGCAGCGAGCACACCACCTCGACGACCGGCCGCAGCCGGGGCGCGGCGAGCCTGAGCGCGACCATGGCAGGGACCATGAGCAGCAGGACGATCGCGATGGTGGCGGCCGCCAACTCCAGCGAGAGCAGCAGGCTGGAGGTGAAGCCGTCGGTGGAGACGATCTGGCTGTAGGCGTCGAAGGTGACGCCCTGTCCCGGCACGTCGACCGTGAAGATCACGGAAGCGGCGAGCGGGACGAGGAAGTACAGGGCGGCGAGGCCGAGGACGACCCACCGCCACGGGTTCAGGCGTCGAGCCATCGCGCGCTCCGTCGTTGCAGGGGCAGGTACACGGCCATGACGAGCCCTGCGACCAGGACCATGTCGAGGCTGAGGGCGAGGGCCACGTTCTCCTGGCCGACCAGCACGTTGCCGGAGATGGCGTCGGCGATCTGCAGGGTGACCAGCGGGACCGAACTGCCCACCATGGCCGCGGCGGTGGCGTACGCGGCGAACGCGCTGCCGAAGAGGAGCACGAACCCGCCGAGCAGCGACGGCATCAGCACGGGCAGGGCGACGTGTCGCCAGTACTGCAGGGCGGTGGCGCCGTTGTTCTGGGCGGCCTCTCGCCACTGGGAGCGCAGACCCTCCAGGGCGGGGGTGATGGTGAGGACCATGAGGGGGATCAGGAAGTACAGGTAGACGATGACCAGGCCCCAGAAGCTGTAGAGGTCCCAGCCCCTGTCCGCGAGGTGCAGGTGCTTGGTCAGCACGCCCGCGTTGCCCAGGGTGGCGACGAACGCGAAGGCCAGCGGGACACCGCCGAAGTTGGCGAGCACCCCCGACGCGGTGAGCACGGCCTCGCGCAGCGCCCGGAACCGGGACGTGACCACGACCTGCGCGAGGGGCAGCCCCAGGACGGTTCCGATGCCGGCCGAGACGGCGGACAGTTTGACGCTGCCGAGCAAGGCGGTCAGATAGGCGCCCTGCAGCGAGGCCGTGAGGTTCTCGGTGCTGTACGAACTGGCCCCGGTGGCCTGGTCCTTGACGCTGAACGCGCCGTTCAGCATGGCGATGGCGGGCACCCCGAAGGCGACCGCGACGAACACGAGCAGCGGGACGACGGCGAGCCAGCCGGGGACCCGGCGCCGCCGCTTCACCGAGGTGAGCGGCGGCGCCACGTCCACGCCCGTGAGGGTGGCCGTCATCCGGAGACGGCCTTCGCCCAGCCCTGCGCGATGACCGTCTTGGCCTTGCTCTGCTGGGCCTCGGACGGGAAGGAGGGCGTACCGGAGACATCGGGCAGCTTGGCCGCGGCCGTCTTGTCGAGGGTGCCGGCCTTCTCCATGGCCGTCATCAGCGCCGGACGGGCGTAGCCCTTGAGCCACAGGTTCTGGCCCTCGGTGCTGTACAGGTACTCCTGCCACAGGCGGGCGGCCGCCGGGTGCGGGGCGTCCTTGTTGACGGCCTGCGAGTAGTACTGGGAGAACTGGCCGTCGGACGGGACCGCCACCTTCCAGTCGACGCCCTTGGACTTGAACTCGTCGGCGTAACCGGCGTTGAGGTAGTCCCAGTCGATGCTGATCGGCGTCTCGCCCTTCTCGACGGTCGCCGGAGTGGACTCGACGGGCGTGTAGTTGCCGTTCTTCTTGAGCTTGGCGAAGAAGTCCAGGCCGGGCTGGATGTCGTCGAACGATCCGCCGTTCGCGAGCGCGGCCGCGTACACGCCGCCGAAGGCCGAACCCGACTTGGTGGGGTTGCCGTTGAGGGCGACCTGCCCCTTGTACTGCGGCTTCAGCAGGTCCTTGAAGGTGGTCGGACAGGTCTTGACGCGCTTGGCGTCGCAGCCGATGGAGATGTAGCCGCCGTAGTCGTTGTACCAACGGGCCTGCGGGTCCTTCTGCCCGGCGGGGATGTCGGCGTACGAGGTCACCTTGTACGGCGCGAGCAGGCCCTGCTGGGCGGCGCTGAGGGCGAAGGAGCTGCCGAGGTCTAGGACGTCCGGGGCGCGGTCCTGACCCTTGCGGGAGGTGACGGCGTTGATCTCGTCCTGGCTGGTGCCGTCCGGGTTCTCCACCTCGACCTTGATGCCGTACTTCTTCTTGAAGCCGTCGATCAGGGCGCCGTAGTTGGCCCAGTCGCGGGGCAGCGCGATCGCGTGCAGCGTGCCCTCCTTCTTGGCGGCCTTCACCAGGGCGTCGAGACCGCCGAAGTCGGCGGCGGAAGTGGCGGTGGCGGCGTTCTTGCCGCCGGCGGTGGTCGACGCGTTGTCGGGAGCGGCGCCGCAGGCGCTCAGGGCGAGTGCGGCTACGACGGCGAGGGAGCCGGCCAGGGCGGCTGTTCTCGGCTGGGACACGGTGACTCCAGAAGGGGGCGCAGGGGAGGACGCACAAGGCTGAGAACTTGTCTGAACAAGTTGGCCTCAGTAATGCCGTCTGTGGTGACCACTTCGTAAACAGTGGCGAAATTGTGACCTCCCATTCCCTGCACAGTTCGGGGCAAGCGCGATCAGTTGCCGGTCTCGATTAGGCTGGTCACGCTGTGCACAGCAGCTGACTCGGAGGGATACGGTGGCGACACGACACGAGGAGATCGCCGACGAGCTGCGGCGGGCGATCGACCGTGAGGAGTACACGGTCGGCAGCAGGCTGCCCGCCGAGACGGAACTCGCCGCCCACTACGGCGTCTCGCGCGGCACCGTCCGCCAGGCCGTCGCCGCGCTGACCGCCGAGGGCCTGATCGGCTCCCGCCAGGGCGCCCGGCGGGTCGTCCTGGCCAGCCGGCGCAGCCAGAGCTTCGCCGAACTGCGCAGCTTCGCCCAGTGGGCCCGCGCCATGGGCCGCGAGGCCACCGGCCGGGTCGTGGCCCAGGAGTACCTGCCCGCCACCGCGCAGGATGCCGCCCGCCTCCAACTCCGGGAGGGCGCACGGGTGTTGCACGTCCTGCGGGTCCGCGGCCTGGACGGCGAACCCGTCCTCGTCGAGCGCACCGTGTACGCCGACTGGATCTCACCCGCCGTCGAGGCGATCGACCCGTACGCCCCCTCGGTCACCCAACTCCTCTATGACAGCACGGGTCTGGTCTTCGCCTACGGCGAGCACGTCATCGACGCGGTCGCGGCGAGCGCGCAGGACGCCGAACTCCTCGGCATCCGCCGCACCAGCCCCCTGTTGCGCGTCCGTCGCGTCACGACCACCCGCGAGGGGCGCCCGGTGGAGTGGTCGGACGACCGCTACCGCTCGGACGCCGTGAGCTTCAGCGTGCACAACTCGATAGACAACAACGCGTTGGCCCGCAAGACGGCGGAGTGAGAGCCCCGGCAGGATGCCGCCTGTCGTGCCACGGGGCATGACACCGGACGGCTTCTTCTTCGTCGTGCCGTTGACGCTGTACCCCTGGGCAAGCGCCTCCGGTGTCGTTGTCGGCCTGGCCGTCTGCCTGTTCCTGGCGTTCTCCTCGGCGATACGGGAGGACACACCGCCATGGTGGCCGATCGCACCGGTCGGTGCCGGATCGGCCGTCGCCGCGCTGGTGCTCGTCATCAAGGCACGGCGGGCCACCGAGGCCATGCCCGTGGCGGCCTGACATCACCGACTGACCGGGCGAGCCAGCAGGTCGGTGACGTGTTCACGCACGGTTTGCCACGCCGCCACGTGGAGCGTGCCGACGGGCGTGTCTCCCAGAGCACGGATCGCCGCTTCCGGGCCGGCATGGCAGGGGACCTCGTCCGTGAGCACGTCGTAGCCGTCGCGTACGGCGACGTGGAGGCGGTTGAGCCCGCCGTCATCCGTGTGCACCGCGGCGGCGACCACGAGCGGCGGCTGTCCACCCGCCTCGCCGGGCAGTTTTCGGTAACCGCTGGCGAGCGGTTCGCGCCAGTGCAGGCTGAGCAGGAGGTGGTGCTTGGCGAGGACTTCGGCGAGGTCGGTCTCGTAGACCCGGTCCCGGTCGAGCACCGTCGCCCAGGACTTCAGCACCAGCGCGGCCGGCAGCAGACAGCGCAGCGTGCTGCCGACGAGGTTGCCGCCGACGGTGGCCGTTCGGCGCACGGCTCCCGTCCCCACCGCGGCGGCCGCACGGTGCAGCACCTCGGGCACGCGCTCGTCGACGGTGTTCAGCACGACGGCGCCGCCCAGGATCCCGCGCCCGATCACATTGGCCTCCGGCAGCCTGCGCAGCGACACGGCCTGCTCGGGAAACCCGTCGCGCTGCCAGTCGGCCCAGATCAGGGTCGCCCCCCCGACGGGTACGGCTCCCTCGGCGAGGCACTCCTGCGCTTGGGACACGGACTCGGGCAGACGTAGCAGCACGGGAGCCGACCTGCTTTCTCGACGACTTGGAGCGGAGGTGCCCGGCGTTTTCGGCCATGAGAGCGCCGACCTGGCGCATTGTCCCCACCTGCGTGCAGGCGCGTACAGGGCTCACTGATCTACTGCGTGCGCCCCCTGCGCGGCGCCGTCCCGGAGCCTCGGGGGAGGATGAGGTGTCCGGAGTGGAGAGGTGCGGTACGGGTGAGCAACCGTGGGGCAGTGCAGCACAACGAGTCCGCGCTGATCGTGCGGCACGCGCCGCCCGAAGGCGTGGCCGCGGCGATCGTGACGCTGCACGGCGGCCACGAGCTGAGCCGCCGGACGGCGCACCCCTGGCAGCCGGCCGCGCTCCGTATGCTTCCGGTCCTGCGGGCGGCCGGAGCGGCCTCGCCCCCGGACGTCCTGCTCGGGCAGGTCCGCTACCGGCACCAGGGCTGGAACGACGCCGACCCCGCCCACGACGCACTGCGGGCGCTGGACGAACTCCA
The DNA here is from genome assembly GCF_039532765.1 of Streptomyces longisporus. Taxonomy (NCBI): domain Bacteria; kingdom Bacillati; phylum Actinomycetota; class Actinomycetes; order Kitasatosporales; family Streptomycetaceae; genus Streptomyces; species Streptomyces longisporus. Next base: position 304,109 of record NZ_BAAASG010000008.1, read on the forward strand.
GCGGCTGGCGGGAACGGTGCCCACCGTCCTCGTAGGGCATTCGATGGGAGCCAGGGCGGCCCTGCGGGCCGCGTCGCACCCGCTGGTGCGCGGCGTGCTGGCGCTGGCGCCGTGGTGTCCGCCCGTGGACTCCGCCCGCCACCTCGGCGGTGTGCGCCTGCTGGTCCTGCACGGTGACCGCGACCATGTGACGCCGCTCGCCGAGTCGGCGGACTATGTGCGCCGGGCGAGGGAGGCCGGAGCCCGGGCCGGCCTCGTGCTGGTCCGCGGCGGTGACCACGCGATGCTCCGCCGCAGCGGCGACTGGCACCGGGCCACGGCCGAGATCGTCGCCGGGATGCTGCGGCCGGACGCGGACACCGAGGGGCTGGCCGCGAGGGCTTGCGCGGCGGACGGCGCCGTCGACCTGTAGGAGGACGGCGCCGCAGGCCGGTTCAGCCGGGGACGATGCTCAGCAGGCCCCCTCGTCCTGCCAGGGCCCCCAGTCGGTGGCGGCGGGCGTCTCGTTCTGGGTCCACCACTTGGCCTTCCAGTTGTGCTTGTTGTACGAGACCTCGTCACCGGCGGTGTAGACGGCGCTCGAACTCCAGGCGGTCTGGCACGCGGTGGGTGTCGGCGTGGGCGTCGGAGTGGGAGTGGGAGTGGAGTCCGGCGGGGTGGCGCCCGCGAACTTCACCGAGTACTTCGCGAAGTCCCAGGAGTTCTGCGCCACGCTGGAGCAAGTGCCGGAGGTGCGCCCGCCGTTGTCGACCGGCGTGCACTGCCGGTCGCGGTTGAGGGACCAGAAGGTGAAGCGGTCCATGTTGTGGCTGGTGGCGTAGTCCAGCACGGTCTGGAAGTCGGCCTGGGTGAAGTTCTCGCCGGAGTCGCTGCGCCCGTTCATCCCGGAGAAGCCCTCGTGGGCGTAGGCCGTCGCCTGGTCCCAGCCGAACGTCGACTGGAGGATGGCGTTGAAGTTGGTGAGCGCACTGGTCTGCGAGGCCGCGCCGTTGAAGCCGCCGTCGAAGGGCATGATGGAGAAGTTGTTCGGCGTGAAGCCCTGTGACTTCGCCTCCAGCAGCATCTGTTTGCCGAACCAGCCGGTGCCGTCGGCGGTGCCGGCCGTGGTGACGGAGACGTACAGGCCGGGGTTGTTCTGCTGGAGGATCTTCGCGGCGCCGATCTCGTTCTTGATGGCCGCGGTGTTCTCGTACTCCGGCTCCTCCAGGTCGAAGTCGATCGCGTGGAGGCCGTACTTGGTGATGACCTGCTGGTACGCGGCCGCCGTCGCCGCCGCGTCCGAGCACACCTGGCCGAGCTTCGTGCCGCCGTACCCGCCGACGGAGACGGACACGTCGCCGCCCTTGCCGCGGATCGTGTCGATGACGGACTGGACGGCCGTGTCCGCGGAGACGGGGGCGGTGCCGCCCCAAGTGGGGGAGCAGCCGCCGCCGTTGGGGGCGAGGACGAAGGCGAGCTGGAAGGCCTTGAGGCCGGTGGCGTCCATGATGGCGGCCGGGTCCGGGGGGTCGTTGTCCAGTGGCATCAGGTACGGGGCCGCCGCGTACCAGCGGTTGCTGAGCGCGGCGGTCGCGCCCGAGGCGTTGCCCGCTGTCAGGGCGGTGGTTCCTGCGGCGGTGAGTCCGACGGCGGCGGCTGCGCCCAGGCATGCACGAAGACGTCTCACGGTGTGCCTCCGATGGGGGTGGGGGAGTGCCCCAGCTTCCTGCCGGACCGTGACCGCGTCCATGCTTTGGACTAGACCAAACGGCTTCTTGGTCTAGACCATGCGATTCCTTTGCGTTGTACCTGTCAGGCGTGGGGGGCAGGTCTTGTGGGGTATGGCCGGTGTGCGGTATTTCGTCATCTGTGAACTACTACGACCTCGGCAGCCACGTCCGGCGCGTGACGACCTCGTCGTCCGAGGCGCAGCTGTGGTTCGACCGCGGACTGAACTGGACCTTCGCCTTCAACCACGAGGAGGCCGTGCGCTGCTTCGAGACGGCTGCCGCGGCGGATCCCGACTTCGCCATGGCCGACTGGGGCGTGGCCTATGCGCTGGGCCCCAACTACAACAAACCCTGGGAGTTCTTCGACGAGAAGGACCTGGCCGGGACGGTGGAGCGCACCCACGCCGCGGCGCAGCGCGCCCACGCCAAGGCCGCCGGCGCCACCCCCGTCGAGCAGGCCCTCGTCGACGCCCTGCGCGCACGCTATCCCCAGGAGCGGGCCCCGGCCGTCGAGGAGTGTTCCGTGTGGAACACCGCCTACGCCGACAGCATGCGGGCCGTCCACCGACTGGCCCCCGACGACCTCGACGTGGCCACCCTGTACGCCGACGCCCTGATGAACCTCACCCCCTGGCAGCTGTGGGACATCCGCACCGGCACACCGGCCCCTGGCGCGCGCACCACCGAGGCCAGGGCGGTGCTGGAGCAGGCGCTCGCCACGGAGGCGGGCGCGCACCACCCGGGCCTGCTGCACCTGTACATCCACCTGATGGAGATGTCCCCGACCCCCGAGGCCGCCCTGTCGGCCGGTGACCGGCTGCGCGGTCTGATGCCGGACGCCGGACATCTGCAGCACATGCCGTCACATCTGGAAGTGCTCTGCGGCGACTACCGCCGGGTCGTCTCCGACAACACCACGGCGATCGAAGCCGACGAGAAGTTCCATGCCCGGGCGGGGGCGATGAACTTCTACACCCTGTACCGGTGCCACAACCTCCACTTCAAGATCTACGGAGCGATGTTCCTCGGCCGCTACCGGGACGCGATCGACACGGTGCACCGGCTCGAGGCGGCCGTGCCCGAGGAGCTGCTGCGGGTCGAGAGCCCGCCCATGGCGGACTGGGTGGAGAGCTTCCTCGCGATGCGGGTGCACGTGCTCATCCGCTTCGGCCGCTGGGACGACATCCTCGCCCTTGCGATGCCCGCCGACAGGCGCCTGTACTGCGTGAGCACGGCGATGCAGCATTACGCGCGCGGTGTAGCGTTCTCCGCCACCGGCCGGATCGAGGAGGCCGAGGCCGAGCGGCGGCTCTTCCGCGAAGCGGTCGCCCGGGTCCCCGAGACCCGCATGCTGTTCAACAACACCTGCGCTGACATCCTCGCGATCGCCGCGGCGATGCTGGACGGAGAGCTGGAGTACCGCAAGGGCAACCACGACGCCGCGTTCGCGGCCCTGCGCCGGTCGATCGAGCTGGACGACGGCCTTCCCTATGACGAACCCTGGGGCTGGATGCAGCCCACCCGGCACGCCTACGGAGCGCTGCTCCTGGAACAGGGCCTGGTCGCGGAGGCCGAGGCCGTCTACCGGGCCGACCTGGGCCTCGACGACACCCTGCCACGCGCACAGCAGCACCCGGCCAACGTCTGGGCGCTGCACGGTTTCCGTGAGTGCCTCGTACGGCTCGGCAAGGACGGCGAGGCGCAGATCGTGGCCCAGCAGCTGAAGATCGCCACGGCCGTGGCGGACGTGCCCATCGAGGCCTCCTGCTGCTGCCGCCTGGAGACCCGCTGCGACTGATGCCCTGTGGCCGGCTGCCCGGGCGCGAGGAGACGTAGCGCAGACACGGGGGGAGAGACGGTCACGCCGGCTGAGCCCCTCTTCGGTTCATCCGGAGTTCAGGCCCGCACGGCCGACCCGCGTTCCCGCATCCGCGGCGCACACAGCACCCGCTTCCTGCGCACCCGCCTGCCCTCGATCGCCGCAACCGTCAGCCGAGCCGCCTCGGCCGCGATCTCGCTCAGCCCCCAGTCCACCGTGGTCAGCGGCGGCGTGAGCACCCGCGACACCGGATGGTCGTCGAAGCCGACCACGGAGACGTCCCGGCCCACCTCCAGGGAGTCCTCCGCCGCGGCCGCATACACCCCGTACGCCAGCGAGTCCGAGAAGCAGAACACCGCCGTCGGTGCGTGGGCACCCTGCAGCACGCGCCGCGCCACCGCCGTCGCCTCGCCCAACTCCTGTGGACAGGGCACCAGTTCGGCCCGCAGCCCGAGCCGGCCGGCCGCCTCGCCCACGTACACATCGGCCGGCCGGTCCGGTGTGCTCGGCCGGGTCGGCGTCAGCACGGTCACCCGGCGGTGGCCCAGCCCGTGCAGATACTCCAGTACGGCGTCGATGCCGGCCCGGTTGTCGAAGATGACCTGCCCCGCCGTGCGGGCCCGGCTCAGCGAGTCGCCGACGGCCACCACCGGCAGCGCGTCCGCGATATCGGCCCAGCCCTGCGCCGAGGGATCCACGGGGGACACCAGCAGCGCGTCGACCCGCTGATCGCGCAGCTGCTTGGCGAGGACCAGCTCGCGGTCGGGGTCCCCGCCCGCGTCCAGGATCAGCGCATAGCGGTCGCCGGCCAGGAGTTCCCGGCCGATGGCCGCCATCAGCTGCTGCTGCCACAGGTCCTGGAGGTCGCCCGCGAGGACACCGACCATGCTGGTACGGCCGCTGGCCAGGGCCCGCGCGATCGGGTCGGCCTCGTAGCCGAGCTCGGCCGCGGCCCTGCGCACCCGTTCCTCGGTCTCCTTGGAGACGTGTTTGCCGCGCAGGGCATAGGAGACGGCTGCGGTGGAGAGGCCCGTGGCCTCGGCCACCTCCCGGAGGGTGGTGCGCTTGTTGGGCCTGGCCATGCCGGGAAGCCTACCGGGGTGGCTGCGCCTTGTGGTCGCATCGCGCCGCCCAAGGCCGTGACACCATTGACACGGCTTCTTGTTAAGCGATTAAGTTAACCGCATCAGTGAATCGCTTAACCGCGTCAGTGAACCGTTCAACGTCGCTCTCCCAGCGAGGACCGCCGCGTGCCCACCGACGTCCACCAGCACATCTGGCCGCCCGCCCTCATCGAGCTGCTGCGCTCCCGCACGACACCCCCGTACCTCGACGCCTGGACGCTGCACCTGGCCGGGGAACCGCCCTATACAGTCGACCCGGCCGACCACGACCCCGAGGCCCGCACCCGCCTCGCCGCCACCGACGGCCTCGACCTGGCCCTGGTGTCCCTCTCCAGCCCCCTCGGCATCGAGTATCTGCCGCCCGCCGAGGCCGTACCCCTGCTGACCGCGTTCCACGACGGCGCCCTCGCCCTCCCGGCCCCCTTCGCCGTCTGGGCCTCCCCCTGCCTGACAGCACCGGACCCCGAAGCGGTGGAACGCGAACTGCGCCGCGGCTGCGTCGGCCTCCAACTTCCCGCCACCGCCCTCCTCGACGCGGCAGGCTGGGCGCACTGCGCACCCCTCCTCGACGTCCTCGCCCGCCACGACAGGCCCCTCTTCGTCCACCCCGGCGCGGCCCCGCCCGCCGACGGCACCCCTCCGTGGTGGCCGGCCCTGGTCCCGTACGTGCAGCAGCTGCATGCCTCCTGGTTCGCCTTCCGCGCCTTCGGCCGCGCCCGCCACCCGGCCCTGCGCGTCTGCTTCGCCGCCCTCGCCGGCCTCGCGCCCCTGCACGGCGAACGCCTCGCCGCGCGCGGCGGCGGACGCGGCGAGATCGACCTCGGCGTGTTCTACGAGACCTCCTCCTACGGCACCCGGGCCGTCGACGCCGTCGTCCGCGCCGTCGGCATCGACGTGGTCGTCAACGGCAGCGACCGCCCCTACGCACCACCCGCCGTTCCCGACCTCGGCGCGGACGCCGCCGTCCACGCCCTGCGCACCGTCAACCCCGCCCGCCTGCTGCACGGCCGCATCTGAACCACCGTGCTCCGAGCCCGACGCACCCCCGAAAGGAGCCACCCATGACGTACGAGTCCCTGCCGGAGCGGACCCTCGACAAGCACGAACTCCGGGCACTCGTCACGGACCTCGCCGCCCGCCCGGACCTCTGGCGCGCCCACGTGGCCTTTTCCGACCACGAGCGGCACTACGCATCCCTGTACCGCGACGCCTACGTCGACGTCTGGCTGCTGTGCTGGACCCGGCAGAACGACACCGGCTGGCACGACCACGACCTCTCCGCCGGCGCCGTGAGCGTCGTACAGGGCGCACTCGAGGAGTGCACCCCGCGCATCGGCGGCAGCCATCTGCGCGTCACCGTCGAGGCCGGCACATCCTTCTGCTTCGGCCCCGAGCACATCCACCGGCTCACCGGCGCCACCGACGACGCCGTCTCGATCCACGCCTACTCTCCGCCGCTGTGGCGGCTGGGCCAGTACGACATCTCCGTGGACGGCCTGATGCGCCGCATCTCCGTCTCGTATGCGGACGAGCTGCGTCCCCTGGACGCTCCCGTCGCCTGAGAGGGCTCGCACAAGTTCGGCCTGTGGACGGCGAGTTCGTACGTCCGGAGGAGCGCCAGGGAAGCGCCGTGGGAACCGCGAAATCCCTCGCTGCGCGTGGCTCACCCAATCGGCCGCGCTCGGAGCGAAATTGGCCGCAGGGGTGTGCAAGGTGGCTGCATGAACACAACACAGGGGAACAGCCCCACTCGCCTCGGCCGCGCCAACAAGATCGCTTTCCGACTTCCGCGAATATTCGCGGTGAGCGCCGTGCTGGGCATCGCCTGCGTGGCCGGAGCGGCGACCGCCGCTTCCGCCGCTGACGCGACGCCCACCACGCAGCTCACCGCAAAGACGACCGCTGCCGAGCGGACCTCGGCACACGGCCACGGTGAAGGAAGAGGTCACCGTGGCCATGGTGGTGGTGACGACGGCGACAACGAGTGCAATGGCCTGATCGTCCTTCTCTGCGTCTGACCACCGGCGGCAGAGCCGCCTTCACCCACAGGGCGGGCGGGAAGAGGGAGTTGTCCCTCTTCCCGCCCGCCCTGTCGCCGTCTTCATCCGGGCCCGGCGACGGCCCGGTCAGCCATCGACCACCCGGCGTGCGTCCGCAGGCCCCCTCGGCTCCTGGATCCACGGCATGCTCGCCGGGATCGCCATCCCTTTCAAGCAGCATTACCGTCCCCCGCTCGGTGTTCGTCACGACGGCCAGAGAGCGTCCCGACGCACACCAGCCACGTCTCCAGCTGCCCGCCTGTTCGCGCGAGGCGGACCATGGCGCGGTAGAGGGCGGCCGGAGCCGGGGCTTCGGGATCGGGGCGCCGGGGGGCGATGACGTTGGCGTTGGCCAGCTGCAGGATGACGAGCTCCCCCCCCGGGCGGCGAAGCGCCGACTGAGTGTGGCTTTGCCGACGCCCGGCTCGCCGGCGGCGGAGGCCATGGCTCCACTCATGCTCGCGATCAGCAACTGATCGGGGACCACGCTCCCACCGCCCGGATACACCTGCCCGGGCTTCGCCGCACACCCCGCGGAGCGCATAGTGTCGTCGCCATGGCAGAAGATTCCCTGCGCTCCGTCACCGTCGAGCGCACCAGCACCGGACACTTCGTCGCGACCAACGCCCGCGGCGGCACGATCAGCTTCGGGACCGGTTCCGAACCCGGCCGGGAGGACGAATTCACCCCGGTCGAGTTGCTGCTCGCCGCACTCGGCGGCTGCACGGCGGTCGACGTCGACATCGCCACCAGCCGTCACGCGGAACCGGCCAGGTTCTCCGTCGCGGTGACCGGCAACAAGATCAATGACGAGCTCGGCAACCGGATGACCGATCTCCAGGTCACCTTCTCCGTCGCCTTCCCGGACGGCGAAGGCGCGGACCGGGCCCGCGCGATTCTTCCCCGGGCCGTCAAGACGTCCCACGACCGGCTCTGCACGGTCAGCCGCACCGTCGAGACCGGCACGCCCGTCACCGTGACAGTAGAGGAGGCCTGACCATACGTCAGGTACCTGCCAAACTGGTTCGGTCGCCCGGCTCGGTGTCACCGTCCCTGAGCCGGGCCGGCCTCGAAATTCCCCGCGATGTGCCCGTCGTCGGATACGACGACAGCCATCTCTCCCATCTGATGCCGATCGGGCTGACCACCGTGCGCCAGGACGCACGGCTCATGGCGGAACGCGCCGTACGGTTCGCCGTGGAACGCCTGGAGCAGCCGGAGCTGGAACCGCGGGAGGCCGTCCTGGACCCCAAGCTGGTGGTCCGGGGCACCAGCGGACCGGCCCCGGAACCGTCGGCCTGAGAGGCACAGACATGTGGCTCGGACGCTGGCTCGTCAGCCCGTAGAGCTTGAAATATCAAACATATTCGTCCAGACTCTCGTTTGATACTTCAAACATTCATCGTGGAGCTCTCCGCGTCCTTCCCCCTGGAGTTGCCATGTCTGTTGCCTCAGACGCCGTCGCCGTCCGCCGTGGTCCGCTCGTCGTGGCGGGAGGTGTGCTGGCCGCGATCGTCGTGGCCTCCGCGGCGGACGCGGTCCTCGCTCTCCTCGCCCTGGCCGCGGGCGCGCCGGACGACTTCAAGCCGCTGAAGGCGTCCTCGTACATATTCCTGACGGCGGTCGGCGTGGTGGCCGGCGCGGTCGGCTGGGCCATTGTGCGCAAGGTGGCGAAGGTGCCCGAGGCGCTGGTGCGGTGGTTGGTGCCGACCCTCGTCGTGATCTCGTTCGTTCCCGACTTCCTGCTCTTCGGTGCCGGCGGTGCAATTGGTGTCGGTGCGCTGCTCCTCATGCATGTCGTGGTCGCGGCGGCCGCGGTGTTCACCTACCGCAAGGTCATGCCGCTGTCGTAGGACCAGACCGGCACGCGTGAGTCGGGGATGCCGCCCCCGACTCACGCGTCGCGGCGCAGGGCGTCCGAGATGGGCATCGCGCCGCCGTGGGAGGTGAGGCCGCCGTCCACGGGGATCTCGGCTCCGGTGATGAAGGCGGAGTCGTCCGAGAGCAGGAAGGTGACGAGCGGGGTGATGTCCTCCACCGTGCCGGTGCGGCCGAGCGGGGTCAGGCGGAGGTTCGCCTCGCGGAAAGCCGGAGCCGCGGAGGCGGTCATGTCCGTCTCGATGAAGCCGGGGTGGATGGTGTTCACACGGATGCCTCGGGGGCCCAGTTCCATGGTGGCGGTCTTCGACAGGCCGCGCAGCGCCCACTTGGCGGCCGTGTACGCGACCGGGTAGTGGGCGGTGAGCGCCGCGGACGAGCCGATGTTCACGATCGACGCTCCCGCACGCATCAGCGGCACCAGGTACTGGATCCCGAGGAGCGGTCCGGTGACGTTGACGGCGTGGACGCGGGCCATGTCCTCGGGGCGTACTTCGTCGATGCGGGCGCGCCAGGTGACCCCCGCGTTGTTGACCAGGCCGTGCACCTGCCCGTACGACCCTTGCAGTTCGGCGGCGAGGCCGGCCCAGTCCTGCTCACTGGTGACGTCGAGGCGGCGACAGCCCGGCCCCTGCGTCACATCGGTGGCGATCACCAGGGCGCCCTCGTCGGCGAGTGCCTCGGCCTCCGCGGCGCCCTGGCCGCCCGCCGCACCCGTCACCACGACGACCTTGCCGAGCAGCCGCTTCCGACCGAGGCCGCTCACGGCCGCTCCCGCGAGCGGCGCCGGCCGGCCGGGAGGGGCAGCGGATCGGGCCCGCTCACCACGGTGTTGGAGACACTGCCGAGGCCCTCGACGGTGAGCGTGACCGTGTCGCCGGGCCTGAGCGGCGCCGGGTCCTGTCTGCCTCGTACGCCCCACAGCTCGGCGAGGCAGCCGCCGTTGCCGCAGGTGCCCGAGCCGAGGACGTCGCCGGGGCGCACCCAGGTCCCGCGCGAGGCGTAGGCGACCATCTCCTCGAACGTCCAGCTCATGTTGGACAGCAGGTCCTTGCCGACCACCTCGCCGTTCACCGCGGCGGTGAGAGCGAGCCGCAGGAACCCGTCCTCGTCGCGGTACTCGTCCAGCTCGTCGGCGGTGACCAGATACGGGCCCAGAGTGGTGGCCGTGTCCTTGCCCTTGCACGGGCCGAGCCCCACCCGCATCTCGGCGGACTGCAGGTCGCGAGCGGACCAGTCGTTCAGGATCGTGTAGCCGACGATGTGCTCACGGGCCTGCTCGGGAGTGAGGTCGCGGCCCTCCTTGCCGATCACGGCGGCAACCTCGAGCTCGAAGTCCAGCACACCGGACCCCGGCGGCATGGGGATGTCGTCGCCCGGGCCGTACACCGCGTAGGGGTTGGTGAAGTAGAACGTGGGGGCCGCATACCACTGCTCGGGCACGCCCGCGCTCCCGTCCACCGACCGCCGTACGCCTTCCACGTGCTCCTCGAAGGTGACGAAGTCCCGCAGCGTGGGCGGCTGGAGCGGTGCCAGCAGTCGTACGTCCGAGACATGGGGGCCGGCCGGTACGTCGACCATCACTGAGCCCGCGTCGAGCAGTTCGGGCAGACCGCTGCCCTCGGCGAGCAGACCGGTCAGCGAGCTGACGCCCGGCAGGGGGTAGAGCGTGCCGTTGTCATCGACGACGGCCACTTGGCGTCGGGTGCGGTACTCGTATGTGGCGAAACGCATGGGCGGTGTCCTGTCGGAGGGCGGACGCGAAGGCCGGGGGCGCGGCGGGGAGTCAGGGCATGACAGGGCTGCCGCGCCCCCGGTGACGAGGGGTGCCGGTCAGACCGGCGGGGCGACGAAGACGCCGCGGTCCACGTCGTTGAAGGACTCCTTGGCGACCAGTTCGTTCATGGGGTTCGCGGTGCCCCACTGGTCGGTGACCTCGGGCTGGGAGAAGTCGTAGACGTGCGGGTGCCAGGTGTCCTCGTCCAGGACCTCCAGCTCCGTCGTGTACTCGACGGTGTTGCCGTGCGGGTCGAGGAAGTAGGTGAACGTGTTGTCGCCCGCCATGTGGCGGCCGGGACCCCAGATCTTGCGGATCCCGGCCCGCATCACACGCCCGGAGCCGCGCATGTACTCGTCCAGTCCGCGCATCTCGAAGGAGACATGATGCAGGGAGGTGTGGGGGCCCTGCGCGATGGCCATCGAGTGGTGCTGGTTGGAGATCCGCATGAAGTGCATGACCTCGCCCATGTGCGGCGAGCTGAGCGTGTCGGAGAGACGGAAGCCCATGTGGCGCTCGTACCACTGCCGGGTGCGGTTCAGATCGGGGGAGTTGAGGACGACGTGCGACAGCTTGACCGGGATGGACTCCTTCTCCTCGATCTTGCGGTGCTGCCGTACCTGGACGTCGGCGGAGACCTCGATGGTGCGCCCGTCGACGTCGAAGAAGCGGAAGCCGTAGCCGCCGCCGGGGGTGTCCACCTTGCCCGGCTGTGAGATCAACTGCACGCCGTCGGTCAGGAGTTGGTCGGCGAACGTGTCCACGTCGGCCGCGCTCGCGGCACCGTAGGACACGAGGTCGAGGCGCTTCTCGTCGGCCTTGCGCAGCCGGACGACGTACTGCTCGGGGCTGCCCTCGGCGGCCAGGAAGGAGATGCCGGAGTCCTCGGCGACCTTGGTCAGGCCCCATACTCCGGAGTAGAAGTCGAGCTGCTTGTCGTAGTCGGGCACGGCGAGGTCGACATGCCGCAGGTGGGTCAGCAGGCGATTGCTCATGGGGGCCTCCTCAGGCGAGTTTGAGCAGGGCGGCGGCATTGCCGCCCCGCACCGCGTGGAAGTCGGGCTCGGGCAGGTCCGCGGCACGCAGTGCGCCCAGCGGGTCGTCGGTGCCCATGTCGAAGGGGAAGTCGGAGCCGAGCAGGACCCGCTCCGGCCCGGCCGCCCGGAGCAACTCCCCCAGTACGTGCGGGTCGTGGACGAGGGAGTCGAAGTAGAGCTGCCGCAGATAGCTGCTCGGCTTCCGCGCGCAGCGCCGGGCGTCGGGGCGGGCCCGCCAGGCGTGGTCGGAGCGGCCGATGTGGGTGGGCAGATAGCCGCCGCCGTGCGCCGCGATCAGCTTCAGGCCCGGATGGCGGTCCAGGACACCGGAGAAGATCAGGTGGGAGAGGGCCACCGCGTTCTCGGTTGGCTGGCCGACGGTGTTGGACAGGTACCACTGGTCCAGGCGCTCGTCGAGCGTGCAGCCGAACGGGTGCAGGAAGACCAGCGCGCCGGTCTCCTCCGCCCGGGCCCACAAGGGCTCGTACGCGGGATCCGACAACTCGCGGCCGGGCGCGTGCGAGGAGATCTCCACGCCCTTGAGTCCCTGATCCAGCGCGTGGTCGAGCAACTCCACCGCAAGACCGGGGTGTTGGAGGGGGATCAGGCCGAGGCCGTGCAGCCGGTCGGGGGCCTTCGCGCAGTGCGCGGCGGTGCCCTCGTTCGCCAACCGGCATACCTGCCGGGCCAGTTCGGGCTCGGCCCAGTAGTGGTAGTGCGACGGGGACGGGCTGACCAGCTGGACGTCCACACCCTGCGCGTCCATCGCCGCCAGCCGCACGTCGACGTCCGTCAGCTTCGGCACACGGGCGCCGACCATCGGACCGCTCACGGCCAGGGCAGCCGGCCCGTTGCGGCGGGCGTCGAGCTCGCGGGCCTCGGCAAGACCGGGATGCCCGGCGACGGCTTCCTCGACCTCCGCGAGCAGGAGGTGGGCGTGGACGTCGATCGTCGGTATCGACGAGAGGTCGGCGGGATCGGTCACGGGAGCTCCTTCAGCGCGTTCATGGTGCGGCCGATCAGCCCGGGCACGTCGGCGTCGTGCACCCCGTCGAGCACCCACTGGCCGAGCTGGACGGAGGCGTCGACGACCATGCGCACCCGGGGCAGCCGCCGGTCCCGGTAGTCGGTGAAGAGCTGGTCGTCCCAGTCGTCACGGGTGGTCAGCAACTCGCAGAGGACGAAGGCGTCCTCGAGGGACATCGCCGCGCCCTGCGCGAGGGTGGGCGGACAGCAGTGGGCGGCGTCCCCGACCAGCACGACCCGGCCGCGGTGCCAGGGGCCCTCCACCAGGTGGCGGTCGAACCAGGTGTAGTTGACCTCGGCCGGATCGTCGATGTGCTTCACGATCTCGGGCCAGAAGCCGCCGTAGCCCTGGGCAAGGCCGCGCATCTCGTCGGCGTACGACTGCGGCGGGATCGACGCACGGTCCCGGCACCCCTCGACGACGTAGGCGTAGATGGTGCTCTCGCTGGTGGGGCAGTATCCGGCGATGTGGGCCGGTCCGCCGTAGGCGAGGTCGGTGCGCTCCAGGCCCTCGGGGCGAGGGGCGGCGATGCGCCAGATGGCCATGCCGGTCGGCGTGGGCTTGTCGGTGATGCCGATCGCGGCGCGGGTCGCCGAGTTGAGGCCGTCGGCGGCGACCACCAGGTCGTACCGGCCCTCGGTGCCGTCGCTGAAGCGTACGGAGACGCCGTCGCCGTCCTGCTCCAGGGACTCGGCGGTGACGCCCAGGTGCACGGTGGCGCCGGACGCGCGGACCGCGTCGCTGAGGATCTGCTGCAGCCGGGGGCGCTGCATGCCGACGGTGGCGGGCAGGTCCGGGCCGCCGGTCTGGATGTCCTCGGCGACGAACAGCACGGTGCCGTCGGTGTCGGTCATCCCGACCGAACCGAAGGCGAACCCGGAGGCGCTCACCTGCTCCCAGACGCCCAGTTCGCGCAGCACCCTGAGGGCGTTGCCCTGGAGGGTGATGCCGGAACCGGTGGAGGAGTGCCAGTCGGGACTGGCCTCGACCAGGTCCACCGTGATGCCCGCACGGCGCAGCAGGATCGTGACGGCGTTGCCGGAGGCGCCCCCGCCGACGACGAGGACGGAACGGGCAGTGGGATCGTTCATCTGGGGATACCTCCGGTCGGGGCCGCACGGCTTCGGGCGGCGGGGGATGCGGCTCGCCCCTTCAGGGCGCGGCTGTGGGCGTTACTTGACGGCGACGGGGTTGACCGGGGAGCCGACCGCGCCGGTGATCGGCAGCGGCGCGGCGGTGAGCCAGAACTCGTACACGCCGTCCTCGGCGCAGTCCGCGGCGAGCGCGTCGAGGTCCCACATCTCGCCGATCAGCAGTCCGATGTGGGGGATGACGACCTGATGCAGCGGCTGGAAGGCGTTCTCGAATTCGTTGGGCCGCACCTCGAAGCCCCAGGTGTCGGTGGCGATGGCGGCGATCTCGGTGCCGTGCAGCCAGCCGGCGGTGGTGAACGACAGACCCGGCGCGGGCCCGCCCGCGTAGTCGCCCCAGCCCGCGCGCCGGGCGCGGGCGAGGCGCCCGGTCCGTACGAGGACGATGTCGCCGCGCCCGACGGCCACCCCGTGTGCCGCGGCGGTCGCGGTCAGATGCTCCTCGGTGATCGCGAACCCGTCGGGCAACTCGCCTTCACTGCCCACCACTCGGCCCACGTCGAGGAGGACTCCGCGCCCGGCGACATGGGGTGCCATGTGCTCGATGCCGGTGACGAGGTCCCCGTCGGAGGTGACGACCTTCTCCGCCGGGCGTCCGTTCCAGGCCTTGCCGTGGTCGAAGATGTGGCCGAGCCCGTCCCACTGGGTGGAGCACTGCAACGGCATGGCGATCACATCGTCGGCCCCGCCGATGCCGTGCGGGAAGCCCTGGTTGCCGAGAGCGGCGTCGGTGCCGGTGTCGAGCATCGTGTGGACCGGGTTGGTCCGCCGGCGCCAGCCCTTCTGCGGGCCGTTCATGTCGAAGGACTGCGACAGCGAGCAGCTGACTCCCCGGCGCACGAGCGCAGCGCCTTCGCGCCGCTTGGCCTCGTCGAGGAAGTTGAGCGTGCCGAGCACATCGTCCTCACCCCAACGCCCCCAGTTCGAGCAGGCCTTGGCGGCCTCGGCGATCGCGCCTTCCGGGTCGTGACGGTCAAGGGTCATGACGCTCTCTCCGCCACACATCGGGTGCGCTGAACGCCCAGACCGGTGATGGAGCCCTCCATGACGTCGCCGTCGCGCAGCAGCCGGCCCCAGTGCATGCCGTTGCCGGCCGGGCTGCCGGTCAACACCAGATCGCCGGGCAGAAGCCGGGAGGTCCGGGAGATGTACGACACCAGCCGGGCGACCCCGAAGAGCATGTCCTTGGTGGACTCGTCCTGCATGGTGTCGCCGTTCAGCTTCAGCGTGACCCGAAGATCCTGCGGATCCGCGATCGACCCGGCAGGCACGAGCCATGGCCCGAGCGGGGTGAAGCCGGGGGCGTTCTTGCACCGCAGCCAATCGGTGCCGATGGCCTTCATGTCCCGGCGGAAGACGGTGGCACGGTCGGTGAGGTCATTGGCGATCGTGTACCCGGCGACGTACTCCAGGGCCTCCTCGATCGGCACCCGGTACGCGGGCTTGGCGATGACGGCCGCCAACTCCAGCTCCCAGTCGGGCTGTTCGGCCCACTCGGGCAGTACGACGTCGTCGTACGGTCCCGCGACGGTGCTCGGCAGGCCGATGAACACGTACGGCAGGTCCTCGGCGGCCCGGCGGTCCATGACCGCGGCGATCTCCGCACGCGCCTCCTCGAGCGTGCGCGGGTCGTCCGGGGAGCGGTGCGCGACCTCCAGGTCGATCACGTGCTGGCGGTAGTTCGCGCCGGACTGGAAGATCTGGCGGGGCTCCAGCGGGGCGTGCACCCGCAGGGCCTCCAGCGGCCGCCAGTCGAGGGCGGTGTCGGCCGCCAGGGAGTGCAGCACGGGGAGGGCCTGCTCCCACCGCTCCACCACGGCACGCACTCCGGACGGCGTCCAGTCCAGGGCCTTGCTCAGGTCGAGTACTCGGCCCCCGGCCAAGAGGCCGGGGAAGGGGTCCTCGTCGTCCTGGGCCGAGAACGTGCCGAGCGCGAACGGGCCGGCAGGTTGCACGAGCGTTGCCATGAGATTTCCTCCTGCTGGGTTGCGGTCTACTCTGACCCCCATCAAGCAATCGGGGAAATCAATCCTGTGGATCCGCCGCATCCATGACATGGATGGCTCGTGGGCCACTCACGCATCAGCTCGCCAGCTCGCACCTAGGTGGTAACCGGTGAACCTGTCCCGACTCGACCTCAATCTGGTCGTCGCGCTGCGTGCGCTGCTGGAGGAGCGCAACGTCACCCGGGCCGGCGAGCGCATCGGTCTGAGCCAGCCCGCGATGAGCGCGGCACTGGCCAGGCTGCGCCGTCATTTCGGCGACGAATTGCTCGCACGCACCGGGAACTCCTACGAGCTGACCCCGCTCGGCGTCGCCCTGCGAGACCGCAGCGTGACCGCCTGCGACCTGCTGGAACGCGTCTTCTCCAGCCAGGCCGACTTCGACCCGACTGCCGAGAACCGGGAGTTCACGCTGCTCGCCTCCGACTACGGCACGGCCGTGTTCGGCGCGGCCCTGGCCCGCGCCCTGCACCAGGAGGCGCCCGGCATCCGGCTCACCTTCCAGCACACGCCGCCGTCCGTCGTGGAGAACCCCGCCACCGCACTGAGCACGGTCGACGGCCTCCTGATGCCGCACGGCGTCATCGACGGCCTGCCCGCCGTCGACCTCCACCAGGACCGATGGCTGTGCCTGGTCGCCGACGACAACCCCGAGATCGGTGACGACCTCACCCTCGACCATCTGGCACGCCTGCCCTGGGCCGTCTACCAGCGCCCCTACGACGCCCCCGCGGCCCGCCAGCTCAGCATGATCGGCATCAGCCCCCGGGTGGAGGTGTCCGTGCAGGCGTTCCAGTTGCTGCCCCACATGGTCGAGGGCACCAGCCGGGTCGCGATGATCCAGGAACGCCTGGCCCGCGGAGCGGTCCGCTCCGCCGCGGTACGCGTCCTGCCCTGCCCCTTCGAGGCGGTCCCCGTGCAGGAGGCGATGTGGTGGCACCCGGTCCATACCCAGGACGCGGCCCACATCTGGCTCCGGCACAAGGCCGCAGAGGTGGGCGCGACACTGACGGGCAACGGCCGTGAGACGGCCGTTGCCGGGGCACGGGGCGTCGGGCCGGCGTCGGGTCGGCCGTGATCCGGTGCGGCGTCTGCCTGGTGCGTGGGCTGGGCTCGGGCCGGGTGGGTGGGTTGTGGCCGAGGGGCGACGGTGGCGGGTTGCGGGCCCGGCGCCGCCAGGGGCCGGGCCCGCAACCCGCTGTCGACCCCTGAACGGCGCGTCGGTGGCGTCGGCGTACGTGGCCTCAGGCGAGCGACTCCGGCAGCGCCCCGGACTCGGAGGCGGGCGCACGGCGGCGGACCGCCAGCAGTCCCGCCCCGACGAGAGCGGCGGCCAGCCCCAGTACGCCCACGGCGCCGGCGAGGCTGCCCACCGCCGACTCCACGGCCAGCAGCACCAGCGGGCACACGAACTCACCGGCGAAGAAGGCCGCCGTCCACAGCCCCGTGCCGCGGCCGCGGTCCTCGAACGCCAGCCGGGACATGGCACCGGTGAGCAGGGCGGGCAGCAGCATGCCCGTACCGACACAGTTGATCACCGCTCCGACGACCAGCAGCGGCGCGTTGCCCGCGAGGAACATCACCCCGAAGCCGACCGCGCAGACGGCGAGAACGGCCGGCAGCATCTGGTCCGGGGAGCGCCCGAGACGGGCGAAGGTGATCGCCCCACCCACGGTCGCGGCACTCGCGATCGCCGTGGCCAGGCCGATCACACCGGAGTTCTTCGTCCCAAGGTCGTCGAGCAGGTACGACATCTCCACCGGCACGGTGTAGAAGACCATCGCGCCGAAGAAGGTCAGTGCGCAGATGCCTCGCAACTCGCGCCAGGGGAAGGGCCGCCGGGCCTCCGCCGCGACTGGTGCC
The DNA here is from genome assembly GCF_039532765.1 of Streptomyces longisporus. Taxonomy (NCBI): domain Bacteria; kingdom Bacillati; phylum Actinomycetota; class Actinomycetes; order Kitasatosporales; family Streptomycetaceae; genus Streptomyces; species Streptomyces longisporus. The sequence goes on from NZ_BAAASG010000008.1 coordinate 321,536, forward strand.
TCGACGGCGGCCGGGCGTGCGGCCGGGTCGGGCAGGGCGGTCGCCATCAGCGGGGCGAGCGCCAGACTCACGGCGTACACCCAGAAAGGCACCCGCCAGCCCGCCGATCCGGCCGCGCCGCCGAGCACGAAGAAGACGGTGGCCGAGGCTGAGGCGCACATGGTCTGCAGGGCGAGGTACTTCACCCGCCGCTGTCCCGAGTAGTAGTCGCCGATCAGCGTGGTGCAGCACGTCATGATCGCGGCCTCGGTGACGCCGACGAGGGCGCGGCTGGCGATGATGGCGCCGAGCGAGTCCAGCCAGAGCGGCGCGGTGCCGAACAGGGCATACAGCAGGGTCGCCACGATCAGCAGCCGCTTGCGGCCGAGCCGGTCCACGATCACGCCTGCGAACGGGGCCAGCAGGGCCAGCGCCAGCGCCGGAACGGTCAGCGCGAGAGGCACCAGCGCCTTGGCACCCGGAACGGATCCGAAGTGGTCCTGCATCTTCGGCAGCACCGGCGCGATGAGCACCGCCCCCAGGATCGGCAGACAACTGCCCGCCATCAGCAGGGTCACCCGCAGCAGATGGGCCGGACCCGACACGGCTGCGGGTGGCGGGGCGGCGTCTTCGACCGCGACGGCAGAGGGCGGCGGGACGGAACCGGGCATGGCGACTCCAGGGGTGTACGGCAGCGGGCATGCCTGTCAGGGACGCCATCGGCGCTCGGCATGCAGGGGACGGCCGCGCTACGGCGGCTGGTCCGGACAGCGGCGTGGCGGGTTGGGACGACTATGGGCCCCTCCGGAGACCGGCCGCCATCCTTGGCGCGATCCGAATCCCGTATCCGGTGCATCCATACGATGGATGAGCCGATCTGCGTTTGAAGTTTCAACCACGAGTCGGGGCAGGGTGCGCCGGCGAATGGTGTGGCCTCAACCGCCTTGCATCCAGGCCCGTGTGCCGAACGACGCACACGCCCGCGAGGCCACCGCGGCCGCACCCCGCAGTGCCGGCACGAAGCCCTCCGAGGTCAGGGACCCCCGATCGGCGAGGTGATGAGCGAGCGCCCCGTGCAGCACGTCACCTGCCCCCAGCGTGTCCGCCACACGGATCGCGGGCACGTCCACCGTCCCACTGCTGTGCGGGCCCGCCCAGATGATGGGCCGTCCTCCCCGGCTGACCGCCGACCAGACGACCCCGTGCTCCCGCAGGAACCGCAGCGTGTCCGCCGGCGTGCTCGCACCGGGTGGGCGGAAGTCGGCCGAGCAGACGGCCACGTCGATGAAAGGCAGCAGGTCCTGCGTGCCGTCCTTCCAACTGCCCCCGTCGAAGACGGTCGGACGGCCGGCGGTACGCGCGAGCCGGGCGGCGGCAACGGCCAGGTCCATGTGGTGGCCGTCGAACTCTGCGATGTCGCAGGCGGCCACCAGCGCGTCGAGATCGTCGGGCGGGGTGAGCCGGTGGCCCTTCGCGTTGGTCGAGGCGACGGCACGGTCCCCGCTGGACGCAGTCACCAGAATGGACGACACGGCCGGCGGCTCGGCCGACTCCGCCGCCAGGTCCGACACGGCCACGCCCAGGCGATCGAGGTCTTCCTTGATCCCGAGCCCCAGCGGATGGGAGCCGATCGCGGTCATCAGCCGGGCCGTGCCACCCAGGTGGCTGAAGGCCGCGGCCGCGTTCGCCGCCGGACCGCCTGCCGCGACGACCTGCTCACGAGCCGTCAGTTTCTCGTTCGAAGCCGGCGCATGGTCCACGAGCTGAATGACGTCCAGCGTGCACAGGCCGACGAACAGCCCTTCAGGACGTCCTTTCGCCACCTGCACCACCCACCAGCACCTCCTCCTGCACGGGCACGCGGTCACACCCATTGGAGTACTCCGACCCCGGGAATGCCTTCATTGGGCGGTACATGGCGTGCGGTGCGGCGCACCCCGGGGTCAGATGGGTTGCGTGCCAAGCTGCTTCCGTCCTCAGCACGGCCGCTCGCGCTGGCGTCTCATCGCTGCCCTGACCGGCCTCCTCCTCACCCTGCCCGCAATGCCGCCCGCGTACTCGGCGGCCGGACCCTGGCCCGATCCGCCCGTGCGCGGCGGCGCCTACATGGGAATGGGCGTCGGAAAGTACGAAGGAATGGGCGCCCACTCCGATCCCGATCCCGACCCCCCGCCCCTGCAGGCCGGCCAGACCGAAGGCGTCGACGTCTCCAGCTACCAGGGCGACGTCGCCTGGTCGGCCCTGTGGAGCAGCGGCACCCGCTGGTCCTACACGAAGGCCACCGAGGGGACGTCCTACCAGAACCCCTACTTCGCCCAGCAGTACGACGGCGCCTATCGCGTCGGCATGGTCCGCGGGGCGTATCACTTCGCCACGCCGGACTCCAGCAGCGGCACCGCGCAGGCCGACTACTTCGTCGACCACGGCGGGCGCTGGTCCGCCGACGGCCGGACCCTGCCCGGTGCCCTCGACATCGAGTGGAACCCCTACGGTGACGCCTGTTACGGCAAGACCAAGGGCGGCATGGTGGCCTGGATCCATGCCTTCCTGAACCGCTACAAGGCCCGCACCGGCCGCACCGCCGTGATCTACACGGCCACGAACTGGTGGAACAACTGCACGGGCGGCTACAAGGGCTTCGGCTCCACCAACCCCCTGTGGGTCGCCCGGTACGCCTCGACGGTGGGAGAGCTTCCGGCGGGCTGGTCGACGTACATGATGTGGCAGTACACCTCGTCCGGTGCGACCGTCGGCGACCACGACAAGTTCAACGCCCCCGCGGACAAACTGCGGGAGTTCGCGGCCGCTCACCGGACCGACGACTGACCGTGTCCTGTACCGGCCGGGGCTGACCGCCCGCACAGGCGCGGCCGCAGAAAGATGCGGCCGGGCCTGTACGGTCGGGGCGTCCGGGAGGAACGGTCAGGGCCTGCGGGAACGCGAGTGCAGCATGCGGCGGACCGCGTCCGAGCGTTCGAGGAGCGTGTTGCGGACCACCGGGGCTGCCTCGGCCGAGATCTGCCGGGCGGTCTCGATGTACCCGGAGTCGATGGCGTGGGGCGGGAACAGGTGGCTCGTGAACCCCATCGCCGGGATCATTCCACCCTGGTGCAGATGGGGGATCACCTCCAGATAGCGCTGCGTGTAGGGGCTGAGCAGGTCGTCCTGGGCGGGGCGCCAGAAGGCCGCCGCCACCTGGCCGACCCCGGAGACGGGAACAGCGCGGTCGACGACGAGCTTGTGCCAGACCTCTGCCTTGGCGGCGGCGTCGGGCACCGCGGCCCGCACGGTGAGGGCGCGGATCCAGGCGTCGGGGTCCGGGTCGCGTTCCAGCAGGAGGGCGGCCTCGGACGAGACGTCCCCGCCCAGTTCGGCCGCGCGGACGAGCGCGCGCCAGTGCAGGTCGACGTCGTCGCCCGCCTGTTCGCGCAGCCAGGCGAGGTCTTCGTCGGTCGTGGCGGTACGGGCCAGCCCGCGCAGGGCGACCTGGCGGCGGCCGGGAGCCGCGGCGAGGTCCCGACAGGTCCTGGCCACCGCCGCCGTCAGCTCCGCTCGTTCGCCGGGCGGCGCCCACAGTTCGGCGATGTTCGCGGCGAGGGTCAGATACGGCTCGATCACGGCGTCCGACGTCTCGGCCGCAAGGACCGCGGTGATGCACTGCCCGGCTTCCACGGCCGTGGCCTCGCCTGTGGTCAGCATGTCCCACACGGTGGCGGCGGCCACACCCCGGGAGATGGCCGTGGGGAGCTCCGCGGCCGAACGGAAGAGGGCGTCCCGGGTCGTGGGGTCCGGGCGGGCCGTGGCGAAGGTCAGATCGTCGTCGTTGATCAGCAGGACGTCCGGCGCGGGAGGCAGACCGACGACGGGGGTACGGGGCTGTGTCACCTCGGTCCGCACCAGCGCCGTGCGGTCCAGCGCCTGTCCGTTCCGGGCGTACGCGCCCACCGCCAGAACCTGCGGGCGCGGGGTGCCGTCGGCCACCAGCGTGACGCTCTCGCCCTCGCGCTCCAGCCGGAAGCGGTCGGTGCCGGCCGTCGCCAGCCAGGCGGTGCGCCAGCCGTCCAGGTCTCGCCCGCTCGCCTTGCCGAGGGAGTCGATCAGGTCCTGGAGCGTGGTGTTGCCCCACGCGTGGCGGGCGAAGTAGGCGGCCATACCGGCCCGGAAGCTCTCTTCGCCCACATATGTCATCAGCTGCTGCAGGACGGAGGCACCCTTGGGATAGGTGATGTTGTCGAAGATCGACGCGGCCTGGGCGACATCGTGGATGGGCTGGTGGATCGGATGGGAGACCGGACCCTGGTCGGCCAGATACGCCTTGAGTTTGTCGCTCACCAGGTGACTCGCCCAGGCGTCCGTGTACCGGGTGGCGCCCTCGGCGGCCCAGTGACAGGCGAACTCAGCGAATGCCTCGTTCAGCCAGAGGTCGTCCCACCAGCGCATGGTGACGATGTTGCCGAACCACATGTGCGCCATCTCGTGCAGCAGCACCTTGGCGAGCAGCTCCCGCTCGGCCGGCGTCGGCGCGGCCCTGCGCAGGAACACGTCCGACCAGGTCACACAGCCGTAGTTCTCCATCGCGCCGCCGAACTCGGGCACGAACACCTGGTCGTACCTGCGCTGCGGGAACGGCATCGCGAAAGCCTCGCCGTAGAAGGCGAGACCCTGTCGGGTGAGGGTGAAGATCTCCTCCGCGTCACGGTCGAGGACCTCGGCGAGCGAGCGGCGGGCGTACAGGCCGAGGTCGTACCCGTCGGCCTCGCGGCGGATCTCGTGGAAGGGACCCGCGTTGACGACCGTGTTGTACGTGGACAGCGGCGGCGTGTCCGGGAAGGTCCAGCGGCGGGCCGTCCCCAGCTCCTCGATGCGTGCCTCGCCGGAGTTGCTGGTGACCGTCCAGGCGGCGGGGGCCGTGACCGTGAAGGCGTGCGGGGCCTTGAGATCGGGCTGGTCGAAGCACGCCCAGACGAACCGGGCCTCGTCCGGTTCGAAGCTCATCCACACATAGACCTCGCCGTCGGCGGGGTCGGTCGCCTTGTGTACGCCCTCGCCCGCGGCCGTGTCGGCCTGGATGCTCTCCACGCGCAGCACGTTGTGACCGGCCAGGGCGGGCAGGGGGATCCGGCCGTCACCGCCGGGGGTGAGAGCGGTGCCGTTCAGGGTGGCGCCGACGACCTGTGCCGCGCAGTCCACGAAGCTCTCGGCGCCCGGCTGGTGGCAGGTGAAGGTCACGGTGGACACGCACCGCACCTCGGGCCCGTCGGGCAGCGCCGTGAGGTCGACGTCCACGTCGTACCGCTCGACGGTCAACAGCGCGGCCCGGTGCTCGGCTTCGCCACGGGTCAGGCTTCGGATCCCCATGCATCCTCCTCGGCAGACAGCGGGCGTCAGCGTATGCCGGACGGCGGCGGAACGCGCAGGGTTTTCCGGCGCGCCGAACGGGCGCCGCCTGCCCGGCAATTGGGGGAGGGCGCGGGCGGCCGATACCGGCTGCCCGCGCCCTCACTCCTGCTTGCCGAGAAGGTCAGGCAGCGCCTGCTCCTCCCGCGGGGTCAGCCTGCTGACGAACTGCTGCAGCGGGCTGGCTCCGCCGGAACTGGGGCAGGCGCGGCGGGGTGAGGAAGCCCTCCGCTGCGGCGCTGGCGATGCCGATGCGCGGCAGGTCCGCCGTCTTCTCGAACAGCAGGAAGCGCGGCTCCCAGACCGGCCGGTACTTGGCGTTGGCGCGGTAGAGGGACTCGATCTGCCACCAGCGGGAGAAGAAGGTGAGGATGGAGCGCCACAGCCGCAGCACCGGCCCGGCGCCGAGGCGTGCGCCGCGCTCGAAGACGGCGCGGAACATGGCGAAGTTCAGCGACACCCGTCGTACATCCAACTCCTTTGCGCGCAGCAGCAGTTCGACGACCATGAACTCCATCAGGCCGTTCTCGCCGTCCCGGTCGCGGCGCATGAGGTCGAGGGACAGCCCGTGCTCGCCCCAGGGCACGAAGCTCAGCAGCGCCCGCAACTCGCCCTCGGCGTCGTGGCACTCCAGCATCACGCAGCTTCCGTCACCGGGGTCGCCGAGTCGGCCGAGCGCCATGGAGAAGCCGCGCTCGGTGGCGCCGTCGCGCCATTGGTCGGCGCGTTCGACCAGCATGGCCATCTCGGCGTCGGGGATGTCGGCGTGGCGGCGCATGCGCACGGTGTACCCGGCCCGCCGCACCCGGTTGTGCGCCTGACGCACGACGCGCATGGCGCGGCCCTCGAGGGTGAAGTCGGCGACGTCCACGATGGCCTCGTCGCCGAGTTCGAGGGCGTCCAGGCCGTGCCGGGCGTAGATCGTGCCGGCCTCCTCGCTCGCGCCCATCACGGCGGGCGTCCAGGCGTGGCGGCGGGCCTCGGCGAGCCAGGCGTCGATGGCGCCGGGCCATGCCTCCGGGTCGCCGATCGGGTCGCCGGAGGCGAGGGTGACGCCGCCGATCACGCGGTAGGCGACGGCGGCCTTGCCGGTCGGCGACCAGATGACCGCCTTGTCGCGGCGGAGCACGAAGTAGCCGAGGGAGTCACGATCGCCGTGCCGGTCGAGCAGCGCGCGCAGCCGCTCCTCGTCCTCCGCACCGAGCAGGTCCCGGCCGCGGGGTGAGCGGAAGCAGACGTACAGAACGAGGCAGAAGGTCGCCGCCACCATGATGTTGACGATGACGTCCACCCAGCGGGGCGCCTGCACGGCATGCACGCGGTCGGCGAGCGGGCCGACGCTGATGCCCCGCAGCAACGTGTACGCGACCTTGTCGAACAGCGTGGCACCGTGGAGTTTGTTGGTCGCGCCGACCAGCAGCGTGCCGATCGTGCCGCTGACCAGGATGCCGCCCGCTCCGAAGGCGAGTGCCAGCTTCGGGTTGGACGGGTCCCCGACCGCCTCGAACTCCCGGCGCCCGATCAGCAGCGCGGCCACGAACAGGCCGGTGAGCAGGGCCGACCCCCAGTTGAAGACGTGCCCCCGGAACGGGCTCTGGGTGAGTGCGACGACGTACAGCACGAAGAGCGGCCCGGCAAGGGCCATGTTGACCGTCCAGGCGGCCCGCTTCCTGCGCCGCATCACCAGCGACAGGAAGATCGCGAGCGCGGCCGAGACCAGGCCGGCGGTGGCCAGGTACGGCGTGAAGTACTCACCCGCGTGGTGCGCGTGGAACCGGTGAGCCGTGTGGGAGGCGTAGATCCGGCCGGTGTTGTGCTCGTCCACCTCGCGCCGGAACGGCACGGACACGACCGCCGCGATGTTGAGCAGGGCGATCAGCCGCAGGTACCAGACGGTGAATGCGGCTGCCCGCGCCCGCAGCCGGGAGGGGGCGGGCGGTTGTTCGGGGGTGGAGCGTCGGCGGGGGATCAGGGCCGACTGCTGCTGGGCGGTCATGACTGGGGTCACCTTGGGGAGTGGGCGGTGGGATCGGTACGGGTGGGGACGGGGCGCGGGGGAGGACCGTCGCGTGCCCGACCCCTTCTACCGCGTAGTCCGAACGAACGCCAGCCGGAGGTGGCCTCGATGAGGTCCCTCACCGGCGTACAGGTCTCGGCCGTCTCGTGGTCGGAGCGCAGCCCCTGAGGGTGCCGTACGGATCCCCCTGGTCGGCAACCATGATCGGTGCGCGGTACTTTGTTCATCTCTCTTCCCGCGTGCTTGCCGTCCGCCCCACCCTACGCCTTGTAGGGCGAGAGCACCCTACATCTTGTAGGACTGCCGAGGTGCGGTCGGGACGGCGAAAGATGGCTGCCCCCGGTGGCCGACCTGTTCACCTTCGCGCAGTGGAGGACGGCAGGCAGCGGGTGGTGGTTGTCTGCGCGGACAGATGTGCGGTCACCTTGACCGTCCCTTGGTGCTCTTTTGGCGAAACGCGCTGTCCCGCGGGAAGTTGGTTCCTGTGACGACCTCGCGCGTGTGCCGGGCACAGTGGGGGAGAGGGGACGCGTCTCGGCCCCCTCGGCGGCGGAAGGGGCGAGGATGATGGTGCGGCGGCTCGCGGCGGTGGTCCTGTGCGGCGGTCTGCTGGCCGCCGGGTGTTCGACGGGGGCCGACAGCCCCCTGCCGGCCCCCCGTTCACTGCCCTCGCAGAGCCGGTCGGCGGCGCCCGCCGGGCAGTCGGACTGGACGACGTACCATCGCGACGGACTGCGCAGCGGGTACGCCCCGGGCACACCGGCGCTCGGTACGCTCCGGCCGGCCTGGACCGCCCGGCTCGACGGCGCGGTGTACGGCCAGCCGCTCGTGGTGCGCGGCAAGGTGGTCGCCGCCACCGAGAACAACACCGTCTACGCCCTCGCCCCCGACACCGGCCGCGTCCTGTGGCACCGCCACGTGGGCACACCGCAGCCGCGATCGGGCCTGGACTGCGGGAACATCGACCCGCTGGGCATCACCGGCACGCCCGTGTACGACGCCTCCACCGGGCTCGTCTTCGCCGTCGCCGAGACCGAGGGCGGGCGCCATCGTCTGGTGGGGCTGGACCTGGCGACGGGCCGGGAGAAGGTGGGCCGCGAGGTGGAGCCCCCGGCCGGCGACCGCTCGGCGCATCAGCAGCGTGCCGCGCTCGCCCTGCTGGCGGACCGGGTGTACCTCGCGTACGGCGGGCTGTACGGCGACTGCGGGTCCTACCGAGGCTCCGTGGTCTCGGTCCCGGTCACCGGCGCGGGTCCCGTCGCCTCGTACACCGTGCCCACGCACCGCATGGGCGGCATCTGGGCGCCGGGCGGACCGGTCGTCGACGGCGGACGGCTCCTGGTGCCCGTCGGCAACGGCGAGGCCACCGGCGGGAGGTACGACGGAACGGACTCCGTCCTGGCGCTTTCCGCCGGTCTGCACCGTACCGACTACTTCGCCCCTTCCGACTGGGGGCGGGACAATGCGGCCGACGCCGACCTGGGTGCCCTCACCCCGGTGCGGATCGGCCGCTTCGTCCTGGTGGTCGGCAAGAGCGGCACCGCCTATCTGCTGGCCGCCGGCCACCTCGGCGGCATCGGCGGGCAGCTCGCGCGGACCAGCGCCTGCCCGGCGTACGGAGCGGCGGCGTTCACCGGCAGCACCGTCTACGTGCCGTGCTCCGACGGGCTGCTGCAGCTGACGGTCCGGGCGGACGGCACGATGACCACCGGGTGGCGGATGGCCCTGCGGCGGGCGGGCTCGCCGGTGATCGGCGGCGGCGCGGTCTGGGTCACCGACTTCGAGGCGGGCACGCTCTACGCCCTCGACCCTGACACCGGCCGGGTCCGTCAGCACCTGGCGGTGGGCGATCTGCCGAACTTCGCCTCGCCCGTGCTCTCCGGCGAGCATGTCTACCTCGGCACCCGCACCGGGGTCAGCGCGGTCTCCGGAGCGTAGTCCGACGCGCACCGGTACGCGCGGACGGAGGCCTCAGTCGCCGTCGGTGTCGGTGGCCGTGACCTCGCCGGACCCGGCGTCGACGGTGACCTCGTGTTCGGTGCCCTTGGCGTCGGTGACGTCGACCTGCCAGGCGGCCGTCCGGCCGTGGTCGTCCTCGAATTCGGCAGACGTCACCGTGCCCGGGACCTTGCCGAGCGAGGCGTCCACGGCCCGGCCGAGGTCGGTCCTGGCGGGCCCGGCCGGGGTGGCGTCGCCGTCACGGTCGTCGTCCTGGTCGACCCTGCTGCCGGTGACCTTGCCGTCGGCGGCATTCACGGTGACCTCGTGCTCCACACCCTTGTCGGTGACGACGTCGACCTTCCAGACGGCCTTGCCCTGCTGTCCCTCCAGGTCGACGGAGGTGACCGTGCCCGCCACCGACTTCCGGGCCGTGTCGGCGGCCTGCTTCACGTCGGTCCTGGTGGTGGCGGCGAGCGTGCTCGTCGTGGTCGGAGGAGGTGCTCGACGCGGTGGTCCTGGGCGCGAGCGCGTAGTCCCGGATGACATCGACAGCACCCCGGCCCGTGGCAAGGTCGGCACGGACGTGGACCGCGAGACCCTCACCGTGCGGCTCGACGACGACAGCCGCGCCTACAGCTTTGCCGCCGTGCAGGGCACGACGTACGACGGCCGCACCTACACCGTCTACGCAGGAACCTCGCTCGAGGACGAGCAGGCCGCCGTGGACCAGGTCACCCGGGTGATGCTGATCGGCCTGCCGTTCCTGCTCGTGGTGGTGGCCGGCGTGACCTGGCCGGTGACCCGCAGGGCGCTGCGTCCGGTGGAGGGCATCCGCGCCGAGATGAGCGAGATCACCGCCAGTGGCGACCTCTCCCGGCGCGTACCCGAGCCCGACTCGCACGACGAGATCGCCCGGCTCGCCGCCACCACCAACGAGACCCTGACCGCGCTGGAGCAGTCCGTCGAGCGCCAGCACCGCTTCGTCGCCGACGCCTCCCACGAACTGCGCAGCCCCATCGCATCCCTGCGCACCCAGCTGGAGGTCGCGGTCGCCCACTCCGAGCTCCTGGACGTCGAGGAGGTGCTGCAGGACGTCGTCCGCCTCCAGCACCTGGCGGCCGACCTGCTCCTGCTCGCGCGTCTCGACGCGGGGGAGCACCCAGCGGGAGGCATGGTCGACCTGGGGACCCTCGTGCGCCAGGAACTCGCCGAACGCAGCGCCACCGACCGCATCACCCCGGGCATCACCGTGAGCGACGTACCGCTCGAAGTCAGCGGCAGCCGCGGCCAGTTGGCGCGTGTACTTGGCAACCTCCTCGACAACGCCCAGCGCCACGCCACCTCGACGGTCGGCGTCGAGCTGTGTGCCGAGGGCACGGATGCGGTGCTCACCGTCACCGACGACGGCCCCGGAGTTCCTGAGACCGACCGCGCCCGCATCTTCGAGCGCTTCGTCCGCCTGGACGAGGCCCGCACCCGGGACGACGGCGGTGCCGGCCTGGGCCTGGCCATCGCCCGCGACGTCGTAGAACACCACGGCGGAACCCTGACGGCACGTCAGTCACCGGGCGGTGGCGCGGCGTTCGAGGCAAGGCTGCCCCGCGCGACCTGACCGCCGGGACGGCCGCGGCCTCCGCCGACGGTGGCCGCGTCCTGCGAAACATTGGCCGTTTCCTGGTCTCCCGCTCTCCATTTGCTGGGCTGCCTCTGGAGGGCGGGTTCCTAGTGTCGTGGTCATCCCCCGGAGGCCCGGCCAGCGGGCCTCCGCTTCCCCATTGATCTACTGATCTGGAGACACCTGATGCGTGCCCTGCCCCGTCGTGTCCTGCTCGCCGCTCCCGCCGCCGTCCTCATGTTCGCCCTGGCCGCCTGCGGCGGTTCCGGCTCCGACTCCGGCAGCTCCAGGGCGGCCGACACCCAGCAGACGGCTCAGGCCGACGGGGCCGGGGCCGCGGGTGACACCGACGACAAGAAGGAACCGCCGCTGACCGGCGAGATCAAGCAGAAGGCCGAGGCCGCGGCGCTGGCCAAGTATCCGGGGACGGTCGTGAAGTCCGAGGAGGACGCGGAGAAGCCCGGCATGTACGCCGTCGAGATCAAGAAGCAGGACGGTACGTCGGTGGAGGTGTACCTCGACAAGTCGTACAAGGTCACGGCCACCAAGCAGGAGGGCACGGAGGAGGCGGAGAACGCGGGCTGACGGCCGGGGCCGCCCGTAGGAAGGGAGAGGGACGTGCCGATCGAGCCTCACCACTTTCCCGCCGCCCCCTCCGGGGAGCCGGCCATCGAGACGGCGGCCGTGCTCGGCCAGGCGGAGGCAGGCTACGGGGGGCGTTTCGACGAGGATGCCTTCGACTACCCGTCATCGGCCGCCTGGGATGCCCGGCCCGGCGACGCGTCGCAGCGGGACCGCGTGGACACCGCCGTCCCGGTCGACGAGCCGGACACGGCCGTGCGAGCGCACGGCCGTGGTCACACTCGGGAGCCGGCCGGATGGCAGCAACTGGTCACCCGTCGACGCCCGTTGCTCGCCGTAGCGGCAGCGCTGGTGGTGATGGGGGGCTTCGGCTTCGCCCTGTCGGCGGTCAGTGACACGGTCACCTCCGACCCGGCACCCGGCGGTACCGCACAGGTCTCGGCACCGAGGTCGCCCACCGAGCAGCCTCAGGTGCCGGGAGAGACCGCACCCGCCCCGCCTTCCGGCACCGGGGCCGAGGTCCTTCCGACGCCGACCGGTTCGACGTCCGCCATCAGCGACCGGCGCGACGACAAAACAGGCGGGCAGGAGGACCAGCAGCGCGAGGACGGCGACCGCTCCGGCGACGACTGACTCCCCGGGCCGGCGCTGTCGCCGCCTCGCCCCCGCCGTCCGGCCGGTCCGACCTCCCGCTCCCACCGGCCGGACGGCACCCCTCGTCCACCCCTCAGGCCCCAGGCGGGTTCCCGTGAACACCCCGACTCCCATGGCACTGCTGTGCGAGCCTGTCGCCATGCGGCTGCTGTTGATCGAAGACGACGACCGGATCGCCGACCCGCTCACCGAGGGGCTCGGCCGCTACGGCTACACCGTGGACCGGGCCCGCACCGGCGCCGCGGGCCTCGCTGACGCCGGTGACTGCCCGGACTTGGTGCTGCTGGACCTCGGCCTGCCGGACATGGACGGCCTGGACGTCTGCCGCAGCCTGCGCGCCCGTTCCGGCGTCCCCATCATCATGATCACCGCCCGGGGCGAGGAGGCGGACCGCATCGTCGGTCTCGAACTCGGCGCCGACGACTACCTCGCCAAGCCCTTCGGCGTACGGGAGTTGGTGGCCCGCATCCGCGCGGTCACCCGCCGCACCACCGGCGCCCTGCCCCTCTCCCCACCGGAGACCCCCGGGCCGCCCGCCGTTTCGCCCGGCGCCCCCGGAGCCGGCGCACAGCGGCTGGGACCGTTGGAGATCGACCGGCGCGCCCGACAAGTCCGCCTTCACGGCAGTGAAATAGCCCTGACCCCACGGGAGTTCGACCTGCTCGCCCATCTCGCCCAGGACCCCGGAGCGGTGTACTCCCGGCAGCAGATCATGGACGCGGTGTGGGACCCGCACTTCTTCGGCCCCACCAAGACCCTGGACGCCCACGTCGCGGCGCTGCGCCGCAAGCTGGGCGACCCCGGCTGGATCACCACCGCCCGCGGGGTCGGCTTCCGTCTCACCGATCCCGCGCAGGACACGGCCCCCGAGGCGGCGGGATGACCCGCCGCCTGCTGATCAGCTACCTCGGACTGGCCCTGCTCGTGCTCGCCGGGCTGGAGATCCCCCTCGGCGTCATCTACGCCCGCGGCGAGATCTCCCGCGCCTCCCAGAGCGTGGAACGCGACGCCTCCATGCTCGCCGAGGTCACCGAGGAGAACATCGAGAAAGGCAACCTGGACGCGCTGCCCGATGTCGTCGGCGACTACGCCACCCGCACCGGCGGCCGGGTCGTGGTGACCGACCGCACCGGCATCGTCCTCGCCGACTCCCACGCAACGGGCGCCGGCGGCACCGACCTTTCCCATGAGCCGGACATCGCCCGCGCCCTGCGCAACGAGCCCACGGTGACCACCGGGGACGAGGTGCTGTCGGCGACCATGCCCGGCTCCTCCGGCACCACCGTGCGCGGCGCGCTGCGCCTGACCTACCCGATGGCCGAGGTCACCGCCCGCGCGCACCGCATCTGGGGCGCCCTCGCGCTGGCCGGCGCCTGCATCCTGGCCGCCGTCGCGCTGGTCGCCTTCACCCTGGCCCGTTGGATCACCCGGCCCCTGCGCACCCTGGAGGCCGCCACCGCACAACTCGCCGACGGCCGCCTGGACAATCCGCCGGACGCCACCACCGGGCCGCCCGAACTGCGCCGCCTGGCCACCTCGTTCACGCACACCGCCACCCGGCTGCAGCACCTGCTCAAGGCCCAGCACGCGTTCGCCTCGGAGGCCTCCCACCAGCTCAGGACACCGCTGACCGCGCTGCGGCTGCGCCTTGAGAACTTCGAGCCCTACCTGGACCACCGCGCCCACGGCAGCCTCGAGGAGGCCGTCGGCGAAGTCGAGCGCCTCGGCCGTATGGTCCACGGCCTGCTGGCACTGGCCCGGCTGGAGAACACCGCGACCACCCCTGAGCCGGTCGACCTGGACGGAGTCCTGGCCGAGCGGGCCGCGATGTGGGAGCCGCTCGCCGCCGAACAATACGTCGCCGTCGACGTGACCGGCCCCTCACTGGGCCACGTGTGGGCGATACCCGGCGCGTCGGAGCAGATCATCGACAACCTGGTCGCCAACGCCCTGCGCGTGTCCCCGCCCGGCACCACCATCACTCTCGCCCGCACCCCCGGCACCGAATTCCATGTGGTCGACCAGGGGCCCGGGATGAGCGAGGCCGACCGCGCACGTGCCTTCGACCGCTTCTGGCGCTCCTCCGATTCCCACCACGACGGCACCGGTCTCGGTCTGCCCATCGTCCGCCACCTCGTCCACGCCTGCGGGGGTGAGATCACCCTCGACGCCGCTCCCGGTGGTGGTCTGGACGCCCGCGTACGGCTGCGGCCCGTGACCGGCGGACGGTCCCGGCCGGGGAGCGGCCCGAAGCGCGCGATGCGGGCGACGGCGAGGGCCGGCTGATCGATGGAGATCCACTCCGGGGAGCCACGCCACCGCCGCGCCATCGTGTCGTGCGGCCGGGACACTCCCGGCATGGCTCACCCCTGCTGGTCAGGGTTCCCGGCTTCGGGTGGGCCCGCCGCGTCCAGTCGGCGGAGCAGGAAGGGGACCAATCCCCGTTCCAGGAGGGCCGATTGCCAGGTCTCACGCGCCTGACGCACTGCGGGATCCCGATCCGGCGACTCGGCGCCGTCGGCGGGTCCGCGGTTGCGTGCCGCCGTTGTCAGAAGCCACGCCAGATCGCCCAGCGTCGCCCCTGCCGCCACGGCGGCGGCGACCACGCCCACCGCGATGAGCCCGTCGCCCAAGTGCGGGCGGGCGTCCAGGGCATGCAGGCTGAACCCGGTCAGCAGGAACACGCCGGCGGCAACGGCTCCGAGGCTCGGCACCAGAACCGCCAGCGTCGCCAGCAGCCCGCCATCTGCCTCGCCCGCGGCACGGGGCGAGTCGTCATCGCGCCGTCGGCCGTGGTCGGCCTCGACGGCAGAGGCCCACAGCCGCAGATAGCGGTCGTACTCGACGGCGGCGGCTCCGGCTATGGGCGCCCGTGCCTTGAGGGCCTCGGCGCGAAGTCGCCCGCGGGTCGGCCCTGTGACGGCACAGCCGATCGCCTCCGAGAGCTCGGGCGAATCCAGGGCCTGGTCCAGGATCTCCTCGAAGGCAGCGTCACCCACCGCCGACACAGTGTCGGGCTCTTTCATGGCTCCCCCGTCCTCGACGCACTGCCGCCGGGCCGAATCGACGGGCAGCCTGCACCCTACAGTGTGTAGGGTTTCGCCTGGGAGGTGGGTGTGACGTACGTGATCCGTCTCGTTCGATCTGGTCGCGATAGGTCACAGGCATGGTCAAGGGCGGGTCATAGGCGGGCAAGTCGCGTCGCGACAGGCGTATTCTGTGAGCGGTTTGACCAGACACCTCGTTCGGTGAGGCGTCTTCACGGACACAGGCCACTGATCCCACCCGTCGAGAGACGCTCCGGATCAGGACAGGTCTCCCCGGCCCAAGGGGTGACCCCAAGTGGCTTCCCCCGCCCGGTTCGCGGGGGATCACGCCGTGGAGTGCCAAAGCTCTGACGAGTTGGGGTGCGGCGGAGCCGAGTGCTCCCGGTTGCCCCTTGCCGTATGGCTGCGACGCCCGTTGCGCGGCCGGGACCGGGAGGAGGCGAGATGGACAGTAGTCCGGGTCATAGTCGGCCCTTCTCCGTGTTGTCCGCGCTGTCCTTCCGTGGCCTCGGACAGCCCGTCCTTCCCTGACTGCTGCCGCACACCGGCCCTGCCGGGCCGAGCGTCGGCGTGCCGTCGTCGTGCTTCGTGCCGACGGTCGGGGAGGGAGCGTGCTGCCCAGGGCCGCCCGGTGCCCCGCCATCGTGGGGCAAGGGGGTGTTCGTCTTGGCTGCCCACACTCTGCTCATGTCCACCTCGGCCCGCCTGCGCGACCGGCGGGTCACTCTGGAACGCCGTGCCACCGCGTCCAAGGCGGTCCGTACGTCACTGGTGTCGCTCGCCGGGCTCGTCGGAGGCCCGGTCACCAACCAGTCAGGTGAGGAGGTCGGGCGCGTCGTCGACGTCGTCGCCCGGTTGTACGGGCCCGAGCCCTACCCGCCCGTCACCGGACTGATCCTGCGCATCGGCCGACGGCGGACCTTCCTGCCCGCCGACGCGGTCGGCAAGTTCCAGGCGGGGCACGTACGGCTGCGCACCGCGCGGGTCGATCTGCGTGACTTCGCCCGCCGCCCGGGCGAGGTGCTGCTGGCCAAGGACGTCCTCGACCACCAGCTGGTCGACGTGGACGGGGTCCAGGTCACCCGCGCCGCCGACCTGTATCTGGCGCCCCTGGTCGACCAGGTCGTACTGGTCGGCGTGGACGTCTCCCTGCCCACCCTGCTGCGCCGGCTCGGCCCCCGCCGCTGGCAGGCGAGGCCGACCCCGGAGCGGGTGCTGGACTGGCAGGCGGTGGCCCCCTTCGCCGAACAGGCCACCGAAGGGCCGCCCGAGGTGCGGCTGCGCGCCTCCAGGACCGCACTGCACCGGCTGCGCCCGGCCGATCTGGCGGACATCCTCGAAGACCTCGGCCGCGCCGAACGCCAGCAGCTGCTGGGCTGGCTGGAGCCGGAGCAGGCCGCCGACGCACTGGAGGAGATGGAACCGGCCGAACTGGAGAACCTGCTGCGCGAGGCCAAACCGGAGCACGCCGCCAGGCTCGTGGACGAGATGGAGCCGGACGAAGCCACCGACGCCCTGCGCGACCTCACCGGCGAGGAGCGCGAGGCGCTGCTGACCCGTATGCCGAAGGGGGAGGCGGCCGAGCTGCGGAGGCTGCTGACCCACCGCGAGGGCACGGCGGGCGGCGCCATGACCACCCTGCTGGTCACCGCCCACCGCGACGCGACCGTCGCCGACATGCGGGCACTGCTGGCCGAACAGGTCGAGCACCGCACCGAGGTCGACGCCGTCGCCGTCGTGGACGACGAGGGCCGGGTCCTGTGCGACATCCCCCTCTTCGACCTGGCGGTCGCCGAGGACACGGCCCCGGTCGCCGACCTGGTGACCTGGCGGGCCCAGTTCGGCCCGCCCGTCACCGTGCAGGCGGACACCCCGTTGTCCGACGCCGCCGACCAGCTGGTCGCGGCCCGCGCCTCCTCCCTCCTGGTGGTCGACGACGGCGACCGCCCGCTCGGCCGGATCCTGGCCGACGACCTGCTCGACGCCCTGCTGCCCGAACGCGGGCGCCTGCACTTCCGGAGGTTCCTCCAGTGACCCGCGACCTCGGCACCACCCTCGTCACCCCGGAAGCCCCCACGCGCCGCACCGGCTGGCGGCGCATCACCCTGGTCGCGGCGATCGCCGGCCCCGGCCTGGTCGCCGCGAACGCCGGCAACGACGCCGCCGGCATCGCCACCTACGCCTCGGCCGGCGCCCAATTCACCTACGGCACCCTGTTCTTCATGGTGCTGGTCACCATCGCCCTGGTCATGGTGCAGGAGATGGCCGTACGCCTCGGCGCCCACACCGGCAAGGGCCTCGGCGCCCTGATCCGCGAGCAGTTCAGCCTCCGCCTGAGCGCACTGGCCGTGTTCTGCCTGCTGCTGGCCAACACGGGCCTGGTGGTCAGTGAGTTCGCGGGAATCGGCGCCGCCTTCGAACTCCTCGGCGTCCCCAAATGGGCGGTCATCCCACCCGCCGCGATCCTCCTCTGGGCCCTGGTGCTGTTCGGCTCCTACCACTGGGCCGAACGCATCTTCCTGATCATGTCGCTGGCCTTCTTCGCCTACCCGGTCGCGATGATCCTCGGCCACCCCGACTGGGGCGCCGTGGGCCACCACCTGGTGGTCCCGCACGTCGAGCCGAACAAGGACTTCATCCTGCTGGCGGTCGCGTTGATCGGTACGACGGTCAGCCCGTACATGCAGTTCTACGCCGCCGCAGGCGTCGTCGACCGGGGTGCCAAGCCCGCCGACTACCCCCTCATCCGCGCCGACGCCATCCTCGGCGCCGTCTTCGCCTGCATCATCAGCCTGACCATCATCATCGCCACCGCCTCGGCCATCGGCGGAACCGGTCCGCTCAACTCCGCCGCCCAGGCCGCCGAGGCCCTCAAACCGGTCGCCGGCCAGAACGCGGAACTCCTCTTCGCCCTCGGCCTGATCGGCGCCTCCGCCCTGGCCGGAGCCGTGGTCCCCCTCTCCGCCAGTTACGCCATCGGCGAGGCCGCCGGTGTGGAACGTTCCGTCTCCCGCAGCTTCCGCGACGCCCCGTTGTTCCTGGGCCTGTTCACCGCCCAGATCGTGCTCGGCGCCACGGTCGCCATGACACCGGTCGACGTCATCCAACTCCTCATCGGCACCCAGGTCCTGCAGGGCCTGATCAGCCCCGTCGTCCTGGTGTACCTCCTGGTGCTGACCAACCGCCGCTCCGTCCTCGGCCCTGCCGCCAACGGCCCCCGCTACCGCATCGCGGCCACCGCCGTGGTCGTCGGAGTCGGCGCCATGTCCACCATCCTTCTGATTCAGACGGTGCTCAGCTGGTTCGGCCTCGCCTGACGCCCCCGCCGGGTGCGTCAGGCGTCGCGCTCCACGACTACGAGCTTTTTTCGGAGCACCCCGGCGCCTGGAAGCCGCCGAGCATCGGCTCGAGCAGCTCGGCCAGCCGCAGCGGGGTGCGGTCCTCGAACATCGGACCGATCAGCTGCACGCCCACCGGCAGACCCTCGGGGGACCGGCCCGCGGGTACGGCGGTGGCGGGCAGCCCGGGCATGGTGGCCAGACCGGCCCAGACGAGCTGGTCCAAGTACGGGTACTCGACGCCGTCGATGTCGAGCCGGCGACCCATCAGATCGGGGTTGTGGTCGTGCGGGAACGCGGGCGTGGGCGTGACGGGACACACCACGGCGTCGAACTCGGCGAAGACCTGCCGCCAGCCGTGACGGTGCAGTTCACGGCGGTGGCTCGCCTCCATCCAGTCACGGTGACTGAGCACCGTGCCGCGCAGCCGCGCCGCGTCGAGACTCCGGTCGTCCGCGCTCAGTCCGTCGGCATGGGTGCGCAACTGCTCGTACATTTCGACGGGAAAACGTGCGGCGGAGTTCGAGAACAGCAGCTGCGTGTAGATTTCGGCGGCTTCGGTGAGACTGGGCAGCAGCGGACTGTGCCGTTCGACGCGGGCGCCGGCGTCGGCAAGCGTGTCGGCCACCCGGCCCACGGCCGCCCGCACAGCAGAACCGGTCGGAATGAGCGGATGCTCGTCGAGAACCAGGACGCGGAAGTCGCCGAGCTGCTCGTGACGCGCGGGCGGCAGCCGCAACTCGTGCGCCACACCGAGCGTCAGCGGGTCAGGACCGGCCATGACGTCGAGCAGGAGCGTGAGGTCGCGGGCGCTGCGCGCCATCGGTCCGACGACAGCGAGGTCGTGCTCGGCCGGCAAGGCCGGCGTGGGCGGCGGGACCATACCGCGGGTCGCCGCCAGCCCCACGGTCGGCTTGTGGGCGTACACACCGCAGAAATGCGCGGGGGTGCGCAGTGAACCGCCGATGTCGGAGCCGATGGACAGCGCGCCGAATCCGCACGCGAGGGCCGCCGCTGATCCGCCGGAGGACCCGCCCGGCGTACGGCCGTGATCCCAGGGATTGTTGGTGGTGCCGTAGATCTCGTTGAAGCTCTGCACATCCTGCAGCAGCAAGGGCACATTGGTCTTGCCGAGCACCACCGCGCCTGCGGCCTTGAGCCGCGACACCTGAACGGCGTCCTCGGCCGGCAGGTAGTTCCGGTGCGGCGGTATGCCCCAGGTCGTGGGCAGTCCGGCGACGTTGTAGGACTCCTTGACCGTCACCGGAACGCCGAGCAGCGGCCGGTCCTCACCTCGGGCGCGGGCCTGGTCCGCGTCGCGTGCGGCGGCCCGCGCACGGTCGAAGTCCGGCACACAGATCGCGTTGACCGCCTTGTCGTCCCGCTCGATACGGGCGATCGCCTCGTCGGTCAGATCCACCGAGGTCACTTCGCCGGCACGCAGGGCAGCCGTCAGTTCTTCGGCCGTCAGCACATTCCAATCCATGAACCGGACCGTATCGCTGTCTGGAAGAGGCCATGAAATGCCGTTCTGCGCAAGGCAGTTGGCGGCAAACCATGGGCAGGCCGCGACGCGACCCCGCCTTCGGTGGGTGTGACCATCAGTGAACTCTTCCCTCAGAAAGTCCGGTTGGCCTCGTTGACATCGCATCAGCTCAGGCGTTTCACTCGACACTCGTGGATGGCAACGTTGTCAGGTCGTACCGAGAAAGCGCCCGACAACGTTGTCTGTCGTCGGCGCCGCGTCGTTCTCGGAGCGCCGACACCTGATGTGCGAGGCACGAACTGCTGCGGAGGCAACCGATGGTGAGACCCCGACGTTCAGCTGCGCCACGTGATCGAAAGAGACGCCGTCAGCGCCTGGCGGCGGTCTGCGTGCTGGGCATGGTCGCCCTGCCGCTCTCGGCAGTGGGCAGCGCCGATGCCGCGAGCACCGCGACGCCGGCCTTCGTCAAGGATCCGGCGTCCCTCGTCAACCCCCTCATCGGCACCTCCGGTGCCGTGGACACCTTTCCCGGTCCCGACATGCCGGCGGGCATGGTGCAGTGGGGCCCCGACACGACGCCCCACCGTCCCGACGGCGGCGGCTACGAGTACAACGACAGCAAGATCTCAGGCTTCAGCCTCACCCATGTGTCGGGCCCCGGCTGCCCCGTAGCGGGCGACCTGCCCATCCTGCCGGTGACCGGCGCGCTGTCGGGCAGCCTCGGCGATACGTCCGTCGGCTTCAGTCACAGCAACGAGCAGGCGGGCATCGGCTCCTACAAGGTGACCGACGCGAACGGTGTCAAGACGGAGCTGACCGACACCACTCGCGCAGGCCTCGGCCGCTTCACCTTCCCCGCCGGCCGGCAGGCGAACCTGCTGTTCAAGCTCAGCGGCGGTGCCACGCAGGTGGACGGCACCCGGGTCCAAGTGGTGAACGACCGGGAGATCAGCGGCGCGATCGACAGCGGTCACTTCTGCGGCGCGAAGAACAGGTACACGCTGCACTTCGACATCAAGTTCGACCAGCCGTTCACTGGCAGCGGCACCTGGGTCGGCACCACCGTCAACCCCGACGCGAGGTCGCTGAAGGCGGGCAAGGTCCGCCAGACACCGCAGACCTCCGAGCCGGACCCGCTGAAGGAGAAGCACTTCACCGTCCCGGCGAAGCCGGCCCCCACGATCCACGGGAGCAGCGGCAAGGCATCCGGCACGCCGTCCCCGGCACCGAGCGCCAGTACCGCACCCCCGTCGTCGGCCACGACCCGGGCGGCCCAGCCCCCCACGACGGGCGCGAACGGCATGTACCTGACCTTCGACACCTCCACCGACGCCACGGTGAGCGCGAAGGTCGGCATCTCGTACACCAGCGACGCCAACGCGGCGGACAACCTCGCCACCGAGATCAACACATGGAACCTGGACGCCGTCGAGCAGGCCAACCACCAGGCCTGGAACGCGGTCCTGAACAAGCTCCAGATCGGCGGCGGCACCTCCGACCAGCAGACGCAGTTCTACACCGCGCTCTACCACGCGCTGCTGCACCCGAACGTCTTCTCCGACGCCAACGGCCAGTACATGGGCATGGACAACCAGGTCCACAGACTGGCCAATGGCCAGCGGGCCCAGTACGCCAACTACTCGGGCTGGGACACCTACCGCTCCCAGACCCAATTGATGGCGATGGTGGAGCCCAAGGTCGCGAGTGACGTCGTCACCTCGATGCTCAACGGCTACGACCAGACCGGCCTGCTGCCCAAGTGGGCCTCGAACAACGGCGAGAGCTACGTGATGGTCGGCGACCCGGCCGCCGGCATCATCACCGACGCCTACGCCTTCGGCGCGACGAACTTCGACACGGACAAGGCGCTGGCCGCTCTCCAGCACGAGGCCACCGCCCCCAACAACGACCGCCCGGGCGAGGCCGTACGGGACGCCAAGGGCTATCTCCCGCTGGACGAGAACGACTACGGCTGCTGCAACTTCTACGGCCCCGTCTCCACTCAACTGGAGTACGACTCCGCCGACTACGCGCTGGCCGCGTTCGCGAAGTCCCTGGGCAGGACGGACGTCTACGAGAAGTTCGCGACCCGGGCCCAGGACTGGATGAACGTCTTCAACCCGCAGACCGGCTATCTGCAGGCCAAGAACAAGGACGGCCAGTTCGCGGGCGGATTCACCCCCGGCACCTCCAACGGCTTCGTGGAGGGCACCTCCGCCCAGTACACCCCCATGGTCCCGTTCAACCTGCGGCAGCTCATCCAGGCACGCGGCGGCGCCAAGGCGTACTCGTCCTTCCTGGACAGCCTCCTCGACAACATCACCAACCCCGGCAACACCAACGCCGACCTGAGCAACGAGCCCAGCGTGGAGATCCCCTGGGAGTACGACTACACGGGCCAGCCGTGGAAGACCCAGGCGGCCGTACGCGCAGCCCAGCAGAAGCTGTACTTCAACGCTCCGGTCGGCTCGTTCGGCAACGACGACCTCGGCGCGATGAGCTCCTGGTACGTCTGGTCCGAACTCGGCATGTACCCCGAGACCCCGGGTACGGACACCCTGGCGCTCGGCAGCCCGGCGTTCCCGGTGGCCCAGGCGACCCTCGCCGGTGGCAGGTCGGTGCGGATCAACGCGCCGCAGGCCGCGCCCGACGCGCCGTACGTGCAGTCCCTCAACGTCAAGGGCAAGGAGTGGAAGACGTCCTGGCTGACCTACGGGCAGTTCAGGGGCGCGGGGAGCATCGACTTCACGCTTGGCACCCAGCCCAACACCTCCTGGGCGTCCGACCCGTCGGCGGCACCGCCCTCGGACACCACGGGCGGCAGCCGGGTGCTGGCCGCGACCGGCCCCTCCAGTGACGGTCTGGTGCTCCAGCCGGGCGCGTCCGGTGACGGCACCCTCGACCTGACCAACCTCGGCGGCAAGGCCGTCACGGTCGACTGGAAGGCCACGGCGCCCTCCGCCGTCACCTTGGACACATCGTCCGGCTCGCTGACCGTCCCCGCCTCGGGCAGCGCCGAGGCGAAGATCCATGTGACGGCCGGCGCGAGCGAGGGAACCTACCCGGTCACCTTTGCGCTGACCGACCACAGCAGCGGCGCGACGCTGAGCGGGGCAAGCCTCCGCGTGGCGGTGGCCAAGGCCGGTGCGCTGTGGCCGTACAACACCAACGAGGGCATCTATCCCGACGGCGCCACCTTCTCGGGCGGCTTCGACAACGACGGCTGGGCGTACTCGCAGAACGCCCTGTCGGCGGCGGGTGTCACGAGCGGCTCGACCGTCACCGTCGACGGCATCTCCTACACCTGGCCGACCGTGACATCCGGTCAGCTGGACAACCTGGAGATGGCCGGCCAGACCATTCCGATGCCGGCCGGTACCTCGGGTGCGTCGCTGGGCCTGCTCGGCGCGGCGACCAACGCGCCGAGCGACGGCATCTCGGGCACGGTGACCGTCACCTACACCGACGGCACCACCTCGAAGGCGACGGTCGGCTTCTCGGACTGGACACTGAACGGCGGGTCCAGCAAGCCGATCGCGGGGGATACGACGGCCGTCACGACGTCGTACCGCGACACCGGAAGCGGAGGCCGGGACAGCGTCAAGACCTATGCCTTCGCCACGAAGGTTCCGCTGGACGCGTCCAAGCAGGTGGCGTCGATCACGCTGCCGGTGACGGGTTCGACGGGCACCGACCACCTGTTCGCCTACGGCTTCGGTCAGTAAGGCCCCGGGCGGCACTGATCAGGCAGGGCCGCTTCCCGGGCATCCGCCCGGGAAGCGGCCCCTACGCTAACCGCAGGTGAGTGTCGGCGTCGCCCAGTCGCCGTGGTCGCTGCCGTTTCCGTCGCCGGCGTCACCGACCTTGAGGTCGACCACTTGGGCGCCGCTGACGTCGACGTCGATCGGCACCGCGGTCTGCTTGCCGTGGATCGTCGGCGTGGTCACCAGGGTCTTGCCGTCGGCGATCACGGAGAACGTGACCGTTCCCGCACCTCCTGTCTCGTCGTCGACGCCGACGTCCGCCGTCAACCGGGAGCAGTTGCCGGCGAGATAGAGCTGGACGTCACTGACCGCGTTGGTGCCCAGGCCCTTGGTGTAGCGGACCCCGTTGATGGTGATCGGACGGCCGTCCCCGGCCGCCTGTTCGCCGACGCTGCTGTCGCGCTCCACCGGTCCCCAGCCGTTGGTGGACGACAGGAACGGCAGGTCGCTCACGGCGCTCTTGCCGGCCGGCGGGGCGGGTGGGATTCCGTCGACGATGCGCTCGTCATCACCCACGGCCTGCCGTCCGCTCTGCCGGTAGCGCACCGTCGCCGTGAGCGCCGAGGCGGACGGCAGCGTCCCGGTCGGCGGCTGGACCTTCCAGGTGAAGATGGCCGACCCGCCGGGCTGTACGCGCTTGACCGAAGCCGGGCTCGGGGCGCTGACGCTCCAGCCGTCGGGCGCGGAGAGCGAGGCCGTCAGCTCGGAGACGGACGGCCGGTCCTTCGGCACCCGCACCGTGGCCTCGGCCGTGAAGGCCTGGCCCGGCTGAGCCGTGTCCGGAACGTCCAGGGCGACATCTGCCCCCGGACGCTCGGGCATGGCGTACTTCTTGTGGTCGTAGCGCGGGCTGTCGTTCTGCGCCACACGCAGGGACGAGGCGTAGCTGCCGTAGTTGGTGAGTGAGACCTTGCCCAGCCCGCCGGTGCTGCCGTCGAGGTTCCACACGGCGATGGCGATGCTGTTGCGGCCGTTCGGGTTGAGGATCCCGTTGGGGACCGGGAAGGTGTGCTGGGGGCCGAGGTAGTTGACGTAGTTGCCGACCTGCCAGCCGTTCACGAAGATCGTCGCGCGGTACTTGCGGGACGGGTCGTCGGTGAACGTCAGCCCGAGCGAGGTGTCCTGGCCGCGCGGCAGGTCCAGTGTCGCGTCGGTCCGGTACCAGGAGACTCCGGGACGGGTGTCGGTCGTCGGCAGGGACACCCGGCTCCACTTGTCGTCCGGGTAGCCCGGCAGGGACCAGCCGGCGCGCTCGCCGTACAGGCCGCCCGTCGAGAGCGGGCCGCGCACGGTGTCCTGCAGGTTCTCGCCGCCTCGTACGCCCTGCAGTTTCCAGGTGACGGAGGTCAGCGGCGCCCCGACGAGGGAGGCGCTGGTCAGGCCGCGCGCGGTCTTGTTGCCGTTGGTCGAGTTGTAGTCCTCCTCGTGTCCCATGTTCACGGTGAGCACGGACAGGACGTTGTCGCCCTTCGACCTCACCGACCCTGCGGGGAAGGTGAAGTCGGCGCTGCCTGTGGTGGAGCTGCCCAGGAAGGTGCCGTTCAGCCAGGCGGAGAAGGCCTGCGCGTCTCCTCCGGAGTCCGAGACCAGGTGGATGCCGGTCTCCTTGCCGGTGGCGTGGAAGCGGCCGCGGTACCAGGTGTTCCCGGTGTGGAAGCCGTAGTCGTCCGCGTAGAGCACCGGCAGCGAGTTGACGCCGGAGACGCTGTTGGTGGTGGTCTTGTCGGCGACCTGCCAGCTGGTGTCGTCGAAGGCGGGGGCCGCTTCGGGGGATTCCTCGGAGTGCTTCCAGGTCGTCAGAGACGGCAGCTGTACCGGGGCGGCCACGGGGATCGTCCCGGTGAGGCTGTCCGTTTCGGTGGCCTTCGTCTTGAGTGTCCTGCCGTTCCAGGTGACGCGGTCGGCAGAGGTGAACACCTCGATGTTCTTGTCCTCGGCGTTGTCGCCGGTGAGCGCCAGGGTGCGCCCGCCGTCCAGGCTGGTCGCCGTCCGCAGCAGGTGGGTGCCGCGGACGAGTACCGGGCCGCTCGCCGTGTCCTGACGCCAGAAGGTGTCGGCTGTGGCCTTGTCGCCGACGAGCAGCAGGAGTGGGGGCTTTCCGCCGCCGCTGATGCTGATGCGGAGCAGGCCCTTGTGCGTGTAGTTCAGCCGCAGGTCACCGGTGTCCTTGTCCCAGGTGGTGGTGGCGGTGCCGCCGCTGGTGGTCACGGTGGGCTCGGAGGAGTAGCGCAGCACGGTCTCTCCGTCGCTGCCCGGGTCGCCGTAGAGCACGGCC
The DNA here is from genome assembly GCF_039532765.1 of Streptomyces longisporus. Taxonomy (NCBI): domain Bacteria; kingdom Bacillati; phylum Actinomycetota; class Actinomycetes; order Kitasatosporales; family Streptomycetaceae; genus Streptomyces; species Streptomyces longisporus. The sequence continues at coordinate 347,631 of NZ_BAAASG010000008.1, forward strand.
ACATCCCGGTTCGCGATGGCCGCGCTGGTCATGATCTCCGAGGTCGAGTACTGCAACTGGGCCTCGCCGAGGCGGTAGTTGGCCGTTATCACATGGGAGTCGCGCCCGTCGAGGGTGATCGCGGTGCCCGGCTGCTGGGGCACCACCGGGTACGTCGGCTCCGCGGCGGCGCTGCCCGTCGGCACGTCGATGGCGTCGACGGCCACGTAGTTGTCCGTGGATCCCGAGCTGTGGTTCCCGGCGACTACGATCTTCAGCGTGTGGGATCCGGCCGTCAGACCGGTCTTCTGGAAGATCACCGCCTGGTTCTCGCCGCCGGAGTCGTCGACCGTGGCCACCTTGGTGCCGTCGAGGTAGACGTCGGCGTTGCCGTGGTTGTCGGTCTTCGAGCCGATCCAGCGGATCGCGGTGCCGTCGAAGGGGACGGTGAGCGAGTCACCGGCCTTGTTGGAGAACGACTCGGTGTGCTTGTAGTCGCCCCCGGTGTAGCTCTGGTTGGCCACGTGCGACCACGAACCGCTGTACTGCAGCGCGGAGTCGGGGTCGTCCCAGGTGTACGTGGTGTCCGCGGAGGGCTGGGCGTTGAAGTCCAGCGAGATATGGGTCTTGTCGACCGCCGTGGACGTGGAGTTGCCGTGCCGCAGGACGTGGAACTGGGTCTTGGTGTCCGGGTTCATCCGGGCCGTGTCGACGACCGCGGAGTCGTCCGGCGGTGTGGCCCTGATCGCCTCGGTCTTGGTCAGCGGGGCGACCGACTGGGTGAAGTACCCGATGAGCTTGTCCTCGTAGTACTTCGGATCGAGCTGACGGTTCTCGCGGATCGCGGCGCCGTAGTCGTAGGACGTGTAGTTCTCCGGCATGCCCAGCCAGCCCCAGTTGGTGCCGCCGTAGGTCATGTAGAAGCTCTGGGCGGTAGCGCCGACGGCTATGTTCTGCTTGTAGAACACGTTGGCGAACTGGTCGTTGATCAGCTGGGCGCACTTGTCGTAGCCCGGCCCGCCCCAGGGGTCGAAGGCACCGCCCTGGAACTCGGGCGAGTACAGGGGCTTGCCGTCCGGGTGGTCGTAGCTGATGTCGGGGACACCGTTCCACTTCGAGGGATTTGAGCAGTTGAATCCCTGCGGGTACGAGTCCGGGCCGTCGACGTCCAGGGCTCCCGCACCGGAGTTGAAGGTGCCGTTGTTGTTGCCGGTCAGCGGTACGGTGATGCCGTCGGCGCGGGCCTTGTCCTCCAGGTGCTGCATATAGGAGCGGCCGGCGGCCGAACCGTTGTAGTACTCGTTCTCGACCTGGTAGGCGATCACCGACCCGGTCCCGTTGGTCAGTTGATGCCGGGCGATGATCCGGTCGATCTGCGTAAGCCACTCGTCCGCGTACTTCAGGAACTGCGGGTCGTCACTGCGGTTGTGCCCGGCCTTGGTGGTCATCCAGCCGGGCAGACCGCCGCTGTCGACCTCCGCGTTGATGTACGGCGCAGGGCGAGCGATCACGTAGAGCCCGGCGTCCTGCGCCATGTCGAGCAGCTTGTCGAGGTCACGCACGTCGCTGAAGTCGTACACACCCGGCTTCGGCGAGTGGTATCCCCAGTCGAAGTACAGCGAGGTGGAGTTGAATCCGGCGGCCTTCATCTTCTGGAAGATGTCGCGCCACAGGTCAGGACTCGGCAGCCGGAAGTAGTGGAACTCGCCGGACCACAGATAGGTGCGCTTGCCGTCGACGAGGAACGAATAGCCGTCGAGCTTCACCGTGTGCGTCGGTGGACTTGCGGCAGAAGCGGCGGGGGCCTGCCCGCCCCTGTCCTGCGCTGCTGCGGGCGCGGTCATGCCCGCGGCCAGGGCGATGGTCGCGGCTGTCGCGAGGACCGCCTTCCACCACCGACCGCGACCGGGTCTCGCAGCCTCTGAACCGAACCGATCACTTCGCACTGCGGCCTCCATACCGCCTGAGCAATCAGCATCAAACAGACTCAGGCAAAGTCGAACAGTAGAGCCACGCAAGACGCAACACAATGGGGCGGGAGCACACGGTTGCGATGGCAGTGGCGGCATGAAATCCGTACAGGTGACCGATACTGAGGACTCGTCATGGGAGGCGGCCACGGAACGAGGGGGACGTGTGCGAAGGGCGCGTCACCGGTGGTGACGGCGAGGCTGACGGCCCATGAACTCCCGGCGAAGCAGCAGTGGTCGCGTGCTCATGGAGAAGCGAGCCCCCTGTGGGGTGACCACTGACGCGTGAAAGGCCGTTGTCAGTGCCTCCCCATAGAGTGAAAACATCATTCGGGGCAGCTCGGAGGGGGAGCAGAAGCATGTCCGCAAACAAGATCCAGCACAAGGTGAACCACGTCGCGCTGGTGGTGGACTGTTCGGGTTCCATGCGTCCGCACGAAAGTCAACTCATCCGCGTCGTGGACGAGTTCGTGGCAGGACTGAAAGCCGAATCAGACAGCCTCGGCCACGAAACCAGGATCAGCCTCTACTCTTTCGACCACAAGGTGGAGAACCTGGTCTGGGACATGGACGTGAAGCATCTGCCGTCCATGCGGGGTCTGTACCGGGTCAACAATGGCGCCACGGCCCTCATTGAGGCTTCACTCAAGTCCCTGGACGACCTGGGTCATATCTGGGAGGAATACGGCGAACACAGCTTCCTCCAGATCGTGGTGACGGACGGCGAGGAGAACGCATCCGGGGGCGACAGGCGGCACGACGGCGACATGACCATCCTCGGCCCCTGGCTCGACAAAATCACGGCGAAGATGGGCGCGCTTCCGGGCCACTGGACGTCCGCGATCCTCGTTCCGAACTCCCTGGCCAAGCGCACCGCCCAGAACTACGGTTTCCCGGCCGGGAACATCGCCATCTGGGATGCGGATTCCCAGAAGGGCGTCGAGGAGGCGATCGGCACCGTACGCGCTGCCGCCACCAGCTTCCTCAGGGGACGAGAGCAAGGCGTGCGCGGCACGAAGAACCTGTTCGCCGTGGGTCAGGACATATCACTGGACGAGGTCCGGGCGAACCTCGAACCGATTCCGGCGAACAAATACCGGCTCCTGAAGGTCGACCAGGAGGTCGAGATCCGCCCCTTCGTCAACTCCCACCCAGGTGTGACATACGAACGCGGTTCGTGTTACTACCAACTGGGCGCCAGGGCTCAGGTTCAGCTGAACAAGGAAGTCATCGTGGTCGAGAAGGACACCGACCGCGCCTACACGGGCGATGCGGCGCGCACCCTGCTGTTCGGCACGGGCATCCAGGGGACCGTCTCGGTGAAGGCAGGGAACAACCCCAAGCTGGAGGTATACGTGCAGAGCCGTTCGGTGAACAGGAAGCTCAAGCCGAAGACACGTCTACTCATCATGCTCTGAAACCACACGGGTAATGCCCGGGGTCCGAGGACGAGTTCGCCCTCGGACCCCGCGTGGACGCGTGTCTACTCGCCGTCGTCAACAGTGCGAACCTCGCCTGAGGCAGCCGCACCTCGACGGAACAACGCGGTCCACAGGAATGTGACGCCGAACAGTGCGGACTCGGGCGGTTCTTCCTGCATGCGGCGCAGTTCCACCTCCACCAGATCAGAAAAGATCCAGCGCAGCGACTCGGGTGTGTAGGCGAGGCCGCCCTGCAGCTCGCCTACACGGTAGAGGTCCGCGTCGGTGAGTTCCGAGCCCGTGCCCGCCTCTCCGGCGGCGAAGCTGGTGAGTGCGAGGTGGCCGCCCGGTGCGAGGACGCGGTCGAGGAGGGCCAGGTAGCTCACGCGGCGGTGCGGCGGTAGGTGGTGGAAGCACCCTGAGTCGACGACCAGGTCGTATGGGCCGCTCAACTGGGTGGTGGGGAGCGCGAAGGCGTCGCCGCACAGGAAGCGGACGTCGACTTGGGCCTCGTGGGCCCGGTCCTCGCCCCAGGCGACGGCCACCGGGGAGAGGTCGACGGCGTCCACCTCGAAGCCGCGCGAGGCGAGGTACACGGCATTGCGGCCCGGCCCGCATCCCAGGTCCAGGGCCCGGCCGGGAGCGATCAGGCCCTGGTCGAGGTAGGTGGCCAGGTTCTCATCCGGTTTGGACACGAAGAACGGGGCCGGCCTCGACCGGTCGGCGTAGAAGCGGTCCCAAAAGCCCTTACCGTCGCCCGTCGCCAGGCGGCCGGCCGCGGAATCAGATGCGAAGAACCCGTCCAAGAGCGCGAGTACGTCCTCGACGGTGCGTACGGTCCGGTCCATCCGGCCCCCTTTCGACCGACGTCGATCGTAGGAGCGAGAATCAGAAGAGACCAGGTCAGGCGATATGCGTCGACGACGGGAATGGGCTGCTCGGCGCCCCGAAGGACGCCAGCAAGCACCCACTCCAGAACCCGACTCTGCGTCCGCCCAGCCCTCCGTCAAAGGCCGGAAAGGGGGCTTCCCCGGCTGCGGCACGGAGACTATTTCGACGAATCTTCCAGCGGTGCAACGGAACGAAGGTCGTCTGATGTGGCACTGGGGTGAGGCTCAGGTCAGGAGCCGGATCGCGGTAGCTTCTTCGCTGGTGGCGAGCAGTGGTCGCAGCGGCCGCACATGTTGCGTACCGGCCGGACCATGTTGGTCTGGATGCCGAGCGCTCCGGACTGACGGGACTGAGAACGGCCCACCAGTAGTCGACGACGGCCCGCAGTGCCTTCCGCTCCGTTCGTCGGTGACCTCTAACGCGGCGATCCGGCCCGCGGTGGAGTGCTCGGGGTACTCGTCGTCGGCCGAACACAGGCGTGCTCCAGCCCGTACTGGAAGGAGGCCGTGCGCCGGGTGCGGCCGCAGATGAAGCAGTCCAGGCTGAGCTCCAGCCCCTTTTGCCAGTGCAGGTTGTGAAAACCCTCGCCTCTCAAGGCGCCCGTCACTGCGCGAGTTCAGGCTCAGCGGCTGTCTTCTGGACGGCGGGGATCAGGTCTGCGAGCCGTTCGAGTTGGTCACGCTGGGAGTGCAGGTCCAGGGCGCCGAGTCGTACGACGATGTGCCGGGCGCCCGCGGCGACGTACAGCCCCAGGCTCTGGACCACGTGGTGGGCGGAGCCGGTGACGACGGCCTGGATCCTCTCCAACTCGAGCAGCGGCATGCCGTAGGTGGCTCGTGCGTAGGAGTCCAGTGCTCGACGACCCCTCTCGGTGTCGTCGTCCAACCATACGGAGACGAACAGTGCGGGGGTGATGTCCTCGGCTGCACGCCCGGCGTCGGCCGCCGCCTGGTGGACATGGCGAAGACCGGATGCGTAGTCGGCGGGATCGGGCGGGTAGGGCAGCCAGCCGTCGTACATCCGTCCGGTGCGGGACAGCGCTGCGGGTGTCGCGCCGCCTAGCCAGATCGGTGGGCCGCCGACTTGGGACGGCCTGGTGGTGGGCGGGATGTCATCGAACCGGAGGATCTCGCCGTGGAAGGAGTCGGCGCCGTCCCACAGGGCCCGCCACAGCGCGACGGTCTCGTCCAGGCGGGCGAAGCGCCTTTCCCACGGCAGCTCGGACAGTGTGTAGAGAGGCCGACCGAAGCGGCCGGGGAAGCCGGCACCGACGGTCACGGTCAGTCGGCCACCGGACAACACGTCGATCGAGCCGAGCGACTGCGCGGTCTGGATCGGCCGCCGCAGGAACGGCATCAGTGCAGCCGTACCCAGCGTCACGGTCTCGGTCGTCGGGGCGAGGGCGGCCAACATCGTGAGCGCCTCGATGCGCGGGCTGATCAGGGAGTCGTTGACGAAGAGCGAGGAGAAGCCCAGGCGTTCGCCCTGGCGGCCGAAGGCGATGAGCTCGCGAGGGTCGTCGGCCGGCCCCCACTGGGCGGTTCCGGTCGGAAGAAGTACGCCGATGTCCATGCCGGCGATCGTCGGCGACCGGTGCGAGAGGCCACAATTCCCTGCGGGGAATGGCCAGGGAGCCTCCGCCACCGTTAGAACAGGCCGGTGGACTTTCCCCGTGCGCTTCGCGAACGTCGTACCCGCCGACATCTCAGCCAACTCGACCTGGCGCTTCGGGCGGGCACCACGCAGCGCCATCTCAGCTTCATCGAATCCGGCAGGTCCGTCCCCGGCCGGAAAATGGTCGTACGTCTGGCAGAGTCGCTGGAACTGCCCCTGCGGGAGCGCAACGAGCTGTTGCTGGCCGCGGGGTATGCGCCCGCCTACCCCGAGAGCGCACTCGACGACCCGGTGCTGGCTCCCGTGCGCACGGCGATCGATCACATCCTGCGCGGGCATCTGCCGTATCCGGCGCTGGTGGTGGACCGCAGCGGCGACCTGATCGCCGCGAATTGCGCATTCGATCGGATCACCGAGGGGGTGAGTCCCGAGCTGGTCGGCCCGGGCACGAACATTTACCGTCTCGCGCTGCATCCCGACGGCCTCGCTCCCCGCATCCGCAATCTCGCCGAATGGGCGCGCCACATCCTGGCCCGCCTCGACCACCTGGAGGAGCTGCGCGCCGAACTCACCGCATATGTTCCGCAACTCGATCCGTCCGCCGGGCTGCTCGGTTTCGCAGTTCCGCTCCATCTGCAGTCCTCGTACGGTGAGCTGCACCTGATCACGACCGTGACCACCTTTGCCACCGCCGTCGACGTCACCCTTGCCGAGCTGAAGCTCGAGGCGTTCCTGCCCGCCGACGCGGCGACAGCCGAGGCACTTTCGGTGGCCGCCGCGGGTTAGGCCTCCGGGTCGTGGGCGCGTTGGCCGCGCGGAGCGGTCGGTGTGGTGGCATCAGTGCCGGATGTCCCGGGGGTGCGGTGTGTTTGACGGAATTGGCGATTATTTGCTGTAAAAATCCCGGTGCCGAGTGTGCAAGCGAAGAGTGGGAGGAATTATGTCTGTGATCATGACTTTGGCGGTCGCCGGGGATCCGAAGGGGATCGAGCAGTACGCCTCAGCCAACACGGAGAAGATGGAGGCCGTCCTCGAAGCGGCGAAGCGGCATGGCCTCATTGCGCACCGCTTCTACGGCTCCGAGGACGGCGGCAGCTTGATGGTGCTCGACGAGTGGCCCGACCGGCAGAGCTTCGAGTCGTTTTTCCAGGAGCAGGGACCCGAGATCAGGCCGATGTTCGAAGCCGCAGGGGTATCAGCGCAGATCGAGCCGACGCTCTGGCGGGAGCTCTCGACAAACGACGCCTACGGTTGGGGCGTCTAAGAGGAACTTTCGGCGTCGCCGATTTTGGTGCGCGGGGCGGGATGTGCCTATGAAATGCGCTGCCGGGCTTCGGTGAATCTTCCCGGCCAAAGAATTAGCCGGTTGCGGCGGTGGATCCCCGGAGAGGCGCCGAACTCCCGTGCGGCGCCGCCGTGGGCGGGTTGTGGCCCTCCGTCGGCGCCGAACTCAATCCGCCCGGCGACGATTTCATCGCGCCCATCATCTTCTGTACGGTCGTCCATGGCATCGCCTCCGTGGGCAACGCCCGCGCGGTCAGCCGCGTGAGTCTGAAGGCCCTGGCGAACTCGACGAGGCCCGTGCCAAAGCCGTCCCGCGCGGCGAAATCCCGTGCGCGTCCGTCCCTGCTCCTCCTGCGGTGACAGCCGAGCCCGGCACGAAGGAGACGCCCGCACCCGTGACCCGGTCCCCGCCGCAAGCTGACGCCGAGTGGGAGGGCGGGCCCGGAACAGAGGTTCCGGGCCCGCCCTCCCACGTCTCACCTGTGGCACCGGAACCCTGGCGGGCTGATCACGGCCTGCAGGGCCGAACTGGCCATGGCGGCAGTGAAGTTGAGCCAGCAACTCCAGGATGTGCGCGATGACCTCGACGGGCTCACCATCACCGAGTGAAGCGCGCGTCGGCCGGCCGAAGAGCTGCACGTCGAGATCGGTAAAGAAGCGACGCCGGCCGGGGGTGGCGGCCAGGCCGACCGATGAGCGCGAGCCGCTCGGTCCTGTACGGCGACAATGTCACTCGCCCCCGGAGATGCCCCACGGCCTGGGGCCCTCGGCTTCGCCCGGGCGGGTTCCTACCCCCACGGGAGTACATGTGATGACGACCCCCGGTGGATGATCCCGGTTCTGGACGGGGCGATGCTGTGGGGCAGGACGACGGGCGTTTGCCTGATCGGCGTGGCCGTGTCGTCCGTGACCGTGCCGGCTGTGGGGGTTGCCGGCCTGAAAACAGAATGGGAACTCGCATGGATGCCGACTCTCTGGCCGAGCGGACCGAGCCCGCGCCGCCGGATTACGACGCCGTGCAGCGCACGCCCGCGGCGCGCCGGCCGCGGCTCAGGCGGTGGTTGAGGCGTGTGGCGCTCGGCTGCGCCGTACTGCTCGCCGTCGTCACCACGGCCTCCTTGGCCTACAACGCCTTCACTGCACGGCGCGCCACGCCTCCAGGAGGGCTGCGATACGTCCAGGCGGCCGATATCCGTACCCGTTACCAGACCTGGGGCACGACTGGTTCGCCGGTTGTCCTCGTCCATGGCGCCTTCGAGCAGGTGGACACCTGGTCACGACTGGCGCCGCTCCTCGCGCGCGATCACCGGGTCTACGCGCTGGACCTGACCGGAGACGGCTACAGCGAACGCCGCGGCCCGTACACCGTCAGCCACTTCACCGAGCAACTGCTGGGCTTCCTCGGCGCCCTGCACCTCGGCGGGCCGGGGGAGCGCCCCCTTCTGGTGGGCCATTCCAGCGGAGCCGCAGTCGTCGCGGAGGCAGCACTGCGTGCACCGGGGCGGATCGGGAGCGTGATGCTGCTCGACGGGGATGCCCTGAACACCGGCGCAGGCCCACCGTCGGCCCTCAAATACCTGCTGATCGATCCCTATCGCACCAGCCTGTTGCGCCTTGGACTCGGCGCCGACTGGCTGATCCGCTCCTTCTACGACGCCCAGTGCGGACCGGAATGCCCATCTCTCAACGCCGCCGGACTGGATCAGTGGCGTAGGCCGCTGCGGGTGCGGGGCGCGGAGGCCGCTCTGTGGAGCATGCTCGGTGAGGGCGTGCCCGGCCTCACCGCGAGCCAGGTGGCGCGACTCGCGGCCGTCGACATCCCCAAGTCGGTCGTGTTCGGTGCCGAGGACGACGTGTTCAGCAGGCAGACCCCGCAGCAGACCGCCCGGCGCATCGGTGCCCCGCCGCCCACCCTCATCCCCAAAGCCCGCCACCTGACCATGATCTCCAGCCCTCGCGCGGTCGCGGCAGCCGTGGAAGCGCTGGCAGGCGCGCGCCCTGCTACAGGGCAACGGGGAAATCCCCAGTGAATGAACCCTGTGGTCAGTCGCCCTCGGCTCCTGCGACCAGTGCATCGAGAGCCGTGCGCACCACGGCCAGTTCGGCCGGGGTGGGATCGGCCGGTTCGTGCGCTACCAGCGCGGCCGGGTTCACCACGGGGACGGTGCCCACCGGACCGGGCGCACCCGCGGCGCGGGCAAGGAGCGCGCCGTTGTCGGGCGGCGGGGTGCTGAGGCCGTCGCCGAGTCTGCGCAGTGCGGCCGCGAGCGGCGGCTGAGGGAAGGGGAAGTCCGCGGGGAGCAGCGCGGCTTGCCGGGTGTGGTCGTCGCCGCGGAAGTCCAGGGCCCAGTCATGCCAGCCCGGCAACGGCCAGTTGTGGATGCCGGCCACGTTCTGCACGGCCCAGAGCGAGACGGTGCGGGCCTGCGGGTCGAAGTGGACTCCGCCGTAGGGCATGTCGGTGAGTGCGGGGGTGGGCTGGCACGCGGCGGCCAGGTCGATGAGGCCGGGGCCGCCGGCGAGGTGGTCGACGGGCTCCCAGTCGCTGCCCCAGGCGCGCACCCTTCCGTCGGGCAGACGCAGAGACACGACGGAGCTGGGCTCGGTGGATTCGGTGGCCGCGAACCCGGTCGGCTCGAAGGTCTCGAACCAGCCCGGTTCACGGGTCAGGTCCCTGCCGAGGCCCAGGTGGTGGGTCAGATCACCCATGCCGTCGTGCGCGAAGCGGACCTCCCAGCCGGGCCATGTCCGGGCCAGTACGGCGCGGGCGGCGATGTGGTCGGCCCAGCTGTCGGCGAAGGCGAACCACCACAGGATCCGGCGGTCGTGGTCGACGAGTGCGGCGCCCTCGCACCACACGTCGTCGAGCCATTCGTCGATCTCCCGGTTGGCACGGAAGCAGCGTGTCGCCGCGGCCGGACCGGTCAGCAGGTCGTCGACCACCCGGTCGGCGGCCCAGTGCGAGTAGTACCGCTGCCAGGCGCCGTTCTCGACCACTACGTACTGCGCTCGTGCTCCCATGATCAGTGAGGCTAGCGCCGCTGGACGACGGGCGGCGAACGCTTTTCAGATGACCTGCTCACGTGCAGCCCGCCGGGAATCGCCGTCCGACGCGATGCCTCTCAGCGCCGCACACCTGATTGCGCCCGGCTGCCTGCCTCCCGCTCGGATCACTGCCGAGCGGGCGGAGGCGCTCGCCTCCGCCCGCCGGTTGTCAGGGAGCGTCGATGAGGCCGTACTTCGGCACGGTCACCGTGCGGGCACCCGGCGTGCCGCCGAGAATGACCTTGCGGTACGTGACGTTGTTGGCCGTGCTCTGCTCCTTGAGCCGGTTGTCGGGGTTGGCGATGACCTGGATGTAGTACGTGCCGTTCGGCAGGTCCGAGACGTCGAAGGACTGACCGGGCCGGTACTGGCTGTACGTGTCGCCGTTGCCGACGTCCAGCACCTCGCGCACCGAGACGGCGGTCTCCTCACCGCAGGCGGTGGCGAGGTCGGTGTTGTACGGGTGCCAGTTGGCGTTCTTGACCGTGTAGTCGATGGCGTCGGTGTTGGCCAGGCAGAACGCCTCCTTGCCGCTGCGGACGATCTCCCTCTTGTCCGCGCCGAGCAGCCGGTAGCTGGCGAAGTCGCTGAAGTGCCAGTGCTGGTGGCCCTCCCGCGGGTCCCACTCCATGGTGCCGGTGGGCGTGTACCCGACCTGCTTGCCCTTGGCGTCGTAGAAGTACTGGTACGCGTCCATCTTCTCCGCGCCGGGCTTGCGGAACCCGTCCACGACCAGCGGCGAGGGACCGCCGTTCCAGACGGTGGCGCTGAAGGCGAGGTAGTCCTTGCCCGGGGCGACGCCCGCTCCGCCCTCCTCCCCGTTGGTGATGGCGATGCCGTATGCGGGGAGGGCACGCAGGTCGGGTTTGGGCACGTCGGCGGGAACGGTCGCCGCGCCGACCGGGCGTTTCGCGGCCGGCTTCAGGCTCTTCGACGCGTTCTTCTGCCCGTGCTCGATGCCGGCCAGGCCCTGGCCCCCGCTGGAGTTCTGGCGGACCGTCACCTTGACGGTCTGAGTCTTGTCCGCCATTCCGAACAGGTCGCGGTACTTCTTCGCCACCGACACCTTCGCGGTGTAGACGCCGGCCGGCAGGTCGATGGGGTTGTTCCCGCGGAAGCCGGGGGACGTGGACGCCGCCCAGCCCTTCTCGACACCCCACACCCCACCGAGCGCGAACGGGTTGTCGGAGCAGCCGTCGGGGTACTTCGAGGTGGCCGGGGCGTCCGGCCGGATCCGGCCCGCCCGGGTGTTCGGGCAGAAGGACTGCGTGGTGTCGGCCACCGTCGCGCCCGACGCGTCGCTGATGCTGACCTTCAGGAAGTCCGGCAGGCCCGAGAAGTCCTTCACCAGGCCGTTCGGCAGGGTCTTGGTCACCGTGCGGCCGCCGGAGTGGATCACCTGGGTTGCGATGACGGGGTCGTTGTAGGACTTGCGTGTCACCCGCATCTCGAGCGGGCCCCCGTCGACCGTGATGTAGGTGCCGAGGTCCAGGTAGACCCCCGGCTCGCCCTCGTAGCGATTGACGGTCACCGAGGGGGAGGCGGCGATCAGCTCGAGCTTCGGCGTACCCGTCGGTGTCGCCGCTCCCGCGCCGGGCGCGGCGAGCGTTCCGGCTGCGCCGACGGTGAGGGCGGCGGCGGCGATGATCGCCGAACGCCGTAAGACGGTGGGGTGGTGTCTGGTCATGAGTGCTCTTTCTGCGTCTGGTCGGGACGAGTCGTGCACGTCTTGAAGGCACGCAAGGAGGTTCTTGTGTGCCATCTGTGAAAAGTGTGAAAAGTCGATTCGGGTTGCCTGGCGGCCGAAAGTCGCTCTGAACCGGGGCGCGTTGGCGCATGCCCGCCCTTCGGTCACCGGGCAGCGTGAGGCACACCGGTCAGGCCGCCCGGCCGTCCGGCAGGCACTCCGTGAACCATGCGTGGCCCGGCCTGTGAACGGCGGGGGCCGCGTGCCGCGATCAGTGCTCTCGGCTCGTAGGCTGCGGTCATGACCGAGATCAAGACACCGACACCCCGCGACGCCTTCGAGCTGCTGCTGGCCGGTAACCAGCGCTTCGTCGCCGGTGCCCCCGAGCACCCGAACCAGGACGCCACCCGCCGAGCCGAGATCGCCCCGTCCCAGCAGCCCTTCGCCGTGCTGTTCGGGTGTTCCGACTCCCGGCTGGCCGCCGAGATCATCTTCGACCGCGGCCTGGGCGACCTGTTCGTGGTGCGCACCGCAGGTCACGTGGCGGGTGCGGAGGTGCTGGGCAGCATCGAATACGGCGTGGACGTGCTGGGCTGCCCGCTGGTGGTGGTGCTCGGTCACGACTCCTGCGGCGCGGTGGGCGCTGCGTGCGCCGCGCTGGAGGACGGCATGACTCCGGCCGGGTACGTCCGTGATGTCGTGGAGCGGGTGACCCCCAGCGTGCTGGCGGCGCGGGCCGCCGGACGGGTGGAGCCGGAGGAGATCCTCGCGGAGCACATAAGGCACACCGTCGACCTGCTGCTGGACCGCTCCCGGGTGCTGGCGGAGAAGGTCGCCGCCGGCCAGGCGGCCGTGGTGGGCCTGTGTTACCGCCTGGCTGACGGCAGTGCGCAGCTCGTCGCCGCCCGCGGACTGGATGCTGCGGTCGTCCCCGCCGCCTCCTGAACCCCAGCGGGCACCAATGATCGTTTGGCGAGTCCGGTCAGGACCGTTCGCTCAGGGCGGGCACACCGATGCCCACGAGGCGTCGGCGTCCGCCCTGGTCACTCGGTGGTCCGGGGCCCTGCGGCGCGGCGGAGACGGTTGGCGATCGCCAGTCCCATCCCCTCCTCCACCGGCAGGGACGCGACGATGAGGTCGCATCCCCGCTGGTCGAGTTCGCGCAGGAACCCGTACAGGCCGCGTGCGTAGGCGGCCGTCGAGGCGGGGAGAGCTACCACGGCGTGCGCCTTCACCGGAGTGTCGGCGACGGAGGGAGGTAGGAAGACCCCGACCTGGTGCCCCAGCTCCTGCGCCGTCTCCGCCTCGGCGACGACCTTCTCGGGCTCGACGAGAACGACCCGGGCACGCGGCGCGTAGTGCGACGGGTGCTGGCCCGGCACCCGGACGCTGCTCGTAGCGTGGACTGCCAGCGGGCGCCCCAGCACCGCTTCGAGGTCCTCGCGGGTCACCCCGCCGGGCCGCAGGATGCTCGGCACCTCGCCGGTGGCGTCCACGATGGTCGACTCGACGCCGACCTCACAGGGGCCGCCGTCCAGGACGAAGTCGACGGCATCTCCGAGCTCCGCCCGAACGTGGGGTGCCGCGGTGGGGCTGACCTGGCCGAAGCGGTTGGCGGACGGGGCCGTGACACCGCCGCCGAAGGCCGACAGCAGCGCGAGTGCGACGGGATGGTCGGGCACGCGCACGGCCACCGTTTCCAGGCCACCGGTCGCTTCGAGGGGCACCCTGGGACCACGACGCAGGACCAGCGTGAGAGGCCCCGGCCAGAAGCGCTCGGCCAGCAGACGGGCCGTCGCGGGCACGTCCTGGACCCAGTCGTCCAGGTGCTGAGCGTCGGCGAGGTGGACGATCAGCGGGTGAGAGGGCGGGCGCCCCTTGACCTGGAAGATGCGCGTGACGGCGGCGGAGTCCTCGGCGTTGGCGCCCAGACCGTAGACGGTCTCGGTCGGGAAGGCCACGAGCCCTCCGGCGCGCAGCACACCGGCTGCCTTCTCGATGTCACGGGTTCTCGCCGTCACCACGGCAGTCCTTTCACTGTTCGGATCTCACACATTCCACGGTCGCGAAGACGGACCGGCTTCAGCGTAGATCCGACGGAGCCCTACCCGGTCGGCCGGGTTGTGCCAGGCGTACGCGAGACAGGAGCAGACCGGGAATCGTGCCCAGTGCGCAACGATCCGGCAGCGTCAACGTTCCGAGCAGCCGCACCCCCGAAAGGCTGTGCACCGATCCTTTCTGAGCGCTCGGACGGGGCGTGTCTGTGGCTGTGGGTGAACCGGTGGCGTCTTGAGGAGCGGGCCTCATAGGTTGTGCGCTCGTGACCGATGACCCGAAGACGCGTCCGGATCCCTACGGCCTCGGCCGGGTGTTCAACGAGGTGGCGGAGCTCTACGACCGGGTCAGGCCCCGGTACCCGGACGAGTTGTTCGCGGACCTGGTGGCCATCACCGGCATGGACGAGAGATCGTCGGTGCTGGAGGTGGGCTGCGGCAGTGGCCAGGCCACCCGATCGCTCGCAGCGCTCGGATGCTCGGTGACCGCCGTCGAGCCGGGCGCAGAACTGGCCGCACTCGCTCGTCGGCGGCTTGCCTCGTTTCCCCGTGTCGAGATCGAGACATCGCGGTTCGAGGAGTGGGACGACCGTGGCCGACGCTTCGATGCCCTGGTCGCCGCGTCGTCGTGGCACTGGGTCGATCCAACGGTTGGCTGGCGGCGGGCGCACGAGGTTGTCTCGCCCGGAGGCTGGATGGCGCTGCTGGGCCACGTCGTGGTCCGCCGGCCGGGAGAGCCGGAGGTGTATGCCGAGAGCGCCGATCTGCACGAGCGGTTCTCCCCGGGGAACCCCGGCTGGGGTCATCCGCCGCTGGAGGACGACGTGCGCGCCACCGACGAGGGATGGGGCCTGGTCGAGGACCCCGGAGGACTGTTCGTCCCGACCACGGTGCGCTGGTATCCGACGGTTCAGTGGCTGACCGGAGACGGCTTTGCCGACCTCCTTCGCTCGCAGTCGCTGTACCGCCGGCTCGACCGGGAGGTTCGAGAGCCTCTGCTGGACGGTGTCGCCGAGCGCATCCGCACGCGGATGGGGGACCGGGCACCACGCCGCTGTCTGAGCGTGCTGCGAGTCGGACCGCGCGCCGGGTGAGGTCAGGGACCGATCCCTGAACTGCCGGCTGCCGCCGGGCGTGTCGCCACCCGGACACGGACCGCACCGTCGAGCGGGCGCGGCCCGGTTTCGGGCGGCCCCGACGGGCCTGGTGGCGGGAGCCGTCGATCACCGCCCGGACCATCCAGCTTCCCGGCACGGTGCGGCTCGGTCGGCAGTACCTGGTGCAGTCGGCCGCACGCCCCGGCCTCGTGCCAGTCCCGCAGTCGGCGCCGCACCGTCGTCCCGGAACTCCCGCAGCTGATGGCCTGGAAAACAGGGTGCGGTCGACTGGACTGGGGTGATACGTAGGCGATGTGACAGACAGCCTTGAGTATTCGGCCCTGCTTCAACTGATCGACGAGCGGTCGGCCGCGTTCCGGAGTGCGGTTGCCGCCGCGTCCAGCCTTGACGCGCCGGTGCCGTCCTGCCCCGAGTGGACGTTGTTCGATCTGGTGCAGCACCTGGGGACGGGCCAGCGCTGGTGGGCCGCGATCGTCGCCGCGGGCCCGGCCGAGGCTCCGCCGGCCAAGGAAGCCGCGGACGTGCCGGGCGAGCTCGAGGCGCTGCTGGCCTGGTACGCCGAGTCGAACGAGCTGCTGCTGAGTGCGCTGCGCGAGGCCGGCCCGGAGCGCGAGTGCTGGACGTGGTGGCGTGCCGGCGTGTCGCCGGCGAATGCCTGGGGCGTTGCCCGGCGCCGGGTGCACGAGGTGCTGGTGCACACCTACGACGCCCAGCTCGCCGCAGGCGCCGTGCAGCCCATGCCGGCGGACGTCGCGATCGACGGCGTGGCCGAGTTTCTCGACACCTGCAACTCCACCCCGGCGGCCTGGCCGCACGAGGCCGCCACCATCCACTACCACGCCACCGAGGGCCGCTCCTGGCTCCTCGCGCTGGACGCGACCGGCGCCTGGCCCGCACCCCTCACGGACGACGCCGCGCCCCCCTCCGCCTCGGCCACGGGCACGGCCGAGCAGCTGCTCCTCTTCGTGTGGGGCCGCCTCACGATGAGCGACCTGAAGATCGAGGGTGACCGGCAGGTGTTCGAGCAGCTGATCGCCTGGGAGCCCGAGGAGTAGCCGGCCAATACCGCCGGCGGACGGCCTCGATGACGTCCGCGTCGGCGAACCTCGCGAACGGCTCCGCCTCCGTGCGGCGGACGGCCAGTACGCACTCGTACCGCTCGGGCCCGAGTCCCGCAGCACAAGGGGGATATGGCTACGGCCACATCCTGTCCCGCCTGGTCCGTGAGAGCACCGGCGATTGAGAAGGTGGCCGCCGGGGGGACACATGGCTGCGTGATTTCGGCGAGGTGAGGTGGTGATGTGCGGGTGGGTGGTGCCGTGCGCTGGTTGCGTCGGTATCCGGGTGGCGGTGGCGGCGCCCGTCGCCGCCGGGGGCGGTCGCGGTTCGTGGTGCTCGGGAGTCGGCCGGCGCGGGGCGTGGGGGCGGTGGCGCGTGCCCGCAGGGCGCGGACGCCAGGCCAGGGGGCGGACGAGGGTGTGGTGGTGGCCCGGGGGCTGAGGGTGGGGGCTGCGTATGGGTGGCGGCTGTTGGTGGTGGGGGTGGTCGCGTATGCGGGGTTTGTGATGTTGGGGCGTTTGCAGATGGTTGCTGTGGCGCTGTTTCTCGCTCTGGTGGTGACGTCAGTCCTGCGTCCGCTCGTGGATCTGCTGGCGCGGTGGCTGCCGAGGGTGCCGGCGGTGGTGGTGGGTGTCGCGGGCAGTCTGATGGCGGTCCTTGGGCTGCTGGCGCTGGTGGGTGAACTGGTGGCGAGTGAGTGGGGTCGGCTGGGGCATGAGTTCGGCGGGGGAGTGGGGCGCATCGAGCGATGGCTGCAGGGCGCTCCTTTCCATGTGAGTCCCACGGTGATGTCGGATCTTCAGGGCAAGGTGGGTTCGTTTGTGTCCGCGCATCGCTCGGCTCTGCTCAGCGGTGCGGTGAGCGGAGCCGGGCGGCTGGTCGAGGTGCTGACGGTTGGGGCGCTTGCACTGTTCTGTTCGGTGTTCTTCATCCATTCGGGTGACCGGTTGTGGTTCTGGTTTCAGGAGGGACTGCCGCGGCGGGCGCGCGATGCGTTCGGCCGTGCGGGTGGTGCGGCGTGGCGGACCTTTGCCGGGTACACGCGGGGCATCGTGATCGTGGCGGCCACCAATGCGGTGCTGGTCGGTACCGCCCTGTTCGTGCTGCGGGTGCCGTTGGCGCTGCCGCTGACCTTGCTGGAGTTCTTTGCCGCGTTCATCCCGCTGGTGGGGTCACCGATTGCGTTGGGGGTGGCCACGGTGGTGGCCCTGGCGTCGCGCGGCCCGGTCATCGCGATCGTGGTGCTGGCGCTGATCGTCGTCGTGGGCCAGATCGAGGGCCATGTGCTGCATCCGCTGGTGATGAGCTGGGCGGTACGGCTGCATCCGGTGGTGGTGGCCGTCTCCGTGATTGCCGGTGGCGTCCTGGCCGGAGTGGTCGGCGCGGTCGTGGCGGTGCCGATGGTGTCGGTGGCATGGGCGGTGGGCAGTGAACTGCGCGGCCCCTGGGCGGAGCGGAGAGGGGCGGGCGCCTGACAAGGGCTCGTAGCGACGCAGCATGTTGCTTCCCGTGGGACCGCAACAGGTGGCCTTGGTGGCGGGTGAAGCGCTGATCGCGGAGAAGGACCAGAGGCGGTCGGCGTGGCTGAGGCGGTGGTTCTTCACCGCCTCCTTGGCCTCATCCGCGAGGTGGACGTTGCAGGCCAGATCGTCCCGGGTTCGGCGGTCTGCGGATGTCGAGAACGTGTCATCGGCTTCGTCCCAGGGATATCAGCGGCCACCACCGGTCGCCCGAGGAAGAAGGAGAACCAGCATGGCGATTCAGCGGATGGACAACGTCGGCATCGTCGTCGAGGACATGGATGCCGCCATCGCGTTCTTCGTGGAACTCGGTATGGAGCTGGAGGGCAGGGCGGAGATCACGGGTCCCGTCGCCGACCAGTGCACCGGACTCGACGGCGTCCGCTGCGACATCGCGATGCTCCGGACCCCGGACGGTCACAGCCGGCTCGAGCTGGCCAAGTACCACAGCCCCGCAGTGATCAGCGCCGGGCCGCGCAACCGACCGCACAACATTCTGGGCACGCACCGCGTCATGTTCGCCGTCGACGACATCGAGGACACCGTTGCCCGCCTGCGCCCTCATGGCGCCGAACTCGTCGGCGGAATCGCCCGGTTCGAGGACAGCTACTTGCTCTGCTACCTCCGCGGCCCGGAGGGCATCTTCGTCGGACTGGCGGAGCAACTGCGCTGAGATGGTCGCTCGACCAGACCGGTGCCGGTCAGCACTGCGGAGCTGGTGCTCATCGGGCGGTCTCCCCGAGGGATGCGGTGTTCAGCGTGTGCGTGCCGTCCACCATCGGCGCGGCGACCGGCTGTCTCGGCCGCACGGCCGGTTGTGGCGGCCGTACACCGGCCCTTAGGCCGAATCGGCCGGGAATCGCCGCTACTCCGAGGCTCCGCGGCGCCAGGTACGCCGCACTCGTCGCCGCCGGCTCGCCGGCCCTCACGGTCGGGATCGGCCGGCTCGGGGGGCCGGACAGCGCCGGTACCTGCGGGTTGCTGGAGAGCGTCGCTCTGCCGGTGCTGTTGTCCCGTGCGGTGGGGGCGGTTCCGGGCCTCAGAACCGCGGAAGCCGTGGCGGCCATCGCGATCCCGTTGCGCCGGCTGCCGAGGAGCCGCCAGACCGGCAGCCAGACCGCCTCTCCCGGCCCGTGCTGATGACGCTCGCTGCGGGCACTTTGCTGATCGGTGACCGCGGTCACGGTCAGTCCGGCCGCCGTGGCCGGCCCCTCTCCAAGCCGTCGTCCGATCGCCGCGCGGTGGGAAGGAACCGTTGATCGTGAAGATCCCTCTTGCTCAGTAGCTTGTGGGCAAGGTGGTAACGGGAGGTGGTTGTGTGTCCCTGACCAGCACGTCATTCTTCGCTGTCCTCATCGTCGCGACGGTCGTGATGATGGTCGGCGCGATTGCGCTGTGGCCGAAGGTGCGCGGGCCCAGAGCGGTGCGCTGGCTTGTGCACGCCGTCATGATCGGCCTGTGTCAGCTCACGGCCATCAGCGTCGTGGCCACCTGGATCAACAACAGCTACGGCCTGTACGCGTCCTGGGACGACCTGCTCGGCAAGGCGAACACCAACGCGGTCGCGATGCCCGGGCCTCCGGTCCACCGGGCGAAGTTCAGCAAGAGCACCAAGGGCGGAGTACTGGACACGTATTTCCACGGTCAGCGGTCCGCACTGTCCGGTGAGGTGCTCGTGTGGACGCCGCCGCAGTACGACGAGGCCGCCTACGCGAAAAAGCGGTTCCCCGTCATCATGCTGCTGCACGGTGTCCCGGGATCGCCCCAGTCCTGGCTGGAGCACGGCGGCATGCCGGGCGCCTTCGAGGATCTGCTCAAGCAGAACAAGGTGCACCCCTTCATCCTGGTGATGCCGGTGGTCAACCCGGGCAGCGTGGACACCGACTGCAGCGACCTGCGCAACCGCAAGGTGGCGACCTGGATGGCGGCCGACGTCCCGGACCTCGTCAGCCACAAATTCCGCACGCTTCCGGGCCCGCGGGCCTGGGGCCTGATGGGTTTCTCGACCGGCGGGTTCTGCGCCGCGAAACTGCCCCTGCAGTTCCCGAAGGTCTTCGGGGCGGGCGCCGCCCTCGACCCCGATCCGCTGACCGGGGACGAGTCTGTCCTGCCTGATCCGACCGTGCGCAGGCTCAACAGCCCGACGTACCTCGTGCGGCACACCAAGGCCCACGTCAGGCTCTTCCTGGCGACCTCGCGGCAGGACCGAGCCAGTCCGCTGTCGTACATCGAGACGTTCCAGGCGTCCGCCAGGGTCACCCCGGTGGAGGTGCGCACTCTGGTGCTGCCCACCGGCGGGCACAACTACAACACCTGGTCGGCGGAGTACCCCGCGGCATTCGGATGGCTCAACCAATGGCTGTCCGCACCGCACTGAACGCCCCACGACGGCCGACCAGTCCGGCGGGACGGCGGACGCGCCGGCAGCATCTTGCGTGGCCGGTGCCAAGCCGCCTCCAGTGCGTTCTGCACGGAGGCGGCCGCCCGGCCGGCTTCGACCAGGAGCAGCGCGAGCGCCAAACGGGGCCTACGTCCTCCACGGCACCGTCAAAGTGGCGAACGGCGGGCCCGCAGGTCCGAGCGGGAGCCCAGGCCCGAAGGCCCACGTATGCGGCTAAAGGAACCGGAGGCACCCGTTTACCCTGACCGAATGATTGACGAGGGGGACTTCCGGGTCGGTGACGTGCTGTCGGTCGCCTGCCCCTTCACGGTCACCACGGTCGAGCAGGGTGCCACGTGGGATCACGTGTCGGTGCGATGGCCATGGTGGGAAATCGACACCGGGAACGAGTTCGCGCACTGGAACGGGGTCGTCGCCCTCGGCGTGAACAGCAGCGGAAGCATCTCGCCCGAGGTGGAGGCCGAGCTCTTTCGAACGGACCCCCCGCCCGAGCAGTTGAAGGCGGGAGACGTCTGCCGGGTCGGCGTGCCACCCACCGTCGTGCACGTGACGGACGTCGAACACCACGATCCTCCGCTGGAGACGGTCTGGCTGCCCCGTCCCACCCTGACCGTGACGGTGCTGCCCCGAGGCCTGTCCTATCGCGAGTTCCCGGACGAGACGCATCTTGATGGTTCGGGGTACACCATCCACCCCGGCGACGGCATCCCCTTCACCTTCGAACTGTTGATGCGCCCGTACGCGACCCTCCAGGTGGGCGACGAGGTCGCCGATGCCGTCGGCCGGGCGTGGCGGTTCGGCGGGCCCTGGGACTGGACGGCGTTCGACGGGGAGCCGTCCGGCGCGGGCCCTGCCTGGCCGCTGGTCCTGCTCACCCGAGCAGGAACGCCGTGCTCCGTCGAGGACGCCGAGGCGGTCGCGGCGGGTACGGCGAAGGGATCGCACCAGGAGACGATCGGAGAGTGGATGGCACTCACCGAGGCCTCGCCCACACCTTGACCCGTCCGGACGCCTGCGGCACCCGCTTCAGGAGCGTGGCGGACCCGGTGGGGCTCGACTGCTCGGATCTGTCGCTCCCCGGCGCGGGCCAGGCCGGTTTCGTAGGCGATGACGACGAGTTGCTTCTCCGCACCCTCCTCGCCTGACGAGACGGCCCCGGCCACTTCGTGAGCCTGCTCCACAGACTGGCGTGGGAGCAGCGCGCCGACGGCGACGACTCGTCACGGCGCAATGACCGTCGGCCGTCTATGGCGCGAAGTCACACGACCCATGGGTCATCGCCGACGGCGGTGATGACCAGACCTCTCTGCGGGAGAGGTCGCGAACGGCGATGGTCGCGTCTGTGAGATCGAAAAAGCGTTGACGACGGGCGCGTTGGGATCTCACCGGGACACGACACCACCACTCCACCACCGGGCCGAGGAGCGGGCTGCGGTTGACCGCGACGGAACTCGGCGGCCGGTACGACGCAGACACGGGAGGCAGGCGGCTACAACTCCTCTCTCAATCGCGCCCACGTATGGGTGTCCAGGCTGTCATCCGGGCCGAGTCGGGAGAGTTCCGCGCCGTCGCGTCCCATGGCCACGATGACGGGACGGGCTGCGCGTGTGGGGTAGGGCGATGTCCAAACCGCGATCAGCCTGCACTGCTCGGGGTTCTCGAGTCGGCGGCCATCGATCAGGACGTGCCCCACGTCCCGCCCGAGGCGCACTTTGACGCAACTGATCCACGGGGCCGTGGTGAGGGAGCGGGGAGGGTCGGTGCTGCGTGTGAGGCTGAAGACGCCCCCACCCTGCTGAACTTCGAGCACTTCGACGTCGACAGGATCGTCCGCGGGTCCGCTGCTGCCTCCCACATGGCGCCACCGCTTGTCGTGCCATTCCAGGAGCGCTATGTGTTCACGTGCCCGCGGTGACTTCGGACGTGCCACGATCCAGATCGCCGCGGCACCGATGGTGGTGTGGACATCGGTCGACACCACCGTCAGTACACAAGGTGGCAGCCACCACGGCTGGGGCTCATCTCCCGCCGACACCCGCCGCACCACGCCGCGCAGAAACGACTCCCATCGAGGGCCCATCCGCAGGGTCCGTGGCCATGCCTGCATGTGACTGCGATACCCGGTGCGCGAGGGCAACAAGCGGAGTCCGACGCGGGGTACGAGGTGCCGGGGGTGTCTGGAAGGGCGGCGTGAAAAGTCCAGTGCGTACGGGTACGAGAACCGGCGGGATCTCTTACCGCATGCGTGCCGCGAGGGAACGCATCCCGGTGAGGGGCTCGCCGCGCGGGCCGGCGCGAACTACGGTGCTGGGGTGACTGATCTTGAAGTGGTGGCACGTGGGCTGGTTGTCGGCGAACGCTCTTTTGAACGGCTGCGATGCCATCCGCGGCTTCCTCTGGTGGCCTGTTGGGACTCGGAGCGTCCGGCAGTCCACATCTGGGACTGCGGCGGGGGGCAGCTGCGCGAACTCGGATCCGTGGGCCTCACGTCGAACGCGTATGGGGATGCGTTTGGGTGGGAGCGGGCAAAGCGAACGCCCGCTGCGGCGTGGCATCCGGACCAGCCACTGCTCGTTTTTGCAGGGGAAGACGGACTGCGGCAATGGACTCCTGCTGGGGTCTCCGAACCGGACGACGCTTCGGTCAGGGCCTCCTACCGCAATCTGGCTTTCAGCCCGGACGGGCAGACGCTGTGGGGTTCACCGTCGTTTCGTGACGAAGGCGGCGGGTGGGAGAGTTCGGACGTCCTTGACCTTCCGTCCGGGACCATCGGTGCCGGACCTCCGTGGGACACAGGAGTCGCGGAGCATCCAGGGGGCGGACTTGTTGTCACGCTCAACAGCAACCAGGGGGCCACGTACTGCCTTTTCGCGCGCATCGATGAGGGGGCCGGGTCAGCCGTGATGCGGCCCCTCCGCCGCGCCCTGATCCTGGACTGTGACGGCTACGGGACCCCGCTCTTCAGCGCAGACGGACTTCATATCGCGATCCGTGGCAACGCGTACGGCAACTCGGTGGAGGTTTTCGAGTTCCCTTCGCTGCGCCGCGTTCTGGCCACCCCCCTCGGCGACCCCAGCCCTGGTTATCCGTACCCGCAGGAGTGGCTCGACCAGATGCACGCCTGGTCGCGTCACAACATCGCCTTCGGATCGCGACCGGGCGTGCTGTGGATCGCAACGCCCGCGGGGTCGCTCGTCGAGGTGGACCTCGAAACCCGGCAAACGATTGAGCACGATGTGCTCACCGGGGCACGCTTGTCCGCGCTGGCTGCCACGGCGACCGGCGAGCTTCTCGTTGCCGGCAGTGAGGGAGATCTGGTGCTCTTGTCCGTGCTCTCCGGCTCCACGCAGACCGGCACTACAAGCAGGGACGTTGCCCGGGCTGCAGCCGCAGCGTTCGTGGAGTCCACCGCCGAGATTGCGGACGACGGGAACGACCTGGAGACGCACCTTGTCCTGACCGACGGAAACCGCATCTGGGAAGCAGACGATCTGGCAACGGTGACCGCGGCCAACGCAACAGATCCGACCTGGCTTCAACTTCAAGCCGCCATCAACAAAGCACAGCTCCAGAGCGAATAGGCCCTGGAACGCGATGCGGCGCCTGCGACGACCTGGTGGTATGTCGTCCTCGTACCCCTCCCCGAAACATCCAATGTTTGGCATGGTCGTCTGGGCGCGGTCGGGACTCTCATCCTGAAGTGAAAAGGAACTTGTGTCGCAAGGCTAGACACAGGCAACGTTCATATCCGTTAATCCATCCCATGTCGCAGTGGAGAAGATCGATGAGGCCGAGCGGTGTGGTGGCTGGAGTGCTGTGCATGGCCACGACGGACAACGGCGCTTCCGGCGACTAGGTCTCATGCGGGACTCGGTCGTTCTCCAGGCTGCCATTTGCTCGATACTTCGACCATCGTTCGGTATCACGAACGTTACTCAAGGGATGCGAGGCCCTCATGCGCACAAGACGTTTGAGCCGCAGACGCCTGTCTGTGGTGCTCGCCGCCGCGGTTGCGGCCCTGGTCTCGTTGGCGGCGATGCTCGTCGCCAACCCGGCTCAGGCGGCCACCAGTGGCGCCTTGCGCGGTGTCGGTTCCGGCCGGTGTCTCGACGTGCCGAACGCCAGTCAAGCCGACGGCACCCTCCTGCAGATCTGGGACTGCACGGGCGGAACCAACCAGCAGTGGACGCTGACGGACAGCAACCAGCTGACCGTTTACGGCAACAAGTGCCTGGATGTTCCGGGCCACGCCACCACGGCCGGGACCCGCGTGGAGATCTGGGCCTGTAACGGTGGGGCGAACCAGCAATGGCGGGTTAACGCCGACGGTACGGTCGTCGGGGTGGAGTCCGGACTGTGCCTGGACGTTTCGGGCGCCGGTACGGCCAACGGCACGGCGGTGCAGCTCTGGAATTGCACCGGCGCCGGCAACCAAAAGTGGACCGGCCTGTCCGGGACGCCCAACTCGTGTTCCCTTCCGTCGACATACCGGTGGAGCTCGACGGGTCCGTTGGCGCAGCCGTCGAACGGGTGGTACTCGCTGAAGGACTTCACCAACGTGACGTACAACGGCAAGCACCTGGTCTACGCGACGAACTCTTCGGGATCGGGATGGAGTTCAATGGCGTTCAGTCCCTTCACGAACTGGTCCGACATGGCCTCGGCCACCCAGACCGGTATGAGCCAGGGCGCGGTGGCGCCGACGCTGTTCTACTTCGCTCCCAAGAACATCTGGGTGCTGGCCTCCCTGGGATGGGGCACTGCCTGGCCCTTCACCTACCGCACATCGAGCGACCCCACCAACGCCAACGGCTGGTCCGCGCCGCAGCCGCTGTTCACCGGCAGTCTCCCCACCGGGAGTCCGATCGACCCGACCCTGATCGCCGACGGCCAGAACATGTACCTGTTCTTCGCCGGTGACAACGGCAGCATCTACAAGTCGACCATGCCGATCGGGAACTTCCCGGGCAGCTTCGGCTCGTCGTACACCACGGTCATGAGCGACACGGAGAAGAACCTCTTCGAGGCTCCGCAGGTCTACAAGGTCCAGGGCCAGAACCAGTACCTCATGATCGTCGAGGCTCGGGGGGCGACTGAACAGCGCTACTTCCGCTCGTTCACGGCCTCCAGCCTGAACGGTTCATGGACCCCGCAGGCCGCCAGCGAGAGCAACCCCTTCGCGGGCAAGGCCAACAGCGGGGCCACCTGGACCAACGACATCAGCCACGGCGACCTGGTCCGCAACAACCCCGACCAGACCATGACCATCGACCCCTGCAACCTGCAACTCCTCTACCAGGGCAGGTCTCCCAGCTCGGACGGCACCCCCTACGAGCAGCTTCCGTACCGGCCGGGCCTGCTCACCCTGCAGCGCTGACCCACCACCGCGGTCGCCAATCGTACGTATGTACCGCTGAGTGCCGTAGCGACCCGCTACGGCACTCAGTCGGGAACCCCTGGCTGGTGCTTTTCTTGGCAGCCGAGCAGCACCTGTGCGAGCCTGCTCCTACTCCTCCGAAAGGGCTCATCCGATGCTCGGCATGGTCGTCTGGGACGTCTGCTCTCGCGCTTCGACGCGAGAGCGGTAACGGCCACCTGCCTCAACGCCCACGCCTGTCCGACGGACAGGCGTGAGTTCGGTCTGCTCCTCGTCGAAGTGCTCCTCGTCCCCCTGCATGTTCGACCACGAGGAGTATGTGGTGTCCACCATCCACTGGACCGAGAACCGCACCCGCCAGTCCGCCCGCTGGCATTCCGAGAACGCCGCCCCTCTCCCTCGACGAATTGTCGTCGCCGACGACCGGATGAATGCCGACGACGCCCACCGACAGGCGTGCGAAGGGACGGCCCTTCTCTGGCAGGGCGACTTCCACAACGCCCGGCAACTCCTTCAGGCGATGGGCCGTCGCCTCGACCGCAAGCCGGCCAAGTCCGGCCTGTCCCCGAGCGAGAACTTCCACCTGCACCGACGCAGCAGCCGTCACCGCGCTCGTGTCCTCGGAAAGCTCCTGGTGCTGTTGGAGGACGACTACAGGTTGACGTTGCGCCGGGCCCCCGACGTCCGCCAGGCGTGTCTGGAAGCCTACGGCCCTTCCGGAGGACCCATGGCGGTCTCTCTGCGTGAACTGCTGGGAGTGATCGGCGCTCATCAGTGGCGCCTGAAAGGGGTCGCCGTGCCCGCCCTGGGGACTCGAATCCACCCCCACTACGGCGTGTTCGCACCCGTAAGGGGCGAGTACGTCGACCTGGTTGCCCGCACGTCACTGCCACGCGCAATCCGGCGGAACCCTGCCTCCAGTACGGCATTCGATCTCGGCACGGGAACCGGTGTCCTCGCTGCGGTGCTGGCACACCGCGGTGTGAAGCGCGTCGTGGCCACCGACATCAGCCCACGTGCCCTTGCCTGCGCCAGGGAGAACGCCCACCGGCTCGCGCTGACCGGCCGTATCGAGGTGTCGGGCCCCGGCCTGTTCCCGGAAGGCCGCGCTGACCTCATTGTGTGCAACCCGCCCTGGCTTCCCGCCCGACCGGCCGGCTCCATCGAGCAAGGGGTCTACGACCCGGACAGCACCATGCTCCGCAGCTTCCTCGACGGCCTGTCCGCCCACCTCCTCCCAGGCGGGGAGGGCTGGCTCGTCCTGTCGGACCTGGCAGAGCACCTCGGCCTCCGGACGCGTCAGCAACTGCTCGACGCCATCCAGGCAGCACGGCTCCGCGTCGTGGACAAGATCGACACCAAGCCCCGCCACCCACGCTCCATGGACACCACCGATGCACTCCACACAGCACGAAGGGCCGAGACCACGTCCCTCTGGCGTCTGACGCCATGAGCGTGTCGGAGGATCAACATGCCGGCCCGCCACCGATGTTCTCCCGGGATCTGAGCCCGGACAGGGTCCAGATCCCGGGAACAGGGGTCATCCGGCGGTCAGAGTGGTCCACTTCTGGTTGGAGCCGCCGTTGCAGTCCCACAGCTGGAGCTGTGTGCCGTCGGTGGTGGAGAAGCCCGGAACGTCGAGGCAGCGGCCGGAGGCGGGGTTGCGGTAGCCGCCGTTGTAGGGCTGCCAGACCTGGTTGGAGCCGCCGTGGCAGGCCCAGAGTTGCACCTTGGTGCCGTTGGCGGTGGCCCCGCCGGCGGCGTCGAGGCACTTGCCCAGGGAGCGCAGGGTGCCGTCGGTGTAGGCGGACCAGAGCTGGTTGGCGCTGTTGCCGCAGCTCCAGATCTGGACGGCCGTTCCGTCAGCGGTGTTGGCGCCGTTGACGTCCAGGCACTTGCCGGCGAGGCCGGACTGCACGGGCGCCGGGGCGGGTGCGGGGTTCCTCAGCCACCCTGCGCCGTCCGCGGACTGGATGCCGCGGTGGAAGGCGTCGGCCATCTTCTGGTAGCCCGCGTCGTTGGGGTGCAGGGGGTCGGCCAGGTCGGCCGTGGTCAGGCTGCTCATGTCGACGAACGCGACGTGTTTGCCCGCGGCCTGGGCGTCGCTGACGATCTGCCGGGTGGCCTGGTTGTACGTGCCCCGGAACTGTTCCTCAGAGCTGCTGGTCGACACGACCAGGGAGGCGACGAGGACGGTCGCGTCGGGGACGTCGGCGGTGATCTGGTCGACCAGCGACCTCAGCCGCGAGATGGCGGTGTTGACCTCGGAGGCCCCTTGGAGGTCGTTGGTACCGATGTGCAGCGTCACGACGTTGGGCCGATAGCGGGTCAGCGAGGCATCGGCGAGTGCGGCGATCTGGTCGATGCGGTATCCGGAGTGGCCTTCGTTGTCGGGGTCGGACATCGAACCGTTCCGGCCCGTGCCCACGAAGTCGAGTGGATGGCCGTCAGCTGCGAGCTCGTTCCACAACGGCCCGCGGTAGCCGTTGCCCGTACTGCTGCCCACGCCCCAGGTGATCGAGTCGCCCAACGGCATGAGCCGCAGGGGCGTGTTGGAGGCGGCGGAGGCAGGGGCCACGCCCGCCGCCGTCAACCCGAGTGCGACAGCGACGAGCGTGATCAGCGGGAGTAACCAAGATCTTTTCATGCAGCGTCCCTTCTGCGAGTGCAAAGCGCACCCGTATGGCTACCACGTTCCGGCCTGGGACATCCCATGAATGCTTGGAAATCTGGGATATGTGGCATGGAGGAGCTGCGTGTTGGCTCGTTCTCTCTGTTGACATCCCATGTCTTACGGCGTCGGATGCCGTGTGGAGCGGCGAGGGGTCAGTATCGGTTGGACGAGTCTGCGCCGGTCCACGCCGCTGCGGGCGTTGATGACCGCGATCAGCAAATCGACTGCTTCGGCGCCCACTTGGTCCGGGCAGAGGCTGACGGTGGTGACGGGTGGGGTGGTCGTCGCGTAGTCGGGATCCTCGCTGACGCACGCGACCAGCAGGTCTCGCGGCACCCGGAGGCGGTGCTGCCGGGCGGCGGCGAGGATGTTGTGGCCGGCTCGGAGTGGACGCCGATGACGGCCATACGCTACGCCTGACCGCCAAGGCGGTCGGCAGTGCCAGCGCCGGTCTGCGGCACCTCTCGGTCGGGAGCCGGGCGTTCGTCGAGGGGCCGTACGGGGCATTCACCTCGTTGCACCGAACGCGGCCCGGAGCGCTGCTGATCGCCGGGGGAGTGGGGATCACACCGGTTCGAGCCCTGCTGGAGGAGGAGCTGTCCGGTGACGCCGTCGTGCTCTACCGGGTGCGCAGCGAGAACGAAGCTGTGCTGGCCGATGAGGTACGAGCCCTGGTCGCCGCCCGAGGTGGGAAGCTGCACCTGCTCACCGGGCTTACGGGGGAGGGGAGTTCGTCGTTCGAGCCGGACAGTCTCCCACGCTGCAGGTTCCCGCGCGGCAAGTCCACGCCGAGCGGTTCGGTCTGGCCTGAGCCGCCCGCACGGCGATATCGGCTGAATAAGGCTGGGCGCTCCATGGATCATCCGCGCGAAGTTCACCTTCCGCGCCCCGCGGCCGCCCCGCACGAACACCATGATCGATACGGATGAGACTGTTCTCTGAGCACGACTTGGAGAAGATGAATCGACACAGGGAGAAAACGATGAGCGTTCTTGACGGCATCCTCGCGGGAGTTCGCGAAGATCTGGAGGAGCGCAAGCGTGCGACGCCGTTGGCTGAGCTGCGCTCCCGCGTGGCGGACGCGCAACCCGCGCTGGACCCGCTGCCCGCTTTCCGGGCGCCCGGGGTGTCCATCATCGCCGAGGTGAAGCGAAAGAGCCCCAGCAAGGGTGCGCTGGCAGACATCCCCGACCCTGCCTCCCTCGCGGCCCAGTACGCAGCCGGCGGTGCCGCCGCGATCAGCGTGCTGACCGAGCGCAGGCGATTCGGCGGCTCCCTCGCCGATCTGGACGCCGTACGAGCCCGGGTCGACGTGCCCGTCCTGCGCAAGGACTTCATCGTCGACCCCTATCAGCTGTGGGAGGCCCGCGCACACGGCGCAGACCTCGCACTCCTCATGGTCGTGTCCCTCGACGACGGTCAGCTCGCCGACCTGATGGGCTTGTGCAAGGAGTTGGGTCTCACGCCGCTCGTGGAGGCACACACCGGCGACGAGGTTCGGCGTGCCGCTGCCGCAGGGGCCGAGCTCCTCGGGATCAACGCGCGGGACCTGACGACGCTGGACGTGGATCGCAAAGTGTTCGCCGAGCTGGTGACGGCCATTCCGGAAGGCACGGTCAGGGTCGCGGAATCCGGAGTGACCGGCCGGAGGACGTCGCGGAGTACCGCGGCTGGGGAGCCGACGTGGTCCTGGTCGGCGAGGCACTGGTCCGCTCGGGTAACCCGCGCACCGCCGTGCGCGAGTTCATCGAGGCGGCCGGGGTTTAACGGCATCTCGGCCGGCGGCACGCACGCAACTGCCGGACCCGGCCGCCGGACTGATTCCGGCTCGGGCTCCCGCTCTGCCTCCGCAGTGGGAGCCTGTGGCTGTCGTGAGCCGTTTTCGCGGGGAGAGTTCGGCCGCGGAGCGCGCCCGGGACAGTCGCCCGAGCCGGCTGACGGTCGGCTGTCTCCCTCGCCCGGGTGCCTTGTCCGTGGCCCCGTGCGTGAGCGGCTGCCCCAGGGACGCCGTGCCCACCGGGCCAACGGCAAGAGCCACGTCTCGGCTCGGCGGGCATGAACCGGATCAGTTCAGCGACGGCGCAACCCAGGCGTGATGACGCAGGATCATACGGGTGGCGACCCGGGACGGCGTCAGTCGCATCGCTGTGTTCCGCAGAGTGACGGCCAGTGGGTGCGACAGCTGCTGGCCCATCCGCCCGGCCTGCCGGGCGGCCCGTGCGACGGCCTGGCTGCGGGGCCGTCGTTCGGCGTCGTAGCGGGCGAGCGCGGCTTCGACGGTGGACTCGGTGCCGAGGGCGGCTGCAAGGGTGACCGCGTCCTCCAATGCCTGGCAGGCGCCCTGTCCGAGATTGGGCGTCATCGCATGAGCCGCGTCGCCGACCAGCGCGATCCGACCGACCGCGTATGAGGGGAGCGGCGTGCGCAGTTCGTTCACATCATGATGCAACACGGCCGCGGGGTGGGTCGCGTCGAGCAGGGCGGGTATCGGTTCGTGCCAGGTGTGGAACAGCCGGCGCAGTTCGGCCAGCGGGTTGGCGAACCGCGTGCCGACGGGGTGGTTGAGGACGGCGTGCCACTCGGCCCGCCCGTCCCGGAAGGCGATGTGTCCGAACTCCGCGCCGCGGCCCCAGGTCAGTTCGAAGTCGGTGCGCAGATCGACCGCGCGCTCGGTGATGGCGCGCAGCACCGTCGAGCCGCTGTGGACCGGGCCGGGATGGTCCGGGAAGAGACGGCTGCGGACTTTGCTGCCGATGCCGTCGGCCGCGACCACCAGATCGGCGTTCAGGACCGTGGTGCCGCTGTCGACTTGAACCGTCCCAGGGTCGGTCTGCTCCACCTCGGCCACCTCCGAGCCGGTCACCAGTGATCCGGCCGGCAGGGAGTCGCGGAGCAGGCGGTGCAAGGTGGAGCGGGGGATGCCCATGATCGGCGTGCCCACCGCCTTCTCCAGCGTCGAGCCGTCCATCCGGGCCAGCCAGCCGCCCCGGGGCGTCCGAGTGCCGCCGCTGTACTGGCCTTGCGATGCATACCGAACCGCCTCGCCGACGCCGAGTTCGTCCAGTGCCCGCATGCCGTTGGCGGCCAAGGAAATGCCTGCCCCCGCGTCCTCGAGCGTGGACGCGCGCTCGAGGACCGTCACGTCCCATCCGACGCGGTACAGACCGATCGCGGCGGCCAGCCCGCCGATGCCTCCTCCGACCACCACTGCCGTGTTCCCCATGCCGGAGCCCCCTTCTTCTACACCTGTAGAAGCCCACTCTATCCCGAGGTCTCTACCGGTGTAGAAAGGGGCCATGGCTTCGGATCGGCGCACTCTCCTGGCAGACGCGGCTCTCGACGTGCTCGTCGAAGAAGGGATACGCGGCCTGACCCACCGCGCGGTCGACCGGAAATCAGTCATGCCGCCCGGCACCACCTCGGCCTACTTCCGCACCCGCGCCGCCCTGCTGACCGGACTCGTCACCCGCCTGGTCCAACTCGACCAGGCGGAGCTTCAGACGATGGCCGAAGCGCTTGCACCCCTGCGCACCGTCGAGGAGCTGGTGGACGGCATGGTGCTGCTCACCCGACAGCGGCTCACCGGCGAAGGCCGCCGCCGCTCGCTCGCCCGCCATGCCTGCGCCGTCGAGAGCGTGCGCCACCCGGAGCTGCGGGAGATCCTCGTGCCCCGCGAGAACGCCGGCCGCGAGGCCGTACGGCTGTTCCTCACCACGCACGGCGTCGCGGACGTGGCGAACCGCACCCACACCCTGCTGACCTGTATCGACGGACTGGTCTTCGATCGACTGGTGAACGGCGGCGAAGTACCGCGCGACGCTCTCGACGGCCTGGTCGCGGCCGCGCTGCGCCAGGCCCCGCACGTCCGGAACTCGGTCTGAAACGATCAGTATGGGAGCCGCGCTGCAGGCGGGTGCCGGCGGGGCGGCGGCCGCGGTACCAGGTGATCGGCTCGACCGTGGGGGAATCCGGCTGCATCTGCTCCCGGTCGCACCCCAAGATCAGATAGCGCACGGCCATGGGGGAGCTGATCGTGATCAGGCACGGCCAGACCGAGTGGAGCCTGTCGGGCCGGCACGCGGGCCGGACCGATGTTCCGCTGACCGACGCGGGTGAGGCTGCGGCCAGGGCTCTTGTCCCGAGACTGGCCGCCGCCGACCGGTCGCGGTGTTCAGCAGCCCGCTGAGGCGCGCCGGCGGACTGGCGAACTCGTCGACCTGACCGCCGAGCGGATCCGCGAGTCAAGGCCAGGCTGGGATCTGTTGCGCGACGGCGTCATTCCGGGCGGCGAGCCGACCTCCCCGGCGAGACGCGGTGCTGGACCGTATTCGCTGACCGACGGCGACGGCGACGGCGACGGCGACGGCGACGCCGACGTACGCCGTCGTCGCGTGCTCACCGTGCGTCGGCTCGGCCTCGACGCGTCCGCGAGCCGACTGCTCCCCACCCGCGCCCGGGTCCGCTCAGTTCCTTGGCCGCCGAGGAGGGCCAGCCCTTCGCCTCCGCCTGGACCGTGCCGTAGTCGGAGCCTGCCGCATCGGCCCCGACGGCGAGCGGCTGATCAGGGCAGATGGAGAACTGGAAGGCGAGTATCTAGGGTCAGCCCGTGGCTTTCATCATGGTGTGCGAAGACGACGCGGCGGTCCGCGGCATCCTCAGGCGCGCCCTGGAGCACGACGGCCACACCGTCTCCGTCGCCGCCACGGCCGACAGCCTGCTGCGGCAGCTGGCACCCGCGCCCCAGCTGGTCGTCCTGGATCTCGGGCTGCCGGACGCCGACGGCCGCGACGTCTGCCTGGCCCTGAGGGCCCGCGGCGTCGACGTGCCGGTGCTGATGCTCACCGCCTTGGACGGTCTGCATCACAAGGTGGGCGGCTTCGAGGCCGGCGCCGACGACTACATGACCAAACCCTTCGACATCCCGGAACTGCTGGTCCGCGTCCGAGCGCTGCTGCGCCGGGCCACCGTGGCGCCCGCACCGCACGAGGTCGTCCTCGATCCGGCGAAACACGTGGTGACCTACGATTCGGTGAGCATGAGCCTGACCCCGACCGAGTTCCGGCTACTGGGCCGCCTGATCGCCTCGCAGGGCGACGCGGTACGCCGCCATGCCCTCGTCGCCGCCGGCTGGCCGCACGGAGCGCAGGTCAGCGACAACACCCTCGACTCCTACGTGCGCCGTCTGCGGGCCAAGCTCGGTTCGCTGGGTGTGGCGGAGCGTCTGGCGACGGTCCGCGGTGTGGGCTACCGATGGCAGTGACGGGATTCCGCAGAAGTGTCGTCGCGCTCACCGTGCTGATCGCCACCGCCGTGGTCGCGATTCTGGTCGTGGTCTCGCACGTGCTGCTGAGCCGGGTGACGGACGCCGACGCGCACGATCTGGCACATACCCGCGCCGAGGCGGTAGCGGCGAACGTCACCGCCAAGGGCGGCCGTGTCGTGCTCACGGAGAACAGCAGCGAGGCGCTGGACGAGGTCGCCTGGGTGTATGCCGACGGCCGCCTGATCGACGGGAACGTACCACCGAGCGTCGTCGATCGCGTCGAGGAGCTCGCGGACTCGGCGCGATCGCAGACCGCGTCCGTCGGCAATTACCTCCTGTACGCACGGCAGGTTCCGATCGACGGCCACCACGTCATGGTGATCGTCCGGGTCGACCTCACGCCCTACGAGACATCCGAGCAGCGCAGCCTGACCTTGTCGTTGATCCTGGGCGGCCTCACGATCCTCCTCGCCGGCGTTGTCGCGCACCTCGTGGTGCGCCGCGCGCTTCGGGTCGTGCACGAAATGGCCGCCCTCGCCGACGACTGGGGCCATCACGAACCAGGGCGCCGCTTCAACCTCGGAGTCCCCCGCGACGAGTTCGGGGAACTGGGCCAGACCCTGGACCACCTTTTGGAGCGCGTCGACAACGCGCTGGCGGACGAGCGCCGGCTCACCGATGAGATCGCCCACGAGCTGCGGACACCGCTCACGGTCCTGCGGGGCGAGGCGCAACTGGCGCAGCTGTCCGGCGAGCCGGTGGCGCCGGAGGCGGTGCTGAGCGAGGTGGACCGCCTCGATACGGCGATCACGACGATTCTGCGCGCGGCGCGCGCACGGACGGACGACGGGACCAGGTGCGATCTGCGCTCCGCAGCGCGGCAGGCGATCGGCAGCCGCGCGGTCGAGGTCGCCTTCCCGTCGAAGGTCGAGGTGGCCGTGGCGCCCGACGTCGCCGTGTCACTGCTGTCACCCCTGCTGGAGAACGGCCTGCGGCATGCGAAGTCCCGTGTGTGGATCACCGCGCACAGCCGGGGGGAGTCCATCGTGGTCGACGTCCTGGATGACGGACCCGGGTTCGACCCCGCGGACGTCGACCGCGTCTTCGAAGTGGGGGTGACCGGTGGTGACGGATATGGGTTGGGGCTGCCCGTGGTCCGGCGCATCGCCGCCTCGGCCGGTGTGGAGGTCCGGGCGATCGCGGACGGCCGCGGCCACGTCGAGGTGACGCTCCCGGCCGCGCGTGCGATCACGTAGTCAGGTTGCTTGCAGGTTCCCCGCGTAAACCTCCCTGCATGACAACGACAACGGAAGCACGCACGCGCAGCGGGCGCCTCATGCTCAACAAGGTCCCCGAGGTCACCATCTGGTTCTGGGTGATCAAGGTCCTGTGCACCACCGTGGGTGAGAGCTTCGCCGACTGGATCAACATGAAGCTGGGCGTCGGCCTGGTGAACACCGCCTGGATCTTCACCGCGGTGTTCGTCGTGGTCCTGGCGGTCCAGCTGCGGCTGAAGCGGTACGTCCCGTTCCCCTACTGGCTGACCGTGGTCGTTGTCAGCGTCACGGGCACCCTGTACACCGACATCCTCACCGACCAGCTGAACGTGCCGCTGTGGATCAGTTCCGCGGTCTTCTCCGTGCTGCTCGCGGTCGTCTTCGGCACCTGGTGGCTGCGCGAGCGCACGCTGTCGATCCACTCGGTCACCACGTTCTCGCGGGAGTCGTTCTACTGGCTGACCGTCCTGGTCACCTTCGCGCTCGGTACGGCGACCGGCGACTGGACCCTGGAGCTGACCGGCTGGAGCCCGGGCCTGTCCGTGTTGCTGCCGCTCGGCCTCATCGCGGCGATCACGGCGCTGTGGCGGTACGGCGCCAACCCGGTGCTGTCCTTCTGGCTCGCCTACATCCTGACCCGCCCGCTCGGCGCGAACATCGGTGACTGGCTCGCCTCCCCGAAGGTCGCCCAGAACCCGGGGGACCCGACCGGTCTCGACCTGGGCACGTTCACCACCAGCCTGATCTTCCTCGGCCTGATCCTGGCGACGGTGGTCTACCTGACGGTGACGCGCTCGGACGTGACCGAGACCTACGAGGCGGCCCACGCCGCACACGCCACCAGCGACCCGCGCAAGGAGCGTGTCGCGCTGGGCGGCTTCGGAGTGCTCGCCGTCGCCACCGCAGGTCTGCTGGTCTGGGCCCACGGCCAGCCGCACGTCGGTCCGGCGCCGGAGGCCGACAACACCTCCGCCGTCCAGATGGCTCCCGGTGTGGCGGTGAAGAAGTTCCCGCCCGCCAAGGTCGCCGCCCTGAAGAACCTCGCCTCCACCTCGCTCCAGGACGCCCGCTCGGGGAACGCGAAGGGCGCGCACGCGGCCGCCCAGTCGCTGCGTGACCTGTGGGACGCCGACCAGGCCTCGCTGCAGCCGCTGGACCAGACCGGCTGGACATCGATCGACGCCCAGATGGACAAGGTGCTCAAGACCTTCGGCATCGACCACTCGAACCCGCCGGAGTCGCCCGCGCAGCAGGAAAAGGAACTGAACGCCCTCCTGACGGACATGGGCTGATCAAGCGCACAACGCCCGGCGACGGGTTGAGTGTGCCGACAAAAATCCCGTGGGGCGGTCGAAGCCGGCGTCAATGGCTTCGACCGCCCCACGGGAGTTTCTCGGCGGAAGGGGCTGCCACTGCGCGAGCAGCGATTGACCGGCCGGCAGAACGTCAAGCGCCACCGGCGGCGACGGCTTCTACGTCTGCCCGGCGCCAGGACCTCCTCCGACTGGCTCGGGCGCACCCTGCTGGGGGCCCGAGCAGCCTGAGTCTCGCGGAGCGATCAGGAGATGGGTGCGGTGCGTCCCCTCACGACCCGGTTCGCCGCCGTCTTCTGCAGGAGCCCGTAGGCGAGGACGGGCAGGAGCAGATGTGGTTTGTCGGGCAAGGTCGTGGTGAGGAGCACCGCGCTGGCGCTGCTGTTGTTCATGCCGCAGGCGAGGGTGAGCGAGGAGGCGGCCGGGGCGTCCAGTCGCAACAGGCGGGCGGCCGAGCGTCCGAGGGTGAAGGACAACAGGCAGACCAGTGTCGCCACGGCCAGTGCGGCGGCCAGCAGCAGCGGGCGCGGGTGGGTCAGGAAGGAACCGAGTGCGCCGCTGGCGTTGACGTAGGTCAGGACGAGGGAGCCGACCAGGGCCACGGGCACGACGAAGCCGAGGAGCCGGTTCAGCCAGGAGGCGGGCAGCGCGAATCGGCACAGCAGGCCGGCCGCGCAGGGCAGGACCACGCCGACGAAGGCGAAACCGCCGTGGGCGTGGTGCCCGGTCGTGGTGAGGGTGCCCGCGTAGGCGTCGTCCAGCAGTGGCAGCAGGGCAGTGATGACCAGGGGGATGGTGAGCGGGCTCAGAAGGGTGGAGGCGAGGACGAGCCCCACCATCGTCGGCTGATCGCAGTCGCCCCTGCCGGTCCAGACGGTGGCCCCGGCGGCGACGGGCATCGCCACGATCAGGATCATCGCCGTGATCAGCCCGCTTCCGCCGTCGCTGTCCGGAGTCCGGTGCAGCAGGAACGCGACGAGGGGGATGACCAGCAGCGGGATCGCCAGGTGCAGGGCGAGTCCGGCCAGAAGAGCTCTGGGGCTGCGCAGCAGACCACCCAGCGCGCGCACGGGGACCTGCAGCCCGGCCGAGAAGAGCACCAGCGAGAGCAGGGCAGGGGCCGAGTGCAGCGGAACGTGCAGCACCTCCCCGAGCGGCACCATGTGGGTCCGGCGCAGCCACACCCCGGGCCCCGGGAGGAGCACGGCGGCTGCGTAGGACAGGACCACCGCCCGGCCGAGTCTGCGCCGCAGCCAGGCGGTCGCGCGGTCAGGGGCTGGGTGGGCGGCGGGTGGTGCGGTGTTCAAGGCGGCCTTCTTCCGTCGCGGAGGCAGGGGCAGGGGCAGGGGCGGTGGCGGGACGGAGGGCCGTTATGCGGAAGCGGACTGCGCTGGTGTTCATGCTGCTGATACTGCTCGTGTGCGACGGACGGTGCAGGCGGTGCCGCGCGGTAGTCAGGATGCGTTCAGGTATCGCGTGGCACGTTCGGGCGTCATGGCCTATGAGACGTCTGAGACAGCCGCGATTCCGTCGACGGGTGGGGCTGTTGCGCCGTCGTACGGCCGCCGAATGGGCCGGAACAAAGTCCCCGAAGTCACCGTCTACTTCTGGATCATCAAGGTCCTGTGCACGACGGTCGGAGAGACCGCCGCCGACCTGCTGAACGAGAAGGCCGGCCTGGGCCTGAGCGGGGTGTCGGCGCTGATGGGCGCGCTGCTGGCGGTCGTGCTGGTCGTGCAGTTCCGCACCACGGCGTACCGGGCCGGCGTGTACTGGCCGGCCGTAGCCCTGATCAGCATCGTCGGCACCCTGATCAGCGACAACCTCACCGACACCATGGGCGTCCCGCTGGAGACGAGCACCACGGTGTTCGCGATCGCCCTCGCGATCGTGTTCATGGTCTGGTACCGCCGTGAGCGAACGCTGTCGATCCACAGCATCGACACCATCGGCCGCGAGGCCTGCTACTGGCTGGCCGTGCTGTTCACCTTCGCCCTCGGCACCGCCGCGGGCGACCTGGTCTCGGAGCGCATTGACCTCGGCTACTGGGTGTCCGCCGTGCTGTTCGCGCTGGCCATCGCGGCGGTGGGTCTCGCCCACTTCCAGCTGGGCCTGGACGCGGTGTGGAGCTTCTGGATCGCCTACGTCCTCACCCGCCCGCTCGGGGCTTCCGTCGGGGACTACCTCTCCCAGCCGACCGGCCACGGCGGCGTGGGTCTGGGCGCGGTCGTGACCAGCGCGCTGTTCCTGACGGTCATCCTCGGTCTGGTCGTGTACCTGGCCGTGACCCGCAGGGACGTCACCGAGCAGGCGCGGAGTGCCAGGCGCGCGGCCTGACCGGCCCTGACGGGCATTCAGGAAACGTTCAGGTTGCGGCTGCCAGGGTCGGACACCACGGTTGCCGATGGCGGCCGATCCATCGCACAGGGCGCTCGTCCGGTTCAGGGGCGGGCGCCCTGCCGTTCAACCGACAGGAGAATGTGACTTGGAGAAACCAGAGGTCCTCACCGACCACCTCGACGTGGCGAGCACGTCGAGTACGACCAAGTCGGTGATGAAGAAGCTGCCCGAAGTCACGCTGGCGTTCTGGATCATGAAGATCGCGGCGACGACTCTGGGCGAGACGGCGGGCGACCTCTTCGCACAGACCCTGAAGCTCGGCTACTTCCTCACCACGATCGCGCTGTTCCTGCTGTTCGTGGTGACGCTGGTGGTCCAGCTCAGGTCCAGCCACTACAACCCGTTCTTCTACTGGACCGTGATCCTGTCGACCAGCATGGCCGGCACCACGATGTCCGACTTCATGAACCGGGACGCCAGCGCCAAGTATCTCTCGAAGGGGGCTACTTCGCTGGGCTGGGGCCCGCAGGGGCTGGGTCTGGGCTATCCGGCCGGAGCGGCGATCCTGATCTCGATCCTCGTGGTCATCTTCGCCCTCTGGAAGGCCAGCGGCATGACCTTCCAGATCCGCGACATCGTCACCTTCCGGGGCGAGGCCCTGTTCTGGTCGGCGATCCTCGTCTCGAACACGCTCGGCACGTCGATGGGCGACTTCCTGTCCGACAGTTCGGGGCTCGGCTACGCCGGCGGCGCGCTGCTGGTCAGCGCGGCGCTGGCCGTCCTGGTCGCGTTGATGAAGGTACCCGTGGTACCGAACGTGCTGCTGTTCTGGATCGCCTTCGTCCTCACCCGCCCGTTGGGAGCGACAGCAGGCGACTTCCTCACCAAGCCGGTCGCCAAGGGCGGCCTGGACCTGGGCACGGC
Source organism: Streptomyces longisporus (assembly GCF_039532765.1). Taxonomy (NCBI): domain Bacteria; kingdom Bacillati; phylum Actinomycetota; class Actinomycetes; order Kitasatosporales; family Streptomycetaceae; genus Streptomyces; species Streptomyces longisporus. The sequence goes on from NZ_BAAASG010000008.1 coordinate 386,842, forward strand.
GGGCTCGTCGGCTGTTCTGCTGGCGATCTTGTTCGGGCTGATGGCCTACGCACAGATGCAGGAGCGCCGCGGGATGGATGCGCAGGACGCGGAACCTGCGCCGGTCACCCGAACGGCGGGCTGACGGTGAGGCACGCCCCGGGTGCGGGTGCGGGGTCGTAGGACACACCCCCACTGACGGCGCGGGCCAGGCGCCGCGCGAGCGGCAGCCAGAGGCCCGCGCCGTCGTGTCTCCGAGACGCCGGGGCCCTTGTCCGCGATGTCCATGTGCAGGACACGGGATGCGTCGCGAGGCCGATTGGCGGGACGGGGACTACGGCGATGTCGTCCAGCGCGGAGCCGTTTCGGCCCAGGCGGTGTCCCATGCGGCGAGGTTGCGGCGGTCGATGATGCGGGCGACGGTGCCGTAGGCGACGGCTGCGGTGGCCTGGACGGCGAGGGCGGCGATGACGGCCGACCCCACGGCGCGGTCGCGGACCTGACGGGGGCTCAGGGGCGGGTCGGTGAGCTTTCCGTCGGTGCCGGCCCAGACGCGGATGATGCTGCCCTTGGTCAGTGCGGGCTGGACGTCGGCGGTGGCGGTGTGGGTGTGCCCGTTGCGGTCGATGCAGCGGACCTTGGTCGGGTAGCGGGTCTTCTTGGCTTCGGCGGAGCCGGGTTCGGGGTGGCGCCGGGCGTCCTCGAGAAGGGTGGCGGTGGTGTCGTGGCGGGTCTCGGCCTGGTGCCGGGCGGTGCGGGTGTAGTGGTCGTGGGCGACGTCGCCGACCAGGAACATGGCGAGGGGAGTGGCGGCCAGTGCGGCCAGGACCAGGCCGATTCCGAGCCATGCCTGGAGCAGATCGCCGCGCCGGCGCAGGGGATTGCGCCGCAGACGCCAGAGCATGACGCGGGGGAGTTCCCGCGGAGGTGGCGGTGGGGGTGTGCGGCCGGGCATGGGTCCTCCTTTCGGCGGTGGACGCAGCGGATGCGGGATGCCGAGGAGCTCGGTGACGAGGGCGCGGCCCAGGGCCTGTCGTTTGGATCACGGCTATGGCTAACGGGGTTTCCCGACTGCCCTGAGCGGGGTCATGGGGGTCCCCCCCGCTCGAGCGAATTCGAGAGTGGGGGAGAGTGACGACAACGCGGCTGGGGGTCCCTCCACGCCCTTAAGTCAGTGGGGGAGTGCGTGCCAGGGCCCGCGACGCCGTGCTGATCGAAACGACAGGCACTAGTGGCGGCGGACAGTTGGCGGGAGGGTGCCGGAGGCGGATGGGTGGGTGTGGGCGGCCTGCAGGAGTTCGGCGGCGCCGCGGACGGCTGCGGTGTGCGGGGCCGGAACCATGCTCAGCGGCACCTGCAGCCGGCCGGTGAGGTGGTAGGTGATCTCGGGACGCAGGGCGCCGCCACCGGCCAGGAGGATGCCGCGGTGCAGGGCATCGAGGGTGAGCGAGGTGCGGTCCTGGCGGAGCATCGCGGTCAGCATCGTGGCCACCGTCTCGGCGATCTGCTCGGGCGTGGTCGTCCCGTCCAGGTCGCTCGTGCCCAGGGCAGTGCGGCGTGCGTCGGTGACGGCGCCGTCGCACAGCAGGACCGCTTCGGTGAGGTGGGCGCCGATGTCCACCACCATCAGCGGACGGGACAGGTCCGCACCGGCCGCCACGGCGATGGCCCGGGCGCCGGGCACGGTCAGGACACTGCGCGGCCGCAGCACGTCGAGTGCGGTGCGGGCCTGGGTGCGGTAGGCGACGCCGTCCAGCACGGGAGCGGTGACGATGACCATGGCGCGGGTGAAGCGGGGCAGGCGGCCGGCGAGCAGGCGCTGCAGCATCCGGGCACACCCCGCGGTGTCGATGATGGTGCCGCGCTGGACGGGGTACACCGCGCCGGTGCCGGGGAAGGACACGGTCGGCACGTCGACGACCACGCCCCGGCCGGCGATCCAGACACGGGTGCGGGCGCTTCCCATGTCCAGGGCGATGCCGCAGCAGCGCCGGCACATCGGCCAGGGCCGGTGCGGGACGACGGAGTGGGGGTGGGAGGTGCCGGTCATGGGATTGCCTCCTTGACCTGCTGGCAGCGGACGCAGTAGCGGGCCTGCGGCACGATCATCAGCCGCTCCCGGTCGATGGGGCGCCGGCACAGATGGCAGATGCCGTACGAGCCGTCGTCCATGCGTTTCAGGGCTGCTTCGACGTCGGCGAGGACCATGCGGGCGGAGGCGGCGAGCTTGATGTGCACCTCGATCTGGGAGGCGGCCTGCTGCTGGAGCCGGTCCTCGGTGCGGGAGGTGACCGGTCCGGCGAGCTGCTGCAACTGCTCCTGACGGAACAGGCGCTGCTCGTGCAGGTTCTCGCGCAGGGCGGCAAGGTCCTCGGCCGACGGCTGTGCCGTGCTCTGGCTGATGGTCTGGCGGTTCACCACTTCACCCCTTCGAGGGCAGCGCGCGGGAGGTCGAAACGGGCGGTGGTCAGGTGGCGCGGCGTTGGCAGGTGACGCAGAGGCGGGTGTGCGGGAGGATCTCCAGCCGTTCCCCGGGGATCGGCTTGCCGCAACCCAGGCAGGTTCCGTAGGTTCCGTCCTCGATGCGGGCGAAGGCTTCCTCGATCTCTTTGAGGGTTCGCTCCATCGCGGTCCTCTGCTCGGACAGCAGGTGGTCGTCCGCCGTCTGGGCGGTCTCCTTGAGGGCCTGCAGCTGTGCCAGCCGGGAGCTGCGGGCGTGTTCCAGGCGCTGTCGCGCCTCATGCGGGTGGTGTTCGGCCCGGGTGGTGTCGAGTGACATCAGCCATCCCTTTCTCGAGGATCTACCGCAGGTGTGGCACGGTCGCGTGCCGGACGGCGAGCTGCGCGCCGGTGTTGCCGGGTCGGCCGTCGGCTGCCCGGTGCCTTCCACCCTGGCCGGGCCGACGGCGGATACCCATCGGGCGCGGGCCCCATTTACGCCCGGCCGCGGGATCCACACCGCGGCGTCATCGGTGGCGCGCAGGCCCGGAAATGGGGTCCGTGCCCCATCGACGGGGCACGCGGGAAGCGGCAGGCTGGCCGCAGGCTCACTTCGATCACCCGGCACCGTCAACGGGGCGGGCTGCACAGTGGAGGTGAAGACAAGAAGGGGAGGCGTGCAGCCGGTGTCCTTGTTCTGGCGGATCTTCGCCCTCAACGCGGTGGTGCTGGGCACGGCCACGGCCCTGCTGCTGTGGGCTCCGGTGACCGTCTCCGTACCGGTTGTGCTCACCGAGGCGGTCGTCCTGGTCGCCGGCCTGGCCGTGATGCTGGTCGCCAACGCCGCACTCCTGCGGCTCGGCCTGGCCCCGCTGGACCGGCTCACCAAGCTGATGACCACGGTGGACCTGCTGCGCCCCGGCCAGCGCCTGCCCGCCTCCGGCGGCGGCGAGGTCGCCGAGGTGATGCGCACGTTCAACGCCATGCTCGAACGGCTGGAACAGGAAAGGGCCACCAGCAGTGCCCAGGCCCTGCTGGCGCAGGAGGCCGAACGCCGCCGTATCGCGCAAGAACTCCATGACGAGGTCGGCCAGACCATGACCGCGATCCTGCTGGGACTCAAACGCGCCGCCGACGACGCACCGGCGCCGCTGCGCCAGGAGCTCCACGAGGTACAGGAGATCACCCGGGAGAGCCTGGACGAAATCCGCCGCCTGGTACGCCGGCTGCGCCCCGGCGTGCTCGACGACCTGGGTCTGGTCAGCGCCCTGACCTCGCTCACAGAGGACTTCGCCACCCACACCGGGCTGCAGGTCACCCGCCGCTTCGACACCGAGCTGCCGGCGCTCGCGCCGGAGACCGAACTGGTCGTGTACCGCGTCGCCCAGGAGTCGCTGACCAACGTCGCCCGCCACGCGAACGGCCGGCGGGTCACCCTAGCCCTGCGTCACACCGACGACAGTGTGGTGCTGACGGTCACCGACGACGGCTCGGGCATCAAGGCTCCCCGTGAAGGCGCCGGCATCCGAGGCATGCGCGAGCGGGCCCTGCTCATCGGGGGCAGCCTTGAGATCACCCCGGCGCCCCGCACCGGCACCCGGGTCCAGCTCACGGCTCCCGTTTCCAGGAAGAGCTCCGACCATGCCTGACACGACTGTGCCCTCTGGGACGGGAACGAGCACGATCCGCATTCTGCTCGCCGACGACCACGCGCTGGTCCGCCGCGGTGTGCGGCTCATCCTCGACCAGGAACCGGATCTCGAAGTGGTCGCGGAGGCCGGTGACGGCGCCGAGGCCATCGAGCTGGCCCGCACCCACGACGTCGACCTGGCCGTGCTCGACATCGCCATGCCCCGCATGACCGGACTGCAGGCCGCCCGCGAACTTGCCGCCCTCAAACCGGCCCTGCGGATCCTGATGCTCACCATGCACGACAACGAGCAGTACTTCTTCCAGGCCCTGAAGGCAGGGGCCAGCGGATATGTGCTGAAGTCCGTCGCCGACCGGGACCTGGTCGCCGCCTGCCGGGCGGCCATGCGCGACGAGCCCTTCCTGTATCCGGGCGCGGTCACCGCACTGATCCGCAACTACCTCCACCGGGCCCGCCATGGCGAGGAAACCCCCGACCAGATCCTCACCCCCCGCGAGGAAGAGGTCCTGAAACTGGTCGCCGAGGGGCACTCCTCCAAGGAGATCGCCGACCTGCTGTTCATCAGCGTCAAAACGGTCCAGCGGCACCGCGCCAACCTGCTGCAGAAACTCGGCCTGCGCGACCGCCTGGAACTCACCCGCTACGCCATCCGCGCCGGCCTGATCGAACCCTGACCTCCCTGCCCGATCACGGGGGACACCCCAGGGATTGCGGCCGCACACCACGATGAAAGGGGGACGGTGCATGCACCGCACCGCGCGCACCGCCCCCGGCACCGGCAGCGTCCGGCACCCCGCCCTCGCGCTGCTGACGGCCGTCGTACTGACGCTGCTGGCCGCTCCCGCCCTCACCGGGCCCGCAGCGACGGGCGTCCCAACGGCCGGCATGGCGGCAACAGCGGCCCACCACCGGGACACCGGACCGCGCGCCGACGAGGGATGCGACACCGCCTGCACCGTCCGAGCAGCCACGCGCCAGGAGCCGCACCGCGAGCACCCTGCTCCGCGCTGCCAGCCCGCCACCTGCGCTCAAGGAACGGCCGTCACCCCGCCCGGACCGGCGCGGCATTCGACGCAGACCACGCACGCCTCAGCCGTAGAGCCTCACACACCCCATGACCGTGGGCGGGCACCGCCTGACCTTTCCGGCATCTGACACCACCCCCTTCCCTCTCCTCAAAGCACCCAGACCGTCTCGTCGGTGGTCGTGGTGCGCCTGCCGGAGGCTTCCTGTGACCCGTTCCGCCCGCGTCAGGGCGTTGATCGCGCTCGCCGCGATCGCCATATCCCTGTCCATCGCCGTCGCCGTGCCGGTCCACCTCGGACTCGACCTGCGCGGTGGTACGCAGATCGTGCTCCAGACCCGCCCCACCGCCGATGCCGGCGGAGATGCCACCGACCGCACCCTGGAGGTACTGCGCGGCCGTATCGACGCGCTCGGCGTAGCCGAACCCACCCTCGTCCGCTCCGGCGACAACCGGATCATCGTCGAACTGCCCGGTGTGCAGGACCCGAAGAAGGCCGCCGACGTCCTGGGCCGTACCGCGCAGCTCACCTTCCACCCGGTGCTCGGCACCGCCCACGACACCTCCCGCACGCTGCCGAAGCGGCCCCGGGAGCAGGTCCTGCCCGACGAGTCCGGCACGCCGCTGCGCCTCGGGGCCGCGGCCCTGACCGGCGGGCACGTCAAGGAGGCTGCTGCCCGGATCGACCGGCAGGGCGGCGCCGGATGGCACGTCACCGTCGACTTCGAGGGAGCCGGCCGCGAGGGATGGGCCCGGCTGACCGGCGAGGCCGCCTGTCACCAGCCGGGCGACCCGGCGCGGCGGGTGGCCATCGTCCTCGACGCGAAGGTCATCTCCTCGCCGCAGGTCGACCCCTCCGTCGCCTGCGGCACCGGCATCCGCGACGGCGCCACACAGATCACGGGTTCCTTCACCCCGGAGGAAGCCCGCGACCTCTCCCTGCTCATCAACGGCGGGGCTCTGCCCGTGCCCGTCGAAACCGTCGAACAGCGCACCGTCGGCGCCACCCTCGGGGCCCAGGCCATCACCGCGAGCGCCTGGGCCGCAGCCCTCGGCACGGCGCTGACCGCGCTGTTCATCATCGTGTTCTACCGGCTGATGGGCGTGCTGGCGGTAGTAGCACTTGCCTGCTACGGACTCCTCTCCTACGCCGCCCTGGCCGCACTCGGCGCCACCCTCACCCTGCCGGGCCTGGCCGGTTTCGTCCTGGCGATCGGCATGGCCGTGGACTCGAATGTGCTGGTCTTCGAACGGGCCCGAGAAGAGTACGCGGCCCGCTGCCGCGCCAGTACCCGCTCGGCGCTGGCGGCCGGATTCCGGGGCGCCTTCAGTGCGATCGCCGACTCCAACATCACCACACTGATCGCGGCCGCCCTGCTGTTCTTCCTCGCCTCCGGGCCCGTGCGCGGCTTCGGTGTCACCCTCGGCATCGGCGTGCTCGCCTCCATGTTCAGCGCCCTGGTGATCACCCGCGTGCTCGCCGAGTACGCCGCGAGCCGCCCCCGGATACGTCGGCGCCCGCGCCTCACCGGCATCGCGGCCACCGGTGCCGTCCGCGACCGCCTCACCCGCCGCAACCCCCAGCTGATGCGGCACCCCCGCCGCTGGCTGGCCACCTCCGCCGCCGTGCTCGTCCTGGCCGCCTCGGGCATCGCCGTGCGCGGCGTCGACCTGGGCGTGGAGTTCACCGGTGGCCGCCTCATCGAGTACGCCACCAGCACCCCCGTCGACGCCGACACCGCCCGCACCGCGCTCGCCGATGCCGGATTCCCCCGCGCCGTCGTGCGGTCCTCCGGTGACACCGGCCTGACGGTTCGCACCGAGCCGCTGAACAACGCCGAGGAGGCCGAGGTCACGGGCACCGTGCGCGAGCTCGCCGGCGGCGCGGACAAGGTCCGCGACGAACTGATCGGCCCCAGCCTCGGCGAGGAGCTGCGCCGGGGCGCCCTGATCGCGCTCGCCGTGGCCCTCGGCGCCCAGTTCGTCTACCTCGCCGCGCGCTTCCGCTGGGTGTTCGGCAGCGCCGCGGTCATCGCCCTCGCCCACGACGTGGTCATCCTCGTCGGCGTCTTCGCCTGGCTCGGCAGGTCCATCGACGGCGTGTTCCTGGCGGCCCTGCTCACCGTCATCGGCTACTCGGTCAACGACTCCGTGGTCCTCTTCGACCGCGTCAGGGAACTGGCCCGAAAGGCCCCCCAAGCACCGCTGCCCGACATCGCGAACCAGGCGATCCTGCAGACCCTGCCCCGCACCGTGAACACCGGCATGGGCGCCGCCTTCATCCTCGCCGCGCTCGCCGTGCTCGGCGGGCCCTCGCTCACCGACTTCGCCCTGGCGCTCCTCATCGGGCTGGCCGTCGGCACGTACTCGTCCGTCTTCACCGCTGCTCCGGTGGCCGTGGAACTCCACCGGCGCGGCGAACGCATCCGCCCACCCCGCAGACCCTGACCCGAGCAGCAGATTCCCGGACGGCCGGCTCACACCGGTGGACAGCCGTAGGGGGTGCGGTTCACGCCGGCCGATGCCGCGGTGCACCCTCCGAGTCACCGGAAATGGGTGCGCCGACCGATGGCCGCAGGCTGTCTGCCCCGGCCAAGGTGGAGGAACAAGGGGAGACCGGGCCCCACCGCGTACCCCGCCACCCAGCTTGCAGCGAAGGAGGCCGACGATGGTCCTGCGCGGCACCACGGCAAGCGCACCACACACCCAGCCCAACCCTCACGGCCGGGGCGTCGGCATGCGCCAGCGCCACTGCCCCGCCATCGCTCTCGATCTGGGCAGCGCCCGTACCCGTATCTGGACCCAAGGCCACGCGACCATCCTCGACGTGCCCACCGCCACCCCCCGTGGCACGGCCACGGCCTGCCCCATTCACCGGGGCGCCATCGTCGACCCGGCGGCCTTGACCATGCTCATCTCCCGGCTGCTCGCCGGCCGCCTACCGGCCGGCGCCCACCCCGTCGTCGTCTTCACCACCCCCGTCCTCAGCGACGCCCGCCACCACACCACCGCCGTCGGTGCCCTGCAGATCCTGCGACCGCGCAGCGTATGGGCCATCGACAGCGTCAAGGCCATCGCCCTGGACTCCGGCGCCGACCTCTGCGAGCCGCTGCTCGTCCTTGACATCGGCGCCCACCTCAGTGAAGTCGCCCTGCTCACCGACGGAGCCGTCACCGCAGCCTGCCGCGGCACCATGGGCACCAGCGACCTTGCGACCAGCAGCCTTGCCGAACTGGTCACCGCCGTCACGACGATGATCACCAAAATGCTGTGCGACCACCCGCAGCCGCAACTCGTCGATGCTCTCGACCGCGGCCCACTGCTCGCCGGCGGCGCCGCCCTGCACCCCGAGTTCACCCACCAGTTGGCCGCACGCCTGCACAGCCCCGTCCAGCCAGTACCCCGACCACACAACGCCGCCATACGCGGAGCAGCCCGCGCCGCGCGCTCCGCCCAGCACCACCCCGCACTGTCCACATCCGCCTTCGCCCCACACACCTGACGCCGACCCATTCGCCGCACGACATCTGACGCCTACTGGGGCACACACATGCCCCTTGGCCGTGACACTCACACGGCTCGTTCCATGCAGACCAGTTGGTCCCGCTCGTCCCATGACTCGGTGACGGTGAATCCGAGCCGCTCGTACAGGGCGATCGCGCCCGCCCGCCACTTCCACACCGAGAGCCGCACCGCGCTGACGCCGCTTTCCGCAGCATGCACGAGCGCGGCGCTGACCAGGCTGGACGCGATGCCCCGCCCTCGGAACGCCGGGTCCGTCCAGAGCCTCTTCACCTCGGACCGTCCGTCGCCGGAGGCGGTCACCACCAGACAGCCCACCGGGGTGTCCCCGCTCAACGCCAGCAGCACGACATCGTCCACGAACACGGTCTGCGGATCCGCGATCTCAACCCGGTAGCGATCCGGCAACCCATCAACACCGGAGACGGCCTCCCCCTTCTCGGCCTGCGTCTGCAGATGGTAGGCCGCCAGCAGATCTGCCGGCCCATTCTGAGCGGAAGGGGCCTGACCTGGCCAGCGGACGATGGCAAGCTCGGGTTGATCAGTCATGACGTGAGCATCGCATGACGCACACCGAGGCCAGAACAGGCATCTTGATCCACGGGTGATCGGTCCGATGTCTCAGTTCAAGGTCTGCGTCAGTTCGCTGCGGCTCGGGGTGTGAATGATGCGGCCGTGCGCTCCGTTGACGATCGGCATATAGGGCGGGACGTGGCCGCACTCGATGTCGGCGAGGATCGGCAGGTTGAGAGAACCGAGTGCGTCGAGGACGGCTTCGTGCTGGGTCAGGGAACGGTTGTCGGGTGCGTTGGTCCGCCCGACGAGTACGGCGTTCGCCCGGTCGAAGAATCCGGCGAGCTTCATGCCGTGCAGATTGCGGCAGATGGTGAATGCGTCGTCTTGGGCTGCTTCCACATAGACGAGGAGCCCGTCCGGTGATGCGTCGCGAGCGAAGGCCGAGACGTCGAGGTAGGCCGTACCCGCGAGATTGCACAGAGTTTCGATGCAGCCGCCGATCAGCCTTCCCTCGGCCTCGACGTCGCCGCCGCCGTCGAGCCGGGTCCAGGCGCCCGCGGAGTCGAGCGTGTACTCGCGTATGTCGGGGTGGGCGGCGAAGTTGTCGAAGCCGGTGGTCCGGTGGCGACCGGGCGGGGTCTGGGTGAACCGGTGCCCCGGGGGCGCTGCGACGATGTCGAGCCACGACCGCAGCCCTTCAGGTACTCGATAGGGCGTGTTCATGAGGTTGTCGCCATGGATGGTCGCCGTCCCGGTGATCAGGGTCAGCGGCGTGATCAGAGTCGATATGTCGGAGAATCCGACAAGCCAGGTGGGCTCTGCCTTCCGCAGCTTGTCCCAGTCGAGCAGTGGGAGCAGGTCGATCGCGGTCTCTCCGCCCCAGGGCGGCACGATGGCCTTGATCGTGGGGTCGGTCAGCATCGACATCAGCTCGCTCGCGCGGTCAGTGGCGGAAGCGCTGACGTGCCCGGAGCCGTCCATGCACCGGCCGATGACGACCTCGTACCCGCGGTCCTGAACGGCACGAACGGCGACGTTGAGGCGCTCACGCAGTTCCTTGGCGACGCCGCTCGACGGAGATGTGACGCCAACACGGTCACCGGGACGCAGCGGAGATGGGTATCGAACGGCCATGCGCCGGATTTTGACATGGTGCCGTACCCGAAGAACACCGAATTCCCCCGCGACCGAGGAGGTGCAGCGCCTACGCTGCGCGAATGCGTGAGTTGACGTTGCGTATCCGGGTGGCTGCGTATGTGCTGCGTCGACGGGCGGGAGGTTCGGTGGAGTTACTCGTGTTCGACCATGACGCGGACCTGCCGCCCGGCACGCACATCCCGGCGGGGGGGGTGTGGCCCTACAGGAGTCACTGGAAGAGGCAGTGCTGCGGGAAGTCGAAGAAGAGTGCGGGCTGACATGTGTTCGGGTGCTGCGTCCCCTCGCGGAGGAACACACCCCGCACCCCATCCTCCTGTTTCCCCGCCACACGACCTTCTTCGAACTGGAGGTGGACGGCGATGCGGATGTGCCGGATGCCTGGGACCACCACGTGACGGGCGGCGGGCGCGACCGAGGCATGACATTCCATTGCCGGTTTGAGCCGCTACCCCTGGCTTTCCCCTTGGCGGACGGTCAAGACGCCTGGCTGGATCGTCTGGAGGCATAAGTACCCGGTCCGATCAGTGAAGTGGCGGCCGTCGCGGTGGCTTCTCAGGTCATCGCCGGAGGGCGTGGGGCCAGGAACAGCGGCCATGCCTCACCGGAATGGAGGTCGGCCACAAGCTGCTGGGGCGTCACCTGGGCCGGAGCCTTCAGCACAGCCGTCACATCGAGTGCCTGTTCATAGTGGCGTCCAGCGACAGGAGTACTCACCCGTAGCAGCCGGACCGCGTCCGGTTCGACAAGCGGGCGTTCAGGGAATCCGGCTGCGTCAATCGCCAACGCCTCAAGTACAGCCCGGTGGACAACGATCTCAACGCTCAGGACTTCCCCATGCAGGCGCCGCTCGGCCCAGCCGTCCGTGCCGACAAGCATGAAACAGTCTTCGCCCTCGTACGCGTACGAGAACAGTTCACCGACAGCGCGTTCCTCCGGCGACCCGTGCGGATCTATCACTACCGCGACCACGACCGCTTCCGGGGCCTCCGGGTCCATTCCGCTGCGCACCCAAAGTTCTGCCACTTGTGAGTCCCTGCTTCCCGTCGACACGTCGAGGACCGACTCGCCCGCGGCCGCACCCATGTCTGGAGACCCTCGGGATCCCCGCCATCCAAGCACCGTCTCGGGCTCGCTGCCTCGAAGGCATCGGTCAAGAGCCGGCGACTGGCCGCCGCCGGCTCCGCGTTGGCTTCGTCTCCCGTGTCGCCTGCGAGCCGGGGTCGATCCTCGGCCGCCGTCGCAGAGATCAGGCCACCGTGAACCCGTCGAACGTGGCCATGCCCCGTGTGCCGTTCCAGCCGTTGGCCGCGGTCATGAACACCCCGATGTCCTGTGCAACTGCCGCACCTGACGGCGTGGCGGTTCCCACCGTCGTCCAGATGGTGCCGTCCGTGCTGGCCTCCCCGAGGTACGAGGCGCCGGACCTGGTCAGCCGTAGCCGCACCGGCGCGGTGAAGGAGCCCGCCAGCTCGATCGAGTCGAAACGGCCGTCACCGTCGGCGTCCCAGCTCAGCGCACACCCGTTGGACGGTGTGACCGCCAGGTTCACATAGCCCGTGCTTCCCTGAGCAGCCAGGTCGTTGCGGACGACGAGGCCCGCCCGCGCCCAACCCCCGGTCGTGTCCTGCGCGGTGACCGTGACCTCGGCAACGGTCTTGTCGAGACAGGCTCCCGCCCGGTACACCGCCCCGAACTCATTGGTGGCGCCCCACAGGTCCGCCCCGGCACCCTCGATGGCGATCTCGTTGCCCGACTGGCCGAACACCGCATCGTTGTAGGAGACCGTACGGTACGGGTCCGTGACGCCGGTCGCGGCCAGCAGCCGTACCGGCGCGACCGCCTTCCCGCCTCCCGCGTACGCCGCCACCGCGACGACCTGGCCGATCAGTTCCGTCGGCTTGCCCGCCAGAGAGACCTCGAAGCGAGCGGCGAACGTGCCGCCGGACGCCACCGAGGCCGTACGCACCGGATCGAGCGGCTTCGCCGTCATGCCCTTGGGGACGGTGAGGGAAAGGGTGACCTCTCGCGCCGCCGTGAAACCGTTCCTGTTGGTGAAGGTGACCGTCACCGTCGCGGGCGTGCCCTCGGCCACCGCGGCCCGGTCGGCCGCCGCGGTGAGGGCCGCCTGATGGGGAGTGGCGGCGAGCAGGTCGCGTACGCGGCGGGCCAACGCGTACGGGGAACCGTGGGGTTCGGTCGGATGTGTCTCGTGGGCGTGCGCCCAGCGGTCCTCCAGGGCGAACCAGTCGATATGCGCCGGGTCCTTTCCCTTGGCGAGGGCGTCGAAGAACGTCTTCCAGCGGGTGCGGTACAAGCCGCCCACCAGCCCGGACCACTCCCGGTTGGCGTAGTCGTGCAGGCCCTCGTCGCTGCTGGCGCGTCCGCCCCAGGTGGTGAGGAGGGAGCGGACGTCGTACTCCAGGCGGTCCTTCTCGGCCCGGTCGGCCCCCCAGGCCCGGGCATCGGCGAGCCACCGCCCGAGCAGATGCGGGCCGGAGGTGGCCAACAGGTCGTCGAGGAGGTCCATCCAGTTCAGCCAAGTACTGGTCAACCTGCCGAAGAGGGCTTCTTCTCGCGCCTCGTGCGCGGCCTTGATCTGCGGCAGCAGTACCCGGCTGCGGTTGGACAGGACCTGCCGGGCCACGTCGACGACGTCGTACCGGTAGGCCGAGCTGTCCCTCAACTCGGTTCGCACGGCCAGGAGTTCGGTGAGCGCTGCGTCGAAGGCCGTGGTGTCGTAGCGGTCCTTCTCCGGGCCCCAGGCGGCGGCCTTGTTCGCCGTCAGGCTCGGACGGGCGCCGAACAGGCCGTCGGGCGCCTCGCTCCAGGAGTCCGCGCGGGACATGTTGTACGCGGTGTCGCGGATCGTCCGCCAGGCCGCGGCTGCGTGCCGGTCCGGGCCGCCGTAGCGGGAGAGGGCGTACGCCACGAACCAGTCGTCCAGGTCTACGGTGCCGGACGTCCAGGCGAGGTCCGTCAACAGGGCCAGGGCGGGTGCGTTGTTGTCCGCTGCCTCCGGCATGGCCGCGACACCGGCGAGTGAACTGCCCTCCTTGTCACGCCACTTGGGGTACTGCTCCACCCAGTCCGGGGCGTTGGCGCCGATCGGAGTGTGCCCGCCGAAGTTCCAGATGCTGCCGAAGGCGTACGGGGTGCCGCCCCAGTCGCTCTCGCGGTCGGTGACGGTGGTGTAGCGGTCCGACAGACCGTCCACGATCAGCATCCGGCTCTTGTCGACGCCGTCGAGCAGCGCCCGGGACGGGTTGGTCTGCCAGCCGAGGATCGCCCAGATCGCCCCCGGATGTGCCTTCTGCAGCGCCGCCTCGACGGCCTTCGCGGCCTCACCGACCGGCACGTCTCCGGGGTTTCCGCCTTCGTGCAGCAGGTCCATCTTGAACATCGTGCTGTCACCGAACCGCTCCGACTGGGCCCGGTAGAAGGCGGCGGCCACCTCACGGAAGGCCGCGGTGCGCGGGTCGAGCCAGTCGGGGCGTTTGAAGGCGCCCCAGGTGCCCTGCGCCACCACCGCCGCGTCCCCGCCGTGCCGGGCGGGGAAGTCGTCCGGCACGGTGCCGTAGTAGCCCGGCAGGACCGGCGTCATGCCCAGCTCGCGGATCCGGCGGACGATCTTCCGGGCGAGTGCGGCACGCCGCTCGATGAGCTGCCGGGAGACCGGCCCGCCGAAGCCCGACATGTTCTGCAGCAGCCACCAGGGCTGGTGGGCGGGGGCCGGGATCCAGGCGCGCAGTTCAGGGTCGGAGTAGCCGAGGCGGCGGAAGGTGTCGTAGTACACCGCGTCGCCACCGATGTAGACGAGGACCCGGTTGACCCCGTGCAGGGCCAGCACGTCCAACTCATGCTGCCAGGCGTCCCAGCTGCGGTAGGCGCCGGTGTAGCCCTCGTTGGTGTCGTTGAAGGCGAACCGGTGCGGCACGTTCGCCGTTCCGGTGATCTCCTCGGCGGGTGCGGGGAGGGTGCGCGGCAGGTTCAGCTGCTCGCCGGTCCAGGAGACGGAGGCGTGCGCGGTCCGCCGTAGGTAGGTGTGCAGGCCGGCGAGCAGCACTCCGGGACTGGTGCCCTCCACGGTGATGTGCCCGGTCCGGCCGGTGACCCGGAAGTGGTCGGTGTCGTCGGCGACGGCCCGCAGGGTGATCTGCCGGTGGTGGTCGGGCAGCAGCCGTTTCAGCGCGGCCGCGGCGGGAGCGGGGTCGAACAGGGCGCCGTCGGCCGCGTACGCGCCCTGCGGCCGGGCCAGCAGCGCGGCGCCTCCCACCGCCACCGCGCCCGTGAGGATCCGTCTGCGGGTGACACCGGCGGTGCCGAGGTCGCCTCGGTTGTCGTGCATGAACATCCTTCCGGCAGAGCTCAGTTGACGCTCAGTTGACCGTCATGGCGAAGATGTGCAGGGCGGGGACGCCCGACTGGAGGCCGTCGCTGACCTTGGGCAGGACCAGGGAGCGCAGCTCCTTGCCGGCCGCCAGGTCGACGCCGAAGGTGAACAGGCTGACGGGGCTGTCGTCCCGGCCGGTGGCGATGTGGCGGTACGGCACCACCACCGCTGCGGCCGGGCTCGCCCCGTACCAGTCCTGGACGGCGACGGAGAAGGGCTGTTCGGTGCCGTCGGCGTAGACGACCTTGCCGTCGCCCTTGCCCGCGCCCCAGGTGGTGGTGCCGAGGAAGGACAGGCGGGAGCCGGAGCCTGACAGCAGCACGGTCTGACCGGCACTGACGACGTTGTCGAGGTTGCCGGGCGCGGTGTCCGGCCAGGTGAAGGTCACACCGCCGTACGTGACCTCGGCGCCCGGAGTCAGCCCCACCGACGCCAGCGCCTGGGCGGACAGGCTGGAGTGCGAGCCGTCGATGTCGGCGACGGCGAGGGCGTCGTCGGAGGCGATCGCCGCGTTGTCGAAGGCTCCGGAGAGCGAGCGGTACGGCAGCACGACGGAGGAGGTCGCGCGCGTGCAGTCGGAGCCGTGGCGGTGCACGTCGAACAGTGCGTGCGCGGTGAAGGAGATCCGGCCTTCGGCGTTCTCGGCCAGCCGGGTCCGGAGGGTGCGGGTCACCGACCGCCCGGGCGCGAGGCTGCCCAGGCTGTCCGGTTCCCCGCTGTCGCTCACGGCGAGATAGAGCACGGTGCCGCGCAGAGCGATCCGGGTGGTGTTGGTCAGGGTGGCGGTCAGGGTCACCGTCTTGCCGGGCTCGGGGTCCGACGGGGTGACGGTCAGTGAGACGGGCGGCGGGAGGAAGTCCTCCTCGGGGCGGTAGGCGGTCACGACTCCTCCACGGTGAACTGGTCGAACACGGCACGGACCGTCGTACCGGGATGGTTGAGGTTCACCGCGCTGGCCACCACCCCGGCATCCAGGGCACCGTTCGCGGAGGGCACGGTCACGCTCGCGATCTCGTTCCAGGCGAGGCCATTGGTGGTGGAGTACGCGGTGTAGGTGGTGCCGGAGCGGATCAGGCGCAGCCAGGCGGGGTGGGTGGAAGCGCCGCCGCCGGCCCAGGTGTCGAGGTGTCCGTCACCGTCGCTGTCGGTCATGAACTCCACACCGTAGGACTGCGACATGGTGAGCACCGCGTAGCCACCCTTGTCCGGCGCGGTCAGGTCGTTGGCGACGGCGATGCCGTACTTGGCGCTGGGGTTGTCGCTCCCGGTGAGGCCGACCGTCTTGACCTGCACCACACTCGACGCGGAGGCGGCGCCCGGCAGGCGGATGCCGCCCTTCTCGTCCCGGCCGCCGGACAGGTCGGCGCCGCCCGCCCAGATCACCAACTGGCTGCCGTACTGCCCGAACCGGGCGTCGTCGGTGGTGGCGAACGTCTTGTACGGCTCCCGCACGCCGTTCGGCTCATAGGGCACGCTGACGGTCTTCGCGGCCCGCGCGCAGTCGGAGCTGCGGCCGTCGACGTCGAAGACGACGTGCGCGGTGAACGCGATGTCCCCGGCGACGTCGGTCGGCATCGACGTGCGCCAGCAGCGGCTGATGCTCGCGCCGCGGCGCAGGTCACCGAGCGCGATGGTGTGCGCGGCGGTCGTCGCGCCCGGGTCCACCAGGTACAGGACGGCACCGCGCAGCGGGAACGGGCAGTCGTTGACGAGGACCGCGGTCGCGGTGACGGCGTCACCGACGGCCGGCTCGGCCGGTTCGGTGGTGACGGTCAGGGTGGGGCCGAGGGTGTCCGTACGGGTGCTCACGCCGTTCACCGCCGCTCCCAGTCGACGGTGAAGGTGTTGGCGATCTCGCTGGGCAGCGTCTCCGGGACGCTGATGTGGACCTTACCGTCGGAACGGGTCCATTTCAGCGGCCCGTTGTGGCCGAGCAGCCCGATCCGCGAGGTCGCGGAGTGGGGGATGTCCGCGGGCAGGGAGAGGGTGCCGCGGGGAGCGCCGAGGACGATGATGTTGAACTTGCCCGGGCTGACGGTGTACCGGATGCCGAGTGGGCTGCCCTCCTCCTCGGCCCGCAGCCACGGCGTGGAGCCGTACACCGCGGGCCCGTTAACCTTCAGCCAGGCGCCGATGTCCCGCAGCCGCCGCTGCATCACGTCGGGAATGGTGCCGTCGGGCTTGGGCCCGATGTTGAGCAGCAGGTTGCCGTTCTTGCTGGTGACGTCGGCGAGCAGATGGACGAGGAACTCGGAGGTCTTGTAGTCCTCCTCGATCTCGAACTTGTTGTACCCCCAGGAGTAGCCCATCGTGATGCAGCACTCCCACTTCTGTGCGTCCATTGTGGGGTTGGTGCGCTGCTCGTAGGTGGCGTAGTCGAAGTGCGTGTCGAAGCGGTCGTTGACCACGACCCCCTTGGGCCGGCTGCGGTTCTTCGCCCTGTTGTAGTAGTGGGCGAGGGGCTCCTCGCTGCGCCACGGCGGATTCCCGGCCGGGCGGAACCACTGGCCGTCGGCCCACAGCAGGTCCGGGTCGTAGCGGTCGATGATCTCGTACAGCTGCTTGAGCTCGTAGTCGCCGATGTAGTCCGCGACGGGCTGGTAGCCGGTCATCGGGACCTCTGCACCGGTGTAGGCGTTCTTCATCGGGCGGCCGAGCGCCGGGTTGAAGAACTCGCCGAGCGAGTAGTACAGGCCCGGGCGCACCGTGCCGCGTCTGCGGGCGGCCGCCATCAGCTCGCCGACCAGGTCCCGTTTCGGCCCGTACCGCCCCGCGTGACGGTCCGTCACCTGGCTCGGCCACAGGGCGAAACCGTCGTGGTGCTTGCTGGTCAGCGCGAAGTACTCGGCACCCGCCTGCTCGAACAGCCGCACCCAGGCGTCCGGGTCGTAGTTCTCGGCCCGGAACTGCGGGATGAAGTCGTCGTAGAGGAAGTCCTGGCCGTAGGTGTCGCGGTGGTACTTCCAGGTGGGGTCGGTGTCGAAGCTCTGGTACCACAGGTACCACTCGGCGGCCATCTGCCGGGCGGAGCCGGCGGGAACCGAGTAGACACCCCAGTGGACGAAGATGCCGAACTTGGCGTCCTTGTACCAGCGCGGTACGGGGTGTGTGTCGAGGGATGGCTTCGTGGGCCGGTAGTCGGGGATGCCGCCGCTGATCGCGCGGGCGGCGCCGGGCGGGGCGAGGAGGACTGCTGAGCCGAGAGCGGTGGCCGTGGTCAGGAAGCGTCTGCGGCTGAGGTTCACAGGGGGACCTCTCAGTGGGTGGTCGAGAAGGAGTCGAAGACGGCTGTGGTGGTCCGGCCGGGATGATCGAGGTTGACGGCGCTCGCGACCATCCCGGCGTCGAGGCCACCGCCGGCCGCGGACGGCACGGTCGCGGTCCCGATCCGCTGCCGGGTGGTGCCGTCGGCGCTGGCGTACGCCGTGTAGGCGGTGCCGTCGCGCGTGAGCCTGAGCCAGGCCGGGTGGTACGAGGAGCCGCCGCCCGTCCAGGTGTCGAGCTTCCCGTCGCCGTCGCTGTCGGTCATGAACTCCACGCCGTAGCTCCTGGACATGGTGAGCACCGCGTAGCCGCCCTTCTCCGGGGCGGTCAGGTCATTGGCGACGGCGATCCCGGCCTTGGCGGAGGGTCCGCTGCCGGTCTGCTGAACGAGGCGGGCGGTGACGCTGCCGGAGGCGGGCATGGCGTCCGGCACATGGATGGCGGCCTTCTCGTCCTTCCAGCCGGCCAGGTCCTGGCCGCCTGCCCAGATCGCGAACTGGCCGCCGTTCTGGGCGTATTGGGCGTCGTCGGCGGTGGCGAAGGTCCGGTACGGGGGCCGGACCGCGGACGGGACGGGGGTGACGTCGGCGGTCACCGTGTCGGTGTCGTGCCTCGTCCGGCCGTCCTGCCGGAAGGACGTGCGTACGCCGATGTCGTACGGCCCCCAGGGCGTGTCGGCGGACGGGATGACGCGCCAGGTTACGGTGGAACTCCCGCCCGGAGCCAGGGAGCCGGTCCCCGTCGGGCCCTCCGCCTCGGCGGTCCAGCCGTGCGGCAGACGCAGTCCGGTGGTGACCCGGCCGACCACCCCGGGACCGGAGTTGGTGACGGTCGCGGTGATCTCGGTGGCGCGGCCGACCGGGAGGCTCGGACGGACGGGGCTGAACCGGACGCGGGCCGAGGGGCAGTCGCGGGCCACCCGGAGTCCGGCGAGGTCGACCGCGTCGGCGAACGCCTTCATCCCGTTGTCGTTGGGGTGCAGGTGGTCACCCGAGTCGAAGGCGGCGGCGTAGCGAGTGGGGTCGTCCGGATCGCGTACCGCCTTGTCGAAGTCGGCATAGCCGTCGAAGACACCGCCGTCGCGCACGAACGCGTTCACCTTCTGCCGGTCGGCCTCCTTGGCCTCGGTCCAGTACTCGCCCCAGCCGCGGTACGGAACCACGGTCGCGCCGATCACCCGTAGTCCGCGGGCGTGGGCCTGGCGGGCGATCTCCTTCATGCCGTCGATCACCTGGTCGCCGGTGGCGCCGCCCCAGCTGAGGTCGTTGACGCCCTCGAAGAGGATCACCGTGCGGGCGCCCGGCTGGGACAGCACATCGCGCTGCAAACGGTCCAGCGCCGAGGGATTGCCGTCGGTGCCTGCCGTGATGCGGTTTCCGCTGATGCCCTCGTTCAACACCCCGGCGGTGGAGGTACAGGCCGACAGCCGTTCCGCCAGGTAATCGGGCCAGCGCCGGTTCGTGTCCGCGGTGGAGGCGGCCCCGTCGGTGATGGAGTCACCGAGCGCGACCACGGAGCCCTGTGCCGTACCGCCCCGCACGTCGACACCGGTGAGGAAGGGGAAGGTCGTGTCGGTCCTCGTGAACGCGCCCCCACCGGCGTCCCGGGCGTGGTCGCCGCCGCCGTCGGGCGTCCAGTAGACGGTCTGCAGCCCCATCCAGTGCTGGCTGACGTGGGTGAGCCTGCCGGGGAAGTACAGGCTGACCACCAGGTCGCTGCGGGCCGCGACGGGAATCCGCACCCCGTCGCTGGCCGCCTGGCCGTGGGCGGGGATCGTCACGGTCCCCTTCCCGCCGAACGTCAGGCTGCGCGGGCCGGACACGGACGAGCCGCTCGTGCGCCGCCCCACGGTCGCGTGCCCGATCGTCACCGGCTGGTCGGTGAACTCATTGGTCAACCGGATCCGCACGCTCGTCCCACCCGCACTGACATGCACCGGTATTCGCACGGTCACCTCGGAGGTACCCGGGTCGTACGAGGCGTGCTGCGCGGTCGCCCACGTCCCCGTCCACGGCTGCGGCCGGGACCCGGCCTCGGCGGAGGCCGCCGGCAGCAGGGCCACCAGTACAGCCCCCGCGGCCAGGGCCGCTGATCTTCGGTGCCCACGCGGGTGTCCCAGCGGTCCGAACATGGGTCCTCCCCTTCATGCGGTGTTCGTGGGATGCGATCCAACTGCCCTGGGCAAAGCCCTTAGGGGCGGCTCGTTGCGCTCAGGCCCGGCGTCCTGTGCAGGTGTGCCTGGCGCAAGCCGCGGCACGCTGCTTGGCCGCCGCCGGGGCATCAGGCGCCGCCACCACAACTCAGCTTGGCGTCGGCCCAGTCCGCGTGGTCGAGGGCGTTGCCGTCCCCGGCGTCCGAGACGACGAGTTCGAGTCGCCGGGCCCCGGTGACGTCCACGTCGATCCTCTTGGTCGCCGTGTCGCGGTCGACGGTTCCGCTCTCGTAGACGCTCACTCCGTCGGCGAGGACGCTGTAGGCGACCGTGGCCGGACCGTCCGACCGGCCGTACGTCTCCTGGTCCAGGCCCAGCGCCGCCGTGAACCTCGTGCAGGTGCCGCCGAGCCACACCCGCACCGAGCCGGCCGCGTGCATGCCGAGCCCCTTGGCGTAGGTGACGTCGTGCAGGCGGATCGGCTGTCCGTCGCCCTGTGCGTTCTCGCCGTTGGACTGGTCGCGTTCGACCGGCCCCCAGCCGTTGCTCGACGACTGGAAGGGCAGATCGCTGACGTAGTGTCATCCCGCCGGCCTTGATCTTCTGCAGGACGTCGCGCCACAGGCCGGGGCTGGGCAACCGCCAGTAGTGGAACTCGCCGGACCAGAGCAGGATGCGTCGTCCGTCGACGGTGACGGAGTAGCGGTCGTAGGTGATGGCGTGGGCGGAGGGTCGGGCGGTCGTCGCCAGGTCCGTGGGCCGGGCCGCCGCGCGAGCCGGGGCCGTGGTCACGAGCGCGATCAGCAGCAGGGTGGACGCGAGGCCGGCCAGAGCGGCACGCCATCGCTTCGCGGGGCTCATCCGTTGCCTCCCGTGCAGGTGAGGTGGGCGGCGGCCCAGTCGGCGTGGTCCGTGGAGTTGTCCCCGCCGCTGTCCACCGTCAGGTCCAGCCAGCGGGCGCCGGTGACGTCCACGTCGACCGGCATACCGGGGTCGGGGCCCCGGAGGGTCGGGGTCGTGAAGAGGTCGCGTCCGTCCGCGGTGACCTTGAAGGAGACGCTGCCGCCGTCCCCGACCTCGTCGTCCACGCCGACGGTGGCCGTGAACCGGCTGCAGACGCCGCCGAGATGGACGCGGACCTGGCTGTCGGCGTGCACACCGAGGCCCTTGGCGTACGTGGTGTCGGCGACGGTCAGGGTGTGCCCGTCACCGGCCGCGTTCTCGCCGTTCGAAGTGTCCCGCTCGACCGGACCCCAGCCGTTGACGGCCCGCACGAACGGCAGATCGCTCACGTACACGTCCCCGGCGGGTGGGCGCGGCGGTACTTGGACGGCCCGTTCACCACTGGTCTGCGAGGTGCGGCCGCCCTGCCGGTAGGAGGCCGTCGCCGACAGCAGGGCGTACGGCACCGTGCCGGCCGGCGGAGTGACGGTGTACTCGGTGGTGACCGTGGCGCCGGGGGCGACTCGCGCGAAGTGTGTCGGACCGTCGGCCTTGGTCGTCCAGCCGTCGGGGGCCTTGAGCGACAGGTCCACGTCGTGTGCCGCCTTCGTGGAGACGTGGAAGGAGACGGTCGCCCGGCCCGCCTCACCCGCGCTCAGGAAGGGCCCGGCGGCCAGGGTCACCTGGGCACCCGACGCGGGGTTCGCGTACGTCTTCGCGTCGTACGACGGTGCCCGCACGGTGCCGATCGGGATGCCGCCCGCGCTCGCGCCGAGGTCGACGAGGCGTGCGGAGCCGGGTCCGGAGCGGTCCTGCGTGGACCAGACAGCGAGGGCGATGGTATTCGTACCGTGCTCGTCGAGCAGGCCGCTCGGGATGACGAAACGGGCCTGCGGACCGGTGTCGGCGAGATAGCGGCCGATGAGCCAGCCGTTCACGAAGATCTGTGCCCGGTAGCCCTTGCCGCCCGTCCCGTCGGCGAGTTCGAGGGCGAGCGGGGTGTCCTGGTCGCGGGGCAGGTCGAGCCGGGCCGTGGTGCGGTACCAGCGCACGCCGGGGCCGGACTTCGCGGACTGCGCGGCGAGGGTCGCACGGGTCCAGGACGCGTCGGGGTAGCCGGGCAGCGACCAGCCCGAGCGCTCGCCGTACAGGCCACCGTTGTTGTATCCGCCGCGTGCCGTGTCGAGGGGGTGTTCGCCACCTCGGGTGCCCTGGATCTTCCAGGTGATGGTGGAGTCGGCGCCGATGAGGTCGGCGGAGAGCAGTCCGCGCGGTTCCTTGGAGTAGTCGTGACCCCATTCCTCGTTGTCGCCGGCGTTCTCGACGAGGACGGAGAGCACGTTGTCGCCGGTGCCCGCGAGGGTCCCCTCGGGGATGTCGAAGGTGTGTCTGCCGTCGCCGAAGTGGCCGAGGTAGCGACCGTTCAGCCAGGCCGCGTAGAGGCCGTGCGGGCCGGTGTTCGCGTTCAGGGTCACCGCGCTCGTGCGGCCCGTGGTGCGGAAGCGGCCCCGGTACCAGACGTCGCCCTGGTGGAAGCCGTACTCGTCCATGGCGAGGACCGGGGTGTACCCGGCGAGGTCCGGGTTGTCGGCCGTGAGATGGTCGGCGACGGTCCATGCCGAGTCGTCGAAGTCGGTTGTGGACTCGGGGTTCTCGCCCCGGGTTCGCCAGTCGGTGAGGGCGGGGAGTTCCACCGGTCGGGGTGCGGAGGTGCCCGCGGTGCGGCGCCCGTTCCACGTCACGTGCGTGGTGTCGGCGATGACCTCGATCTTCGCGGCCTTCGTCGAGTCGCCCGTCAACTTCATTGTGTCGTGGTCGACTTGGGCCGTACGGAGGAGGGACGGGCCGCGCACGAGCACCGGCCCGGCGTCGGTGTCCTGCCGCCACCACTGCGCTGTCTCCTGAACGTCCGCGATGAGCAGGACGAGGTCGCCCACGCGTACCCGGACGAGGCCCTGGTGGATGTAGTTCAGCCGCAGGTCACCGCGTCCGGCGTCCCAGGTGACGTCCGCCTTGCCGTCCAGGACCGTGACTTTGGGCTTGCCCCTGTACCGCAGTACGGTCTCTCCCGCCTCACCCCTCCTCCCGTACAGCAGCGCCACGTCGTCGGCGCCGATGCGGGCGTGGGTCATGATCTCGGAGGTGGAGTAGACGAGCCGCTGCCGTTCGAGGTCGTAGCCGGCGACCAGGATCTTGGCGTCCCGGCCGGCGACCGTGACCGTGCCCTGCTGCGGGACGCGCGGGTAGTCGCCGTCCCGGCCGGACAGGGAGAAGGTCGTGGCCTCGGTGGTCGTCGCGCGGGTGTCGGCGTGCCGGAGGGTGAAGAACTGGGTGCCGTCGTCCGGGTTCACCCGCCGGTCGATCCGCAGGGCGGCGTCGCTCGGCGTGGGTGCCTGGGCCCGGTCGGTGCGGGCCAACGGCTTCACCGCGTTGACGAAGTAGCCGAGCCGCTTGAACTCCTCGTACTTGTCGGTGAGTTGGCGTGACTCGGTGATCGGTGCGCCGTAGTCGTACGACGTGTAGACGGCGTTGGGGTCGGCGAGCCAGCCCCAGTTGGTGCCGCCGTACGTCATGTAGAACGACTGGCCGGTGACCCCCGCGGCGATGTTCATCCTGGTGAACACGCGAGTGAAATCGGTACCGGTGAGCCGGCGGCAGGCGGCGTAGCCGGAGCCGCCCCAGGCGTCGAAGGCACCGCCCTGCGCCTCGGGGATGATCAGCGGGGACTGGGGCTTGAAGTCCTTGACGTAGGAGTAGTCGGGCAGGTCCTTCCAGGCGTCGGGGGCCGAGCAGTCGAAGCCCTGCGGATAGGCGTCGAAGCCGTAGATGTCCGGGGCACCCTTGCCGCTGACCCAGTTGCGGTTCGGGCCGCCGTCGTTGACGAAGGTCGGGACGTCGATGCCGTCCTTGCGCGCCCAGTCGATGAGGGTCTGCATGTAGTCGGCGGACAGGCCGCCGCCCTGGTACTCGTTCTCGACCTGGTAGAGGATCACCGACCCTGTGCCATGGGTGAGCTGGTGACGGGCGATGATCGGGTTGATGCGGCTCATCCACTCCCGGGCGTCCTTCATGTACGCAGCGTCGGCGGTGCGGTTCACGCCCGCGTGCGTCTTGCGCCAGGCCGGGAACCCGCCGCCGGAGACCTCGGCGTTGATGTACGGACCGGGGCGCGCGATCACATACAGGCCGGCTCGTTCGGCCTCGTCGAGGAGCCGCTCGACGTCGCGGACGCCGGTGAAGTCGTAGGAGCCGGGGGCGGTGGAGTGGTAGCCCCAGTCGAAGTACAGGGACACGGAGTTGAATCCGGCGGCCTTGATCTTCTCCAGCACGTCGCGCCAGGCGTCGGGGCTCGGCAGCCGGAAGTAGTGCAGCTCGGCGCCCCACAGGTACACCGGCTTCCCGTCGATCCGCACCGAGTACCGGTCGTAGGTGACGGTATGCGCCTGCGGCGCGGCAGCCGGCGCCGTCCTGGGGGCGGCGGCCTGCACGGCGGGCGCGGCCAGGCAGCAGGCGGCCAGGAGTGCGGTGGTGAGGAGGGCGAGCCAGGTTCTTCTCATGACGTCAGCGCCTTCACCACCGCGGCCCGCGCGGTCTCGACATCGGTTACGTCCTTCGTACGGCCGTCAAGGTTGCGCGTCGCCGTGCTGAGGGCCTGGGTCAGGGCTTCGCCGTCGGCGGTGCCACCGTCCTTCTTGCGCAGCTCGTCGATCAGCTCGAAGTCCTCGATGCCCTCCTTCAGTTGCTCCCAGCGGATGCTGGACATCGGGCCGTTCCTGCCGGGGTAGACCATGTATTCGTCGCCCTGCGTGAAGATGTACACCGGCTGGCTGAAGGGATCGGACGTCCAGCTGTTGTACGACCAGCGCAGGAAGCCGTCGAGGTGGCGCTGGGCGGCGATCCACGGCAGCATCCTGGCTTCCACGGCGGGGGAGTAGGACAGCGTGTTGGGGTGGGCCGGGGTGCCGTACACATAGAAGGTGGTGACCTTGCCCTCGGCCCGGCGCTCCTCGGCCTGCTGGGCCGTCATCCGGTCGATGGTGTCCCAGCTGACGGACAGGTCGGAGGCGAGGTCGGCGGTGCCGGCCGAGCCGGCGACGGAGATCCGCTGGTCGAAATCCGGCGCGACTTCGTGGACGAAGTCCCTGACGACCGTCATGGATGGGACCGGCCGCTCGTCGAACGACAGATACGTGCGGTCCAGCCACCCCTTGCCCCGCAGATGCTTGACGAAGGCGGGCAGGAAGGTCCCCCACGCCTCGCGCCAGCGGGTGCCGCCCAGGTCGACGTTCTCGTAGACGCTCTTGCCGGTCCGGGTGTCGGTGTAGGTGAGGTGCTCGCCGTCCTGGAACGCCAGCATGGAGAACGCCCCGATGTCGGGCCCGACGCCTGCCTTCAGCGCCGTGCGGACATACCTGTCCCAGCGGGAGAAGTCGAAGGAGAACCGGCTGCCGTCCCACTTCCAGGCGACCATGCTGGAGTAGGGCGTGGCCGTCTGCGAGCGGCGAGTGCCCAGCGACCACTGGTGGTGCCACGGGTTGTCGACGATGGTGGTGTTGACGACCTTCTGGCTGTGTCCCGCCAAGTCCTTGTCGTAGGCCTCGATCAGCTTCCAGTGCCGGTCCGACCAGGGCTCCACACCGGCGTTCAGCGCCATGGTCTCCGGCTGGGCCCACACGTCGAGGAAGAAGCTGGAGTCCTTCGCGTCCGGCACGGCGGCGTTCGCCACCTGGACGGAGAGCGGGTAGGTGACCTTGGTGCCGTCGTCGGCGGTCACCCTGACCGTGCCGGTGTAGGTGCCGGGGGCCGCGGTCTTCGGGATGTGGAAGGTGAACCACAGCGGCTGTGCCGCGTAGGCGGGTACGTCGACCGAGGGGCCCTCCTGCAGCGCGTCGCCGACGACGTCCGGGTTGCGGTCGCCGGAGACCTCGGTCGGGGAGCTGACCTGGTCGATGGTGGCCGACCAGTCCATCTCGGTCTTGGAGCGCTGCACGGGCACGTACTTCACGAACCGGACCTGTGTCCCGGCGCCGGAGATCCTCGCCCCGCCGGGTCCGGTGAGGTCGCCGACGCTCGCCCGCACGTCGTGCAGGTCGTGCCCGGAGGCGATGGCCAGCTGGGCTGAGACCTGCTCGTTGCGGACGGCGGAGAGGGACAGGTTCCGGGTGTCCTTGCCCTGGATGGCGGCGGTCGGGTAGCGGGGGACGCGCACCTCGGCGGAGGAGGCGAAGGAGCCGGTGGGTATCCAGGTGATCGTGTCCCTGGTCCCCATGGCGTCGGCGACCTTGACGGTCAGCCAGGTGGTCGTGGCTCTCTCGTTGACGTCCGTGGCGGATCTGCCGGTGCCGGCGATCGCCGTGGTTGTCGCGGCTATGACAACCCCGGCGACGAAGGCGGCGACGGCCGTCGGAACGCGTGACATGGTCCGGGTCCCTCTCGGAAAGTGACGGGGATTCAGGAAGTGACGGAGAACGCCTTGAAGACGGCCTCGGAGGTGGACCCGGGGAAATTGGCGTTCACGGCGCTGGCGACCAGCCCCGTGTCCTCGCTCCCGGCGGCCGACGGCACCTGGGCCGTGCCGACCGTCGTCCAGCTCTGGCCGTCCTTGCTGGCGTACGCGGTGTACGTGGTGCCGTCGCGGACCAGCCGCAGGTGCGCCGGGTAGTACGTGGAGCCGCCGCCGGCCCAGGTGTCGAGGACGCCGTCGCCGTTGCTGTCGGTCATGAACTCGAGCCCGTAGCTCCTGGTCATGGCCAGCACCGCGTAGCCGCCCTTCGCCGGGTCGGTGAGGTCGTTCGCGATCGCCAGCCCTGACTTGGCCGCCGGGCTGTCGCCGCTCTGCGAGACCAGCTCCGTCTGGACCGTGGAGTGCTGGCCGGCCGCGCCGGGCAGGTAGACGGCGCCCTTCTCGTCCTTCCAGCCGGACAGGTCCTGCCCACCCGCCCAGATGGCGAACTGGTCGCCGGCCTGTGCGTACTGGGCGTCGGTGGTCTGTGTCGTGCGGTACGGGTCGTGGACGCCGCCGGGGGCCGCTTCCACCGTGGCCCGCACCGTGTCGTCGACGGTGACGGTCCTCCCGGCGCTGGTCTTGTAGGTCACCGTGCCCCTGAGGTCATGGCCGCCCCATGTGGCGTCGGCGGCCGGGGTGACCGTCCAGGTGGTGGTGTACGCGGCGCCGGGGGCCAGGGAGCGCGCGGTCGTGGCGCCGGTGGGCCGCGCGGTCCAGCCGTCGGGCACGGCCAGGGCGGCGCGGACGGAACCGATGGCCCCGGTACCCCAGTTGGTGGCCGTGGTGGTGACCTCGAAGGGCTTGCCGGACCCGGTGCCGGGCGCGTCCGGACCGATCAGGACGGACGCGGCCGGGACGTCGTCGCGCTTCAGAGCCCGGACAGCCTTCGCCGCGCCCCTGGCGCCGAGCTTCACGAACGTGGGCGTCACCCCGAGCGGCGCGGCATACCCCTTGAGGGTCGCGGGGCCGTGGATGACCGTGCCCTGGTTGACGTCGAACCAGGTGCCGGACGGCAGGTACACCGTACGGGTGGCGCCGGAGCCCAGCTTGGGGGCGGCCAGGACGGCGGGGCCCAGCATCCATTCGTCCGCGACCGTGTAACTCGCCTGATCCTTGGGGAAGTCGAAGAACAGCGGGCGCATGATCGGGTCGCCGGTCCTCAGCGTGGACTGCACTTGGTCCCAGATGTAGGGGGCCAGCCGTTCGTGCGCCTTGATGGCCGCTCTGTACAGGTCGATGGTCTGCTGGTCGTACGTCACCTTCTGGCCGGTGGTGACGTCGTTGGTCTCCACCGGTGAGGTGGAGGCGTACATCAGCGGCATCAGCGACGCCGACTGCGCCCAGCGGATGAGGACGTCCTTGGTGGGGGCCGCCTGGCCGCCGGAGCCTCCGATCATGTCGGACTCGACGAACGGGTAGCCGATCGTGGAGATCGCGAGGTTCTGGCTGACCGAGGCCTTCAGGGAGTCCCAGCCGGTGCCCTTGTCGACCTGGCGGGTGACGAAGCCCGCCTGGTGGGCGGTGGAGTTCCAGTGGACCCGGATGCCGGCGCCCTGGAGGTCGTAGGCGTCGGCCAGTTGGGTGCCGAGCTTCTGGTAGTCCGTGGCCTGGTGGCCCGCGCGTGGCGCGCACTTCTCGTCGAAGAAGCGGGTGTCGAACTTCAGCCCGTCGATCCGGTACTTGTCCATCAGGGTCTTGAGGTTGCCCTCGTACCAGGCCTTGGCGGCGGGGTTGGCCAGGTCGATGATCCCGGCCTGGCCGTTCCACCAGGTCACCTGGCACGGCTTGCTGGTGTCCTTGGCGTCCATGAGCAGATAGCCGTGGTCGGCCGCGTACTGGTAGTTGGCGGAGTCGAGGTTGATCCACAGGGTGACCCAGAGGCCGAAGTCGAACCCCATGGCGTGGATCTTGTCGGACAGGCCCCGGGGATCGGGGAAGGTCTTGCGGTCCCAGGTCAGATTGCCGTAGTTCGACTCCCACTTGTCGTCGAGCTGGATGGTGTGCCCGCCCAGGCCGTTGTCGTGGAGTTCGGTGGCGTAGGCGAGCAGTTTCTGCTGGTCGACCTTGGTGTAGAACTGCGCCCAGGAATTCCACAGCGGCTTGGCGTACTGCTCGTACGTGGCGTCGCTCTTGGCCGGTTTGCCGACGATGCCGATGTAGTCGCGGTAGACGGCGAGCGGGGTCGACTCGACGAAGACGGTGGCCTTGTAGGTGCCGGCCGAGTCGACGGTGAAGCGGCCGAGGCCGTCCTTGCCGCCGTTGATGTTGACGTCCATGGTGTCGCCGGTGTCGACGCGCAGTCCGGTCGAGGCCGAGGTGTACCAGAACGGATCGATCATGTTGTACGAGGCGGGGCCGAAGCCGGTGTGCTCCACCTGACCGCTGTCCAGCGGCCACGGCTGGTCGACCCCCGGTCCGCCCTGTGGCGTCTCCGCCTCGCCGTGGCCGTACCAGTGACCCGCCGACGACAGGTCGTAGACGAGGCCGAGTTGCTTCGGGCCGCCGCCGTGGACGTCCCAGTCGAGCTGGTAGCGGTCGGCCCGGGGCGTGATCCGGGCCTCCACTGTGGCGCCGTCGAGTGTGCTGGCGGCGGTGACGGTCAGTACGCCGTTCTTCCAGGTCCAGCCGGTGACGCCGGTCGCGTGCTGCAGGCTGCCGTCGGCCGCGGAGAAGCGCAGGGCACCGGTGCCGCCGGAGGCGGTGGCCAGCACGGTCTTCCCGGCACGGCGTGTGGTCAGGGCGAGTTCGTCGGTGGCTACGTCGAGGCTGTAGCCAGGGGCGTCGACGGAGGCTGGTACGGAGACCGTGACGGCATGCGCGGTGCGGGTGACCTTCGGCGCTTCGGTGGGGGCTGCGGCAGGGAGGGCGGCGGCGGTGGATCCGGAGACCGGCGCCGCTAACAGGGCGGCGGTCAGAGCGGCAGCGATCAACAGGCCGCCGGGGCTGCTCAGTCGGGCGTGCACTCGGGTCCTCCTGTCGGACAGGACGGGGCTAAGAGGGGCGGTGCGACGTGCGGTTGGCGTGCGGAGTGCACGGCCACGAGGAGGCGCGATGCCGGGCAGGGCGTGCGGTCTGCTTGATGATGCGTGCTCTTGCAAGATTCCAAGCAATTTCGCACATGCTCTTGCTGTAGCTGCCACCTGTCAACAGGTGGGGTGCGGGGCTTGGATCTCGGCGCCGCAGAATTTGCCTCTCCGTTATAAACAGTTTGGCCGCCCGCCTAGGCCTCATTGCCGCGGCCTGCCGTCGGCCGTCGGGCAGCGCACTGCTTGACGGATGCGTGACATGAAGGCCCTTGACACCGTGCACGATTCATTGAGCATCATGTCGTTTGTTGATTGATAAAGCAGCAAATCACGCATAAAAGAACAGCAGGACGATCCGGTTCGTCGCGGCGAAGTACGACGACGACACCCAGGCCTACTGGACGGCACTGATCAAGGACTTCGAAGCCGCGAACCCCGGCTACCGGGTGAACCTCGAAGTCGTCGACTGGGAGCAGATGGACTCCAAGGTCAAGACGTACGTCCAGACCAAGCAGGAACCCGACATCCTCAACTACAACAAGTTCTCCGACTTCGCCCGCGACGGCCTGGTCTACCCGCTGTTCAGGCAGAAGATCCCAGGGGTTCGCGGGCCTCCGCAACTACACCGACCTGTTCGCCGAGGACGACCTGCAAGGAGTGCTGCTGCGTACCCTCGTATGGGTCATCGGCGTGGTCACCGTCACGATCCTGCTCTCGCTCGGCCTGGCCCAACTGCTCAACTCCCGGTTCCCCGGGCGCCGGTTGGTACGGTGGGCGCTGATCGTGCCCTGGGCCTCGTCCGTGCTGATGACGGCGCTCATCTGGCGCTGGATGCTCAACGACTTCTACGGCGTGGTCAACCGGCTGCTCATGGACCTCGGCGTGCTGGACGCCCCCGTCAACTGGCTGGCCGATCCCGGGCAGGCGCTGGTCGCGATGATGGGCGTGGCGGTGTTCGTCTCCCTGCCGTTCACCTCGTTCGTCCTGCTGGCCGGAGTGCAGAGCATCCCCGCCGAGGTGTACGAGGCGGCGCGGGTGGACGGCGCCGGACCGGTCCGCGGCTACCTGGCCATCACGTTGCCGCTGCTGCGTCCTTCGCTGGTGGTCGCCGCGATCATCAACGTCATCAACGTGTTCAACTCGTTCCCCATCATCTGGGCCATGACGCGCGGCGGCCCCGGCTTCGCCACCGACACGACCACCACCTACCTGTACAAACTCGCCTTCGACAACCAGTCAGTGGGGGAGTCGGCCGCCATGGCCGTCGTCAATTTCGGGTTGGTCCTGGTCGTGGTGCTGGTCTATCTGCGCGTCGTCCGCCGACAGGAGGACACCGCGTGAGCAGGACCGCCGTCATGCCCCGCAAGGCCGTGCCGCGCAGGAGGCCGCCACGACCGATGAAACTGCGCACGGTTCTGCTCACCGCCGTCGGATGGCTGGTGGCGGTGGCGTTTCTCGCGCCCTACGCGGAGATGCTGCTGACGGCGCTCAAACCGACACCCGAGCTGATGAAGTCCCCGCCGTCCTGTCTGCCCTCCCGCTGGCAGTGGTCGAACTTCACGCACATCTGGTCGCTCACCGACCCGCACGTGGGGGACGCGCTGCTCTTCTCGCTGTATGTCGCCGGGGCGGCGACGCTGCTCACCCTGGCCGTCGGCCTGCCCGCCGCCTACTACACCGCCCGGCACCGGTTCCGCGGGCGCGGCGCCTTCCTGCTGCTCGTGTTCGTCACCCAGATGTTCGCGCCGACCGCGCTGCTGGTCGGCATCTACCGGGAGATGGTCAGCCTCGACCTGACCGACACCGCGGAGGGCCTCATCCTGGTGAACGCGGCGTTCAACCTGCCGTTCTGCGTGTGGATCCTCAACGCGTACTTGGCGAGCATCCCCCGGGAACTGGAGGAGGCGGCCTGGCTCGACGGCACCGGGCGGTTCGGCGCGCTCACCCGTGTCGTCCTGCCGCTCGCGATGCCCGGTGTGGTGACGGCGCTCGTGTACACCTTCATCGGTGCGTGGAACGAGTACGTGGTGGCGCTCACCGTCACCTCGTCCAGCAACCGGATGACGCTGACCAGGGCGATTCCCGGCTTCGTCACCTCGTACCACGAGCAGTGGCAGTACCTGTTCGCCACTTCGATCATCGCCATCGTGCCGGTGGTCGTGTTGTTCGTCTTCGTGGAGCGCCACCTGGTGGCCGGGTTGACGGCGGGCGGTGTCCGCGGATGACGCCGGGATCCGCCCCTTTGACCGTCACCGGAGCGGCGTGCGGAGTCAGGCGCGGATGACCTCGACCCCGGCCGCCGTGAACGATTCGGTCAGCTGGTCCGAGGCGGTCTTGTCGGTCACCAGGACGTCGATGTCCTCCACCGGGCAGATGCGGGCGAAGGCCCGGCGGTCCAGCTTGGAGGCGTCGGCGACCGCGATGACCTGCTGCGCGCGGCGGGCCAGCGCCCGGTTGATGCTGGCCTCGCCCTCGTGGTGGGCGGTCGCGCCGTGGGCCACGTCGATGGCATCCACCCCGATGAAGACCTGGTCCAGCGCGATCTCGGCGAGCAGTTCGGTGGCCAGCGGCCCGATCAGCTCATAGGACGCCGGACGGGCCACTCCGCCGGTCACCACGAGCTTCACATGGCGCCGTACGACCAGCTCGTTCGCGATGTTCAGAGCGTTGGTCACCACCGTGACCGCCGTCTCCGCACCGCCGGAACTCAGGTCGGCGCGGGTGGCCAGCGCCCGCGCCACCTCGGTGGTCGTGGTGCCGCCGTTCAGCCCCACCACGGCGCCGGCCTTCACCAGCGCGGCAGCCGCGTGCGCGATCCGCTCCTTCTCCGGAGCGTTGCGCGCGGCCTTGTAGCGCAGTGGCAGGTCATAGGCGATGGCGTTGATCACCGCTCCGCCGTGCGTGCGGGTGACCATCTGCTGGCGGGCCAACTCGTCGAGGTCGCGCCTGATGGTCGCGGCGGAGACCCCCAACTCCTCTGCGGCCGGCTCGACTTCGATCCGCCCGTCGCGCGTCAGCATCTCGAGCAGCGCGCTCCACCGGGCCTGCGGTGCCGCCATGTCTCACAACTCTCTGTCGGTGGTGTACGCCACGAAGTGCGCACCTCCATGAAACCACAGCGCATGAATGGGTGTTTTATGGACGCCAAACGAGCAGAAGACTGCACCTTTCCCAGGCCTTTCCTGCGCCTCGCCACCCGCCGTGGGAAACGGTTCGAGTTCCCGCGACGGACGTCGCACGCCTCCCCGTAGAGCAGACGAAGCCCCGTCCCTGACGCCGCACACGATCGTCCCTCGTCCGACTCGGAACCCTTGAGGTGCTTGTGGCTCTTCTCTCCGCACTCTGTCGTCAGCGTCACCCGCGCTCGCGGGGGCGTGTCGTCCTCGGGGTGCTGGCGCTCGTCGTCGGCGCTCTGCCGAGCGTGTCGGCCGACGCCGCCACCCCGCGTTCCGGAACGGTCAGCGACACAGCACCCACGACGACGTGGAGCGCCGGTCCCTTCGCCGTTCCCAACGTCTCCGGCACCACCGGGACGGTGAGCTGCGGCAGCCCGCAGCTCTGCGACGACTACACCCTGAAGGTGTCGGTGCCCGTGGGCTACGACGCCGGTCACAGCCTGCGCATCGATGTCAAGTGGCCCGACACCGCCGCCGACTTCGACCTGTACGTCCTCGATCCGGAGGGCCACGAAGTGGCCGCGGCGGCCTCCGCCAGCGACCCCGAGAGCGTGCTGCTGCCGGCGGTGGCTGCGTCGTACACGGTGCGTGTGGTGCCGTACGCGCCGCTCGGCGACAGCTTCACCGGCACCGCGAGCCTGGTCGCCAACCCGGTCGATCCGCCACCGAGTACAGCAGTCCCCCCTACGTATGCGAACTCGTCGGCACCCGACGGCATCGCGCACGCACATGACGCCGGTGAACCCTCGATCGGCGTCGACCGTGCCACCGGCGCCGCGCTGTTCCAGGCGTACACCTCGACGCTCAAGGTCACCTATGACAGCGCCGGCGTCGCCACCTGGCAGGACAAGAGCGCGAGTGCGGCCAACGGGTGCCCCCAGGGCAGCACCACCAGCCTCGACCCGATCTTGTTCACCGATCAGGCCACCCACCGCACCTTCGAGTCGCAGCTGGCCGGAAAGACCGCCCTGACCTGCTACACCGAGGACGACGGCGAGACGTGGACGCCGACGGGCGGCTCCGGCATCAACTCCGGTGTCGACCACCAGAGCATTGGCGGCGGCCCCTTCGTCCCAGGCGGTCCGGGCCCTGTCACGTCGTATCCGAACGCCGTCTACTACTGCTCCCAGGACATCGCCGACGCCTCCTGCGCGGTCAGCCGGGACGGCGGTCTGACGTATGGGCCGGCCGTTCCGATGTACTCGCTGCTGGACTGCGGCGGCCTGCACGGGCATGTGAAGGTCGCACCGGACGGCACGGTGTATGTGCCGAACAAGGGCTGCGGCGGCAACCAGGCCGTAGCCGTCTCCGAGGACAACGGGCTTACTTGGAGCGTCCGCAAGAACCCCTCCAGCACCCCGGGTGACTCCGACCCGAGCGTGGGCATCGGGGCCGGCGGGACCGTGTACATGGGCTACCAGAACAGCGACGGCACCGCACGTATCGCCGTCAGCCACGACAAGGGCAGGACGTGGCTGTACGACCAGAACGTCGGGGCGTCCCTCGGCATCAAGAACATCGTCTTCCCGGCCGTGACCGCAGGCGACGACAACCGCGCCGCCTTCGCGTTCCTGGGCACCACCACCGGCGGCAACTATCAGGACGCGAACAACTTCACGGGCGTCTGGCACCTGTACGTGGCCACCACCTACGACGGAGGGCAGTCCTGGGTCACCGTCGATGCCACCCCCACCGACCCGGTCCAGAAGGGATCGATCTGCACGGGTGGCACCACCTGTGGCAAGGACCGCAATCTCCTGGACTTCAACGACATCACCCTCGACGCCCGGGGCCGTGTGCTCGCCGCCTACGCCGACGGCTGCACCGGCGCCTGCGCCACCGGCGGCGCGCAGAACTACGACGCACTGGCCTCCATCGCCCGCCAGACCTCCGGCAACACCCTGTACGGCGCGTACGACGCCATGGTCGCCGGCCAGCGCAAGAAGCCGACAGGAGGTCAGTAGGTGAAGTCCTGGCCTCTGGCTGCCGTACTGGCCGGCGTCGTCCTCGGTCTGGCGGCTGTCACCGGGTGCTCGGCGCCGACAAGGAATGCCGGGCCCTTGGCCGCCACGCCGATCGCCACCGCGCCCGGCGGCTGTCCCAGTGCCGCCTCACCGCCGATGCCCAAGGACTTCCCGGCGAACCTTCCGGTGCCCGATGGCGCGGTCGTGACCTCGATGGAGCGCCGCTCCGGCGAGCGGCTCGTCGTCGCCATGGTCGTCAGGAGCGGCTTCGACCGCACGCTGGCGTTCCTGCAGAAGCGGCTCCCCGAGGCCGGATACACCCTGCGGGAGGGCGAGGTGGAGGAGGACGACGCCGAGTCGAATTTCTCCTCCACGACCTTCGACGGCCGCTGGACGCTACGGAAGATGCCCGACTGCGGGGGAGGGGTGTACCTGACGTATCTGACGGCTCCGGCCGCCTGAGCCACGGCGGGATCGAGGTCTGGCCCGTTGTGCGGATGGTGCTGCAGCGGCCCGGTGAGCCGACGCGGACGTGATGAAACCGCGGTGCACGGCGCAGCGTCTCTGTGCCCAAGACCGGAAAACGTATCCGAGTTACGTCATCCCGGACCTGTATGAACGCTTTGAGAGGGGTGGGTTCGAAATGACACGCCGGAACCGTTTTCCGCATCGCGGTGTCACTCTGGGTATGGCCGCTGCCGCGGTGGCCCTGCTCACGAGCTGCACGCAGCACGGCAGCACCGCGACCAGCAGCACTCCGAGCGCGGCGCACACGCCTACTTCGTCGGCCGTGGCGTCCCCGGCGGCGAGTCCGTCGGCCGGGCACACGGCCGCCGGCTCTTTGGCCCGGGCTCACGGCTGCCGATCGCTGCCGGTGTCGCCCGCCGTCAAGCTCAGCGTCACGGCGGCCTACCGCAGACACGCTCAACCGCCTCTCACCCACATCGCCCCAGTCAAGGGCACCTTCTACTACGGCAGTTGCAAGGGGACCTTCTACGCCGGAACCCGCTTCCGACTCACTCCCGGCAGCACGGAGGCGGAGCAGGTCGCCCTGCAGGACGACGGAGCTGCGATGAAGTACTTCACCGATCGCCCGGGAGCCGGTTGGCGCTATGTGGCCAGCGACAGTTTCCCTGCCAATGCCCGCGGATGCGCCGGCATCACCCAGATCCCGGCCCATCTCGCCGCCCTGTGGAACGACTGCCGGTCCACGGCAGACCAATGACGATCCGTGGATCATCCCGGACTGACAGCCTCGCGGCGAAAGGCGCCATGACCAACATCGCTCTGCTCCTGGCCGTCCAGCCACCGTCATGACCGGTCTCTCGTCCGGCGTCCGGCTGTTTTGGGTGCTGCTGCTCAGCGCCTCGTCTCGTACCTGGTCAGGACCACGCCGCCGGGAAACGTCCGCGTCTCCACCAGGTTCAGGTTCACCCAGTTGTCCAGCGCGGTGAAGAACGGCGTGCCGCCGCCCACCAGGACCGGATGGGCGGCGATCGCGTACTCGTCGATCAGCCCGGCGCGCATGGCCGCCCCGGCGAGCGTTGCGCCGCCGATGTTCATCGGGCCGCCGTCCTCGGCCTTGAGCCGGGTGATCTCGGCGATCGCGTCGCCGGTGACCAGGCGGGTGTTCCAGTCGACCTTGTCGATCGTCGCGGAGAACACCACTTTCGGCGTGTCCCGCCAGTTCCGCGCGAACTCGATCTGCGCCGGGGTGGCGCCCGGCTGCTGGTCGCCGGTCGGCCAGTAGGAACTCATCGTCTCCCACAGCTTGCGCCCGTACAGGGACAGGCCACTCGCCTGCTCGTGCTCGAGCCACCACTGGAACAGCTCGTCACTGGGCGGTCCGCTCCAGCCGATGTCGTCGCCGGGCGCGGCGATGTAGCCGTCCAGGGTCAGGTTCATGCCGTAGACCAGTTTCCGCATGGCCCAGCCTTCCGTCCGTGGGTGTCCGGCTTATAGACCGGCGCGGCGCGAGAAACTCATCGGTGCGCGATCTGGGCTCGCCGGCAGTCCTCGTGCTCGGGGCTCAGCGTGGTGCACTCGGCCGACACGGGCAAGCGAGCCGTCAACCGAGCACTGGCCGTCGTCGGTCTCCGTAGCGGCCCTCGCCCTGGAGCGGCAACGCTGAAAGACCTCAGTGGACGGCGAACTCGATCAGCACCAAACCCCATGGCGCGAAGATCACTGGCGCTGAGATGAGCCAGCCCATCCTCCAGGAGGTCCTGGACCCGACGAAGACGCAGAACAACGCCATCAGCATCGTGTAGATCAGGAAGGCGTATGCGATGACATCCAAAACACCCGAACCCACCGTGCCTCCTCATGAGATCTGCCGCGCGGACGACGGCAGTTCCTTCTCGACTCCCGCGTAATTGAACATGTTCAAATCCTATGGGTCAAGCGTCGGGAAGATTGCACAGACGTGGTGGACGGTGCCTGTGACGTGGTCCCCGACGGGGACCAGCCACAGGCACGGGAAAGCCCCGGCTGGACGGGGGAGACCAGCCGGGGCCGTAAGTGGTGACGGGCGGGCCTGTTGCCTTTGTGGTGGTGAGCCGGGGCTCACCTGCCGGAGAGCTCAGTCGACGAAGTCGGCGACCAGGGCGGCGAATTCATCCGGGTTCGCCAGGCGGATGCCGAGGGTTTCGGCCTTGGCGCGCTTGGATCCGGCGCCGTCGCCGGCGACCACCAGGGTGGTCTTCTTGGAGACGCTGGAGGAAGAGCGGCCGCCCGCTCGTTCGATGAGCTCGTTCATCTGGTTCCGGCTGAGCTTCTCCAGCACACCGGTCATCGCGCCGGTGACCACGACGGTCATGCCCGCCAGCGGCCCGCCTGCCGCATCCCCGCCGCCGTCGGCGCCCGTGTCCCCGGTGGTCGGCGCGGGCGGGGTGGCACCGGGCTCACTCATGTTCACCCCGGCGGCGGCGAGCTTGTCGATGAGCGGGGCGAGTTCGGCCAGTTCGGCCACGATCGAGGGGGCCTTCTCGGTGCCGATGCCCTCGACCTGCTGCATCGTTTCCGTGTCGGCGGCGCGGATGTGGTCCATGGTGGCGAAGTACCGTGCGATACGGCGGGACATGGAGCGGCCGGTGCCGCGCACCCCGAGCGCGCACAGCACTCGCGACAGCGGCTGCCCCTTGGCCGTGTTGATCGCGGCCTGGAGGTTGTCGGTGCTGGTCTCGCCCATCCGTTCCAGCGCGAGAAGCTGGTCACGGGTGAGGGTGAACAGGTCGGCGAGATCGGTTACCAGGCCCGCCTCGACGAGCTGGACCACCCGGGTGGCGCCCAGGCCCTCGATGTCGAGCTGGTCGCGGCCTGCGGCGTAGGAGAGGGAGGCGACGAGGTGGCAGTTGCGGCCCTGTTCGCATCGCCAGCGCTCCTGGCTGGTGTCGATGGCGGATCCGCAGCGCGGGCACGTCTCGGGGAAGGCGATGGGCTGCTCCTCGCCGGTGCGCAGGTGGGCGACCGGGGCCTCGATGCGGGGGATGACGTCGCCGGCCCGGTGGACCATGACGCGGTCGCCCAGGCGCAGGTCGCGGCGGGTGATGTCGGCCGGGTTGTGAAGGGTGGCGTAGGTGATGGTGGCGCCGTCGATCTCCACCGGCTCCAGGACGGCGCGTGGGGCGATGATGCCGGTGCGGCCGACGTTCCACTCCACCCCTAGCAGCCGCGTGATCTTCTCGACGGCCGGCAGCTTGTAGGCGATCGCCCACCGCGGAGCGCGCGAACCCGACCCTGCGGTCTGCTGGTCGGCGGCCAGGTCCGTCTTGATGACGATCCCGTCGATCCCGAACGGCAACTCGGCCCGCAGCCCGGCGATCTCCTGCACCCGGGCCAGCACCTGCTCCACGGTGTCGGCGGTGACGCCGGGCACCGCGGTGGCGGCGGTGGTGTTGATCCCCAACGCGGCGGCCTGCGCCATCAGATCGCTGTGCGCGCTCGCGCCCAGCCGCGCGGCGAGTTCGGTCTCGGTGTCGGCCATGGGCAGCAGGCCGTAGCCGAAGAACGTCATCGGCATGGTGTAGGAGCGCTCCTTGGCGCGCAAGGTGCCCGCAGAGGCGCCGCGCGGGTTGGCGAACGGCTGCCCGCCGTGCGCGGTACGCACCTCGTTGGCGTGCTCGAACTGGGCGGTCGTCATCAGGACTTCGCCCCGGACTTCCACGGTGACCGGCTCGGCGAGTTCGGTCGGCAGGCCCTCGATGGTGCCGATCGCGTGCGAGACGTCCTCCCCGGCCGTCCCGTCCCCCCGGGTGATCAGCTGTCTCAGGCGGCCGCCGGTGTAGCGGGCGGCGACCGCGAGCCCGTCCAGCTTCGGCTCGACACTGAACCGCTCGACCTCGTGGCCTATGCGCCGGGCCAGAGAGGCGGCCCAGGAGGTGAACTCCTCCGGCGAGAACACGTTGTCCAGACTCAACATCGCCACCGTGTGCGGCACATCGCCCACCACCGCACCGCCGGCGACCTTCCCCGTCGGCGAATCCGGCAGCACCCGGTCAGGATGTTCGGCCTCCCATGCGGCGATGCCCCGCACCAGCCGGTCGTAGGCGTCGTCATCCAGGGGAGAGGAGCCGCCCCCGTAGTAGGCGGCCGACGCCTTCACCGCGTCCTCGACCGCCTGCGCGTAGGCGGCTACATCCGTGATCACAGCTGCAGGTGTTGTCATGCCCTTCATCCTGCCTGCCACCACTGACATTGCCCGGGCGGCGGGACGGCCCCGACGGGTGTCAGATCGCGGCTGCAGGCCAATCCCGCCCTGCGCCGGAAGGCCGTTCACGCCCTGGTACCACCTGTTACCATCAGAGGATGGCGAAGACACAGAAGGGCTGGCGGGTCGACGACGAAATCGCGGAGCTGGCCACAGCCCGGGCCAAGGACCGCGGAATGAGCGTCGGCGACTACATCGCTGCTCTGGTGCGGGAGGACGTCGGCGGGATGCGGCAGCGGGGCCTGGACGCGGCCAGGCGCTTCCTCGACGAGCACCAGGCGGTCTTTGACGAGGCCGAGGACGCCGACCGCCGCTCCTCGGGGGCACACGCCGCGTAATGGACCTGCATATTGACGTCCCCTGGATCCTCCAGGTCGCGGAGGTCGCAGGCGCGGCAGACCCCGCCCCCGACGACTACGGGATACCCGTGGCCGCCGTCGCCTGCCACAGAGCCGAACTGCTGGAAACTCCCGTCTACGAAGGCCCCTACGCACGCGCCGCCGCGCTGGTGCACATCCTCGGGCGCTGCCGCTGGCTGGAGCGCTCCAACATGGCCGTGGCCGCGGCCACAGGCGTGATGTACCTGGAGGCCTCCGGGATCCCGGTCAAGCCCACCCGGGAGGACGCCGTCGCCCTCCGTGACATGCTGCGCGATCCAGCCTGCACCACCGCACGCCTCGCCACCCTGCTGCAGACCTGGCCGCGATCCACCTGAGCCGCACCACAAGGCACGGGCATACAGGCGGCCTGGTCTTCCGCCTCTGCCCTGAGCCCGCATGCGCTTCCGCTGGAGCAACGCGGGCCACGCGCAGATGGACGGCTCGACGGGCCCGTGCCGAGGCCGTGCGCCGGGGCGGGCGACGCCACGGGGTCGCCTCGACCGAGCCTCCCTGCCGTACGGCCTGCACGCGGCCGGCCCGACGTTCGCCGACGTCGACCTGGTCGTGGGCAGCCGCATCGGCGGCACCCCGCCCGCCAGACCGGGCGTACGCACCTCGGCCTCGACAGCGAACGGACCCTACGACGGAGGCGACCGTGCTGGTCGTCGACGGCGCCTACAACAGCTACGACACCGAGACCTACCACGTCCCACCTCCGACGGGAGCGCCCGGGTGGCAACCCGACCCGACGACCCGGGCCGGCGGGATCGGCGCGACGTACGAGGCCGCCACCAACCACCTCTGCTGGCACGAAGTGGCTGCGCCCGGCAGAGCGTGCCGCGCATCGCAGACGGCGGCAAGGAGAGCACCGGCTTATCGCATGCCCCAGTTCAGACCAATTCCCTGAAGCCGGTTCAGCCTGCGGATGTCAGCCCACGGGTCGATACGCGCCTCCCGTTGGCCAACTGTGGGCGGATGCCCCCGCAGTGGCAAGGGTGACAACGTTCTGACCGCGTTCACGGACTGCCGGACCGGCGTGCCGTGACATATCCGGGAATCAAGAACTGGGGAGGGTCAGTGACCACCACGCCGTTCACAAGCCGGGACGGGATGACGCGCCGCCGGATGATGGCCGCCGCGCTCGCGGCCGGGGCCACCATGCCGCTCATCGCCGCGAGCCCTGGCTGGGCCGACCAGGCGTCGGCCGAACCGGGCGCCATGCCGGCCCCGTCCGGCTCGGCCCCGGCGCGCTTGACGTTGCCGAAGCCCAACGGCCCGCACCCTGTGGGCGTGGTGGAGCTGCACCTCGTCGACACCTCCCGCCCCGATCCCGACGCCGGCCCCGGCCACTATCGCCAGCTGATGGCGAGCCTCTGGTACCCGGCCCGGGCCGACGCCGATCGGTACCCGCGCGTGCCGTGGATGCCCGCCGCCGTGCTGCGGTCGTTGCTCGCCTCCGCCGACTTCCCGCCCGACGTCGTCCTGGCCCCGCTGACGGCCGGTCACGAGGGTGCCCCAGTCCACCGTACGGGCGGGAGGCTGCCCGTAATCGTGTACTCGCACGGCGCCGGAAGCCACCGCTCCGACCACACCGTCATCGTGCAGGAACTCGCCAGCCACGGCTACGTCGTGGTGACGGTCGACCACATCAACGACGCGTTCAGCCAGCTGCCCGACGGCCAGGTCATCACCCCGATCAGGGACGGCCGACACGCCATGCACGCGGTGGACTACGCCACAGACATCCGCTTCGTCCTCGACTGCGTCGAGCAGCTCGCCGCCGGGCACAACCCCGACTACGAACGTCGGCCACTGCCCGACAGGTTGTGCGAGGTGCTCGACACGTCACGCCTCGGCATGTTCGGCTGGTCCAAGGGCGGCACCGCCACTGCTTGTGTGTTGCTGACGGACCGGCGCGTGCGGGCCGGGCTGAGCCTGGACGGACCGATGCAGCCCGGCCCCACGCCCACGATCACCACCGACCTGCACCGGCCGTTCATGATGATGACCGCCGAGTTCACCCGCGCCCAGGACCCGAACGTGGCTGTCTTCTGGTCCCACTTGAAGGGCTGGCGCCTCAACGTCCAAGCCGACGGCGCCATCCACCCGTCCTACGGCGACACCCAGGTCCTCATACCGCAGATGTCGAAACTGGTCGGCATGAGCGACGAAGAGCTCAAGGCCTGGATCGGCACCCTCGCCCCGGCCAGAGCCGTCAAGATCCAGCAGGCATACCCGCTCGCCTTCTTCGACCAACACCTGCGCCACCACCGCGCCCACCTGCTCGACGGCCCCTCGCGGACCTTCCCCGAAATGCACTACCTGCCGTAGTGAAAGCGGTCCAGCCGGACCCACTTCAGCAGCGGCAGAAAGTCCTACGGGCCAACACGCCATCTGCTGTACCGCTCCTGGCATGGGGTTGTGCGAACTGGTCCCTTGTCGACTACAGCACCCCAGAAGGCCGCATGTGGGGTTGTTCCCCGAAGACCTCACTCTGGCCGAACGCCTCTGCGGTCGGCTGGACGGACGAGACGACTTTCCGAGGGCGCCCTCCGGTCCGTACTGCCTGGATTGCTGAAACCGCAGCATTGCCGTGGGGCCGCATGGGCCCGCTTTCAAAGATCATCTAGTGGTGGATCACGGTGAGGGGTGGTGAAAAGGCTGCCGCCGACTTTTCCGTCGGGCCAGGGTCTGGGGCGTCGACGACAGGGGAGCAGGGCTGGGCGCGATCGCTGTGACGTCGTCTTCTGCCCAGCACTGCCGAACGGGTGCGGGGCCCGCCGGTCCGCGGGGCGGAATCGGGCGGGCCCCGTGTGGGTGGCCGTAGGTCAAGCGGTGGTGCAGGCTGTGCCGTTCAGGCTGAAGCCGGAGGGCTTGGCGAAGGCGCCGCTGTAGGTTCCCTGGAACCCGAAGGACGCCTGGCCGCCGGCGGTGATCTGCTCGTTGTAGCCGATGTTGCTCGCCGTGACAGCTCCCGACGAGGGAGAGACGTTCGCGTTCCAGGCGCTGGTGATCTGCTGTCCGGAAGGCAGGGTGAACGTCAGTTTCCAGCCGTTCACCGGGGAGGAACCGGTGTTGGTGACGGTGACGTCTGCGGTGAAGCCGCCCTGCCAGACGTTCGTGGCGTACGCCACCTTGCAGGCGGCGGAGCCTCCGGGGCCGCCCGGGTCACCGGAGGAGCCCTTGTTCACGGTCGAGGAGAACGAGGTCAGGGCGAGGCCCGTGCCGTTCTGCCATGGTTCGAAGCCCGCCTGAATACTCGTCAGGTACCAACTGTTCTGCGCCAGTCCGCGGGAGATCGCCTGCCGCGCGAAGTCCATGACGTCGAAGGACCAACTGCTGATCGCCGACGGTGCGACGAACGACAGCACGTCGTTGGAGCCGTTGTTGCCCGACCACACCTGCCACTCACGCCCGGCCACGGTGGCGGTGCCGACCGGCGAACCCACGGGTTGAACGGATCCGACCCTGTTGAACCAGATCATGATCTCGGTTCGGTTCACGCCGTCGGTGCGGGGCGTGGGGTCGAGCCAGATGTCGTAGGCGGCGTCGTACGCCGCGTCGTTCACATAGCTGTACGAGGTGCTCGTGGGCGCGCTGGAGATGGTGCCGAGCTGAGCGGGGAGGTTGGTTCCGGGCGAGCAGTTGGTGTAGTGGCAGCCGTTGTAGACGGACGGGTACGACTTCGGAGCGCCGTTCGTGGGGACGGATCCGTCGGCCTGGGTGATCCTGAAGCCGGAGTCGGTGACGGCGATGCACTGCGTGGCGCTGGTGCCCCAGCGGTTGTTCTGGACGACGTAGCGGCCCTGGATGGTCGTCGACCCGAATGGTTCGCAGACCGTGGTGTCGGCCTGGGCCCCCGACGCGGTGGTCAGAAGCGCGGCGAGCGAGACGAGCGAGGTGAGCAGCGCGCCGAGCATTCCCCTCGCGCTGTGGGCATGGTGTCGTGAAGGTCGCATGCGGATCCTCTGGGGAGGGATGGGGGATGGGGGGATCTGCGGGAGCGCTCCCATTGACGGCGATTGGGAGCGCTCCCATTCCGCCGTTCGGCACGGACACTAGAGATGGTTCAGGTCCATGACAAGGCTCTCGGTGCAAAGAAGGGCGAGCCGATTTGGGAGCCGCAGGTCAGAAACGGTCTGCATCACAGCGTGCGGCATGAGAGGCGCCCCCGGGGATACGCCGAGCGACGGTCAGGTGGACTCGCGCACCATCAGCTCCGTGCGGAGGATGACGTGCCGCCAGGCCACGGCGCCCTCCTCCATCTCTTCCAGCAGCAGCCGGACCATGGCCCGCCCCATCGCCTCGATCGGCTGACGCACCGTGGTCAGTCGCGGTGTCGTCCGCTGAGCCAGCGGAAAGTCGTCGAAACCGATCACGGCGACGTCCTCCGGCACCCGACGCCCAGCCGAGTGGAGCGTCTCCAGGGCTCCCGCAGCCGTGGTGTCCGACGCGGCGAGGACGCCGTCGATCTCCGGATGCCGCCGCAGGAGCGCGGCCATGGCACGGCGTCCGCTCTCCGTCGTGAAGTCGCCCTCGGCGACCAGGGTCTGCTCGCCCTCCAGGCCCGCCAGCGCCAAAGCCTCCTGGTAGCCGCGCAGTCGGCACTGCGTCACGTACATGTCGGCCGGCCCGGTGATGGTGGCGATCGCTCGGCGGCCCCGCTCCAAGAGATGGGAGACGGCGCTGCGGGCTCCGCCGACGTTGTCCACGTCCACGTAACTGACGTACTCGTCGCCGGAGCGGCGCCCCAGCAGCACGGTCGGCAACCGGGCCTCGGCAAGCATGTCCGGCAGTGGATCGCCGGCGTGCACGGACATCAGCAGAACGCCGTCGACCCGGCCGCCGCGCGCGTACTCGAGGAAGCGCTGCCGCTCGGCATCCGAGCGGACCAGGGTCAGCATCAGCTGCATTCCGGTGTCGGACAGTGCGTCCCCGAGCGAGCTGACGATTTCGGAGAAGAAAGGCTCGGCAAACTGCCGCCAGTCCGGTTCCGTCATGACCAGGGCGACCGCGTCGGCCCGCCGCCCGGCCAGTGAACGGGCCGC
Organism: Streptomyces longisporus; assembly: GCF_039532765.1. NCBI lineage: Bacteria > Bacillati > Actinomycetota > Actinomycetes > Kitasatosporales > Streptomycetaceae > Streptomyces > Streptomyces longisporus. The sequence goes on from NZ_BAAASG010000008.1 coordinate 431,687, forward strand.
GAGGTTGGGCACGTAGCCCAGTTCCTCGATGGCTCGCTGCACGGTCCGGCGTGTCGACTCCTTCACGCCTGCCGCGTTGTTGATGACGCGGGAGACGGTGCCCCGTCCCACCCCGGCGCGGGCAGCCACCTCCTCCAGCGTCGGCGTCCCCGGCCGCCGTCTGCCCATGACCACCTCCCCCCACGAGATCACCGATCTTACGGGGGCGGAGGCGCGAGCACACGACTTTGCCAGGGGCACGGGAACTGGTGAGCGACCTGGCCGCATGGATCAGGACAGTGTTTCGTTTCCCTTCTGCATCTGTGTGATTTGGGAGCGCTCCCGTCCATGATGGAATGGGGGTACGCGTACGGGGCATTGCCGGTTGGCGAACTCGCCACCGAAGCACCCGGTTGGTGTGACGGCCGGGCGGTCCCCTGTGCGGGTGGGGCCGCCCGGCCGGGTGACCCCGTCTCCTTGTGACGGGGTCGCGCACGCGGAGCCAGGCGGGGGCTACTCGAGTAGCTCCGCGTACGAACCCATGGCCAGGGCGATGTCCGCCTGGGCCCAGAACCGGTGGTAGGTGAAGACGGGCGCGGCGCCGCCCTTGAGATAGGTCTCGATCTTCGACCACGCCGGGTCGTTCTTGTAGAAGGACCTCAGCGAGAGGAAGGTGGACGTGGAGTTGATCGCGTCCCCGTTCGGCATCGTGCCGGTCCAACCGCTGGGTACGTAGACGCTGTCGTTGAACCTGCTGTAGTCGGTGCGGGTTTCGGGGACGGCGATGCCCAGGCTGTCCTGGTAGTTGTTCCACATGCCGTCCAGCAGCGCCTTCGCCGTCGACTTGGCGGTGGCGTCACCGGACTTGGCGCCGTAGTACGTCAGGACCTTGGCGTACGCGGCGGCCACGCCGACGTCATTGGTGTAGTCGGCGACGGTGACGTGAAGCCCGCTGTTGGAGCCGGGACTCGACGCGTTCCAGGTGTCGGGCTGGCCGGACCACTGCAGCGTGGAGGGGATCTGGTAGGTGCCGTCCGGGTTGATCGTGGTCTTGGACAGCGCCCACTTGACCCACTTGTCCAGGATCGACTTCGCCTGGGCGTTGCCCGTCTGCTGGTAGAGCTCGGCGACCCGCTCCATCGACCAGGCCTGGAAGCCGAACCACTGGTTGGACGGCGGGTCGTGGTACACCGGGGCCTCGTCGTAGTACATCCCGTAGAACGTCGACTTCCCAGCCGGCGGTGTCGCGTACCGGCCCGCCCAGCTGTTGGTCGCGCCACCCGCGATCCCGCCCTCGGACGACTGCAGCCACTGGTAGAACTCCAGCTGCCGCTGCAGCGACTTGGACCAGTCCGTCGCCCCGGTGGCCGACTTGGGCTTCAGGTCGGCGTAGGAGCTGAGGGCGTAGGCGGCCAGCGGATTCTGGTAGCCGCTGTGGGCGTAGCTGGAACCGATGCGCCAGGCCCAGCCGCCGCTCGTGTCGTTCGAGCCGCCCCAGGCGTAGTACCAGGACAGCAGGTAGTGCGAGGCGTCCTTGCCGGTGCCGGCCGGGCAGGTGGACGGACCGACACAGTTGCCGATCTTCTTGAAGTACTTGTCGTACATCGCATAGCGCAGGTAGTCGCCCATCTTCGCCGCCTTGCCGACGGTCGCGGAGACGTCACTGCCCCTGCCCTGCTGCTTGGCCCACACATCGGCCCAGTACGCGGCCTGCACGGCACGCGCGTCGGCGTCCGGTGCGTCGGTGAACTTCCACTGCTTGGCGTACGACGAGTCACCCGTGAAGAGATCCAGATAGCCGTTCTTGCCGCCGTACTTGAAGGCGTCGCAGGTCGGCTGCGGCACCGTCTCCCACACCGACTCCTGCGGCCCGCGCTGGAAGGTGTTGATGTACGACGGGCCCTTCGCCGTCGGACCGCCCTCGCAGGTACCGCCAGGCGTGTCGCCGTAGCCGTAGACGTTGTCGACGTCCTGCAGCCAGTGCATGCCGTAGACATCGTCCGTGTTGTACGTCGACTTCAGCTCACTGGCGAGCGGGTCCGAACCGACCGACACGGACGGGTCGAGCTTCGACGGATACTGGTCCGGCGTGTCCTCCTCGGGCGCGTAGGTGTCCGGCTTGGAGGCGTTGTAGAAGGAGTTGGTGGGCTGGTCGGCGTGGGTGGGGATCATGTACTTCTCCATGAGGGCCCACGCGCCGTTGAACTTGGACCAGTCACCGGTGACTTTGCCGTACATCGCCTGCAGCCACAGCAGATAGCTGTACGCCTCCGAGGTGGTCTCGTGGCCCTGGTCCGGGGCCTCGACGATCAGCGTCTCCACCGAGTGGTACGGGATGCCGTCGGGGGAGAAGTAGCCGTTCGCCGGGTTGGTGATCTTCCCGTAGAGGTCCAGGAAGCGGGCGTCGTACGTCTTCGTACCGCCGATCTGCGTCACGGTGACCGTCGCCTTGGCCAACCCGGCGGCCGTCGACTCGAAGGTCGCCGCGCCGGTGCCGGAGCTGTCGGCGGTGATGGTGACCTTCTGTGGAGTGCTCCAGTTCGACGGCGTGAAGGTGAGCGAGGCGCCGCCGGTCACCGACAGGCCCGAATTGCCGCCCGCTCGGGTGGTGTTGACGGTGACGTTCGAGGACGGCTGGGCGGACAGCTTCACCTCGTACGTGCCTGTTTTGCCCTGCTGTACGGCGAGCTGGTTCGTCGACGCCACCACGGCGGGCCCCGAGGCGACCGTGATGCCGACGGGCGTCGACTCCGCGGAGGCGCCCAGGCTGTCGTAGGCTTTCGCCACCAGCGAATGACTGCCCACGGTCAAGCCGGAGGCGGAGAGTGTGTAGGGCGCGCTGGTGTCCGTGCCCAGCAGGGTCGTGTCGTCGTAGAACTCGACCTTGCTGATCGTCGCGTTGTCGGCCGCGGCGGCGGTGGCCGCGAGCGGGACCGCGTCGCCCTGTGTGTACACCGCGCCCGCGCTGGGGCTGGTCAGCACGGTGACCGGCGGCTGGTGCGCGCCGGCGCAGGTGGTGCCGTTGATCGCGAAGCTGGTGGGGGCGGTGTTGGTGCCGCTGTAACTGAACTGCGCACCGGTGGAGACGGCTGCGCCCGCGGCGATCTTCGCGTTGTACCCGGCGTCTTTCACGGTGACCGCTGAGCCGGACTGCGACCAGGTGCCGTTCCAGCCGTTGCTCAGCTGCTGGTTGCCCGAGTAGCTGTACGTCAGCGTCCAGCCGTCGATGGCGGCGGTACCGCGGTTGGTGATGGTCAGGTCGGCGGTGAAGCCGGAACCCCAGTCGTTGGTCTTGTAGTCGATGCTGCACTGAACACCGGCCGCCTGCACAGTGGTTGCGCCGGCGGCGAGCATCGACAGGGGCAGGGCGAACGCTGCCGCCACGGCGGTCCACATCCGCCGTACGGCTCTGCGTTTACGTCCGGGATCCATGCGCTGGTTCCTCCTTGATCACGCGACTCGTGGGGAGAGGTCAAGACTTGAAACCAGTGGGAGCGCTCCCATGGTGGGGATCGAGGCGGGCGCGGTCAAGACGTTGAGGAGTTGAAAGTTCAAAGCGGCTCGTCGCACCGAAATATTTCGCAGGACCCCTATGAAACCCGCCCGGTTGACGCTACGTTCGTCCGCACCAGTGGGAGCGGTTCCAATCAGTCGACGCGTCCGTCACGGCGCGCCAAGCTGCAAGGAGTCGCTCATGCGACCCCCCCCCGCGTTCAGTACTTTTAGCCGTCACCGGCGCCTCCGCCCTTGTCGGGGCCATGACCATTCCCGTGGTGACGGCGCAGGGAGCGCAACCCGCCTGCTCGGTGGAGTACTCGGTCACCAGCCAGTGGGACAGCGGCTTCCAGGGTTCCGTGAAGATCACCAACAACCTGGCTGCGCTGAGCAGTTGGAGCCTCAGCTTCGACTTCGCAGGCGGTCAGAAGGTCACCCAGGGCTGGAACGCCAAGTGGTCCCAGTCCGGCACCACCGTGACCGCGGGCAACGAGAGCTGGAACGGCTCCCTCGGTTCCGGGGCGAGTGTCAGCGCAGGCTTCGTCGGCTCATGGTCGGGCAGCAACGCCGTGCCGGTGGCTTTCCAGCTCAACGGCACGACCTGCAACGTCGACACCGGTCCCACGGCACCGCCGCCGACCGATCCACCGCCGAACCGCACCGCGCCCGCGCTGCATGTCTCGGGCAGCAAGCTCGTGGACGCCGATGGCACACCGCGCCGACTGCTCGGCGTGAACCGCTCCGGTGGCGAGTTCATGTGCGTACAGGGCCGCGGCATCTGGGACGGGCCGATGGACGACGCGGCGATCGAAGCGATCGCCGACTGGAAGGCGGCCGCGATCCGCATCCCGCTCAACGAGGAATGCTGGCTGGGACTTTCCGACATCAAACCCGAGTTCGGCGGAGTCAACTACGTCAATGCCGTCAAGGAGGTGGTCGCGCGAGCCGAGGCGCACGGGCTGACGCCGATTCTCGACCTGCACTGGACCTACGGTCAGTACACCGGTAACTCGGCCGGCTGCTCGGACGTGCACGCCGGCTGCCAGAAGCCCATGCCGGACGCGCGGTACGCACCGTCCTTCTGGTCCTCGGTGGCAGGCGTCTTCAAGGACGACCGTGCGGTGGTGTTCGACCTGTTCAACGAGCCCTACCCGGACCGGGCGACCGCCGACGCGACGGATGCCTGGAAGTGCTGGCGGGACGGAGGCACCTGCCCGGGGATCTCCTACGAGGTCGCCGGCATGCAGGATCTGGTCGACGCCGTCCGCGCGGCGGGTGCGAAGAACGTCGTCATGGCCGGCGGGCTCGCCTACTCCAACGACCTCAGTCAGTGGCTGGCGTACAAACCCGCCGACCCTGCGGGCAATCTCGCTGCCGCGTACCACGTCTACAACTTCAACGCCTGCGTGAGCGCCGGCTGCTGGAACTCCACCCTCGCCCCGGTCGCCGCCCAAGTGCCGCTGGTCGCCGGGGAGATCGGCGAGAACACCTGCTCGCACTTCTTCACCGACCAGGTCATGAAGTGGTTCGACGACCACAGCCTGTCCTATCTGGGCTGGACCTGGAACACCTGGGACTGCTCCTCCGGTCCCTCCCTCATCTCCGCCTACGACGGCACACCCACCGCGTACGGCGTCGGGCTGCGCGACCACCTGCGCGCCCTCACCCCGTAACTCCCCACAGAAGAAGGAAACCCGCACTCATGAGTCACACCAGGACATCGCTGCTCGCAGCCCTGACGCTGGTCGCCGGGTTGTCGGGGACGGCGCTCGTCGTCGGCCAGGCCGGCGCTGCCACCTCGGCCGTCCCCTGCACCGTCGACTACAGGATCCAGAGCCAGTGGGACACCGGCTTCACCGCCGCCGTGACCATCACCAACAACGCGGCCGCCAAGTCGGCCTGGTCGGTGAAGTGGTCGTACGCCGGAAACCAGAAGATCACCAACTTCTGGAACTCGAAGATCAGCCAGAACGGTGCCGATGTCACCGCGGCCAACGAGAGCTACAACGGCGCCCTCGCGAGCGGCGGCTCGGTCAGCTTCGGCTTCAACGGCTCCTACAGCGGCACCAACAGCGTGCCCGCCACGTTCACGCTCGACGGCGTCACCTGCAACGTCGACAGTGGCGGCGGCACTGGCGGAGGTAGCGGGGGCGACACCGGCGGAGGTACTGGCGGGGGTACCGGCGGCGGTGGTGGCGGTGGCGACACCGGCAACCGCGTCGACAACCCCTATGTCGGCGCCAAGGTGTACGTGAACCCCGAGTGGTCGGCCAAGGCCGCCGCCGAGCCGGGCGGCAGCCGTATCGCCGATCAGCCGACCGCCGTGTGGTTGGACCGGATCGCCGCGATCAACGGTGTCAACGGGGGTATGGGTCTGCGCGCGCACCTGGACGAGGCACTGAAGCAGAAGGGCTCGGGCGACCTGGTCGTCCAGCTGGTCATCTATGACCTGCCTGGCCGCGACTGCGCGGCTCTGGCCTCCAACGGCGAACTCGGCCCGAACGACCTCGACAAGTACAAGTCCCAGTACATCGACCCCATCGCCGCGGTCATCTCGGACCCGAAGTACGCGGGGCTGCGGATCGCCACCGTCATCGAACCCGACTCGCTGCCCAACCTGGTCACCAACGCCGGCGGCACCCCCACCACCACCGACGCCTGCGTGACCATGAAGAGCAACGGCAACTACGAGAAGGGCGTCTCGTACGCCCTGGACAAGCTCGGCGCCATCCCGAACGTCTACAACTACATCGACGCCGGTCACCACGGCTGGCTCGGCTGGGACTCCAACCTCGGCCCGGCCGTCCAGGAGTTCGCCAAGGTCGCCACCAGCAACGGGGCAAGCGTCAACGACGTCGCCGGCTTCATCGTCAACACCGCCAACTACAGCCCGGTCAAGGAGCCCAACTTCAAGATCACCGACACCGTCAACGGTCAGACGGTGCGCCAGTCCAAGTGGGTGGACTGGAACCAGTACGTGGACGAACAGTCCTTCGCCCAGGCGATGCGCGACAAGCTCGTCGCGGCCGGATTCAACTCCGGCATCGGCATGCTGATCGACACCTCCCGCAACGGCTGGGGCGGCTCCGCGCGTCCCACCGGCCCCGGACCGCAGACCTCCGTAGACGACTACGTCAACGGCAGCCGCATCGACCGGCGCATCCACGCCGGGAACTGGTGCAACCAGAGCGGCGCCGGACTTGGCCAGCGGCCCACCGCGGCCCCCGCTGCCGGGATCGACGCCTACGTGTGGGTCAAGCCGCCGGGCGAGTCCGACGGCTCCAGCTCCGCCGTCTCCAACGACGAGGGCAAGGGCTTCGACCGCATGTGCGACCCCACCTACGGCGGCAACGCACGCAACGGCAACAACCCCACCGGCGCCCTGCCGAACGCACCGCTGGCGGGGCACTGGTTCTCCGCCCAGTTCCAGCAGCTCATGCAGAACGCCTACCCGCCGCTGTCATGATCCGCTGACGTGGTGACTTCGCCGGGGCCCGGTCGCTCAAGGCCGTGGCCCCGGCGAATCGCGCACTCCGGAGCGAGCACGCGTGAAGTGGGCGGCTCGGGTGAGGCCGCGGCGTTCTCTGTCCCGCGTACCCTCACCGCCCTTCCACCGGCTGGCTGGGGCCTGCTGCCGCACCTGTCACAGACAGACCGGGACCCAGACCGTGACGACGCAGTTGGCGGTACTCTCGTCGCCGCCGGCGGCCGGTGCCTTTGAGATGGCGTGCGGGGTGAGCGGCGCGGGGGCAGCGAACGCGGCTGTTGCCGACTCTGCTGCAAGAGCAAAGACCAGGGCAGCACTGACTGTGAGCGTTCGCAGAATGACTTTCTTCGGCCAGTCGATCTGTGTGTTCATACGGATACCGTGCCCCGAGTCCCGCCATGACTCATCGGAAGATCACCCGAACGGGTTCCTCAAGCTTCTGACCGCTGGCGCTACGCCTCCGGGAGCCACGGTGCGTTCGGGGGGCCGGCGGAGGTGCGAAGGGAGTGGATCTGTTCTTCGGGGCTGATTCGAATGCCGATGCAGCGGTTCTCGGCCATCGCCGCGGACCACACAGGAAACACCGCGTGCGGGCGGGCTACTTGTGGGTGACGTCGGTGCAGTAGACGTCCCTGCCCGGCAGGTGGCCGGTGGTCAAGAAGCCGACGGTGGCCTTGTCGGCGCAGGCGGAGCCTTCGTCGTAGACGTAGTGACCACCGTTGTCCACGCCGACGAAGGCGGAGCCGCCTCCGAGGGCCTTGTGCAGCCCGACGCCGCTTTCCCACGGGGTGGCGTTGTCCCGGCGGTTCTGCAGGATCAGGGTGTTGCGCGGGCCGCCGGGCGTCACCTTGACGGTCGCCTCAGCCGGCTTGTCCCAGTAGGCGCATGCCCAGATGTTGGCGGGCATCCCCGCGGTGAGCGGCCACTTCTCGCGGTCGGCGACCGTGCGGACGGCGTAGCCGTGGACGTCGTGCGGCCATTCGGCGTCGCCGCAGGTCAGAGCCATGAACATGGTGGCCTGGTTGTCCGTGGGGATGCCCGGGGACGGCGGCGTGTCGGCGAACACCTCCTTGAGGACTGCGGTGTCGGCGGCCGTGGTGCTGCCGCCGGTCAGGTCGGCGGCGGCCTTCCAGAACTTGGCGAGCACGGGAAGCGTGTCGTTGTGCAGAAGCAGGGCGTAGGTCATGTTGCGCAGCAGCGCCCCGTCCAGCGAGACCGATGTGCCGGCAATCGTCACGGGCGCGCGGTCGAGCCGGTCGGCGAGGGCGAGGTAGGTGTGGGTCACCTGCGCGACGTTCGTGCCCAGCTTGAGGGTGCTGTCCTGCGCCGCGGCGACGCGGGCGGCGTCGGGGAACCGGTCGGCCATGCCCTTGCCCCAGGTGTCCGCGACCTGGTCGGCCCATACCTTGGTGGGGTCGACGTTGCCTTCCAGGACCATCCGGTCGGTGTGGCCCTTGAAGAGGGAGCGGTAAACGGCGCCGAGGTAGGTGCCGTATGACTGGCCCCAGTAGGAGAGCTTCTTCTCACCGAGCGCCTGGCGGATGCGGTCCATGTCGCGGGCGGTGTTGGCGGTGTTGTAGTACCGCAGGTTCTTGCCCACCTTGTCGGCGCACTGCCTGGCGTCGGCCTCGGCGAGGGCCACGTTCTTCGTGATCGAGCCGTCCGCGGCGGGATAGGGGAAGAGCCCGGACACGCTGGGGTCCTTCAGTCCGCAGCTCTGCGGGGTGCTGTGTTCGACTCCGCGCGGGTCGAAACCGATCAGGTCGTAGCGGTCCAGCACGGACTTCGGCAGGGTGGAAGCCATGCTTTCGGGCATGTCGAGACCGCCCAGGGCCGGCCCCCCGGGGTTCAGCAGCAGGACACCACGTCGCTTCCCGGGCTTTGCGGTGGACAGCCGGGAGACCGCCACGTCGATCTTCGTGCCACCCGGGTTCTGGTAGTCCAAGGGGACCTCCAACGTCCCGCAGATCAGGCGGGCGTCACGGGTCTGCCCCTGGGCCGGCGCCGGGCACTCGCCCCAGGTGATCTTGGCGCCACCCGCAGTCTCGTCGACGCTCCTGCCGGAGACCTTGGCCGGCTGCACGCCCTTGGCGTCGGCACCACACGCGACCAGTGCGGTTCCTGCCAGCGTGGAGACCAGCACAGCCGCGGCGATTCGGCGCCCTCTGGGAAAACCGTGCTTCGCGTAACTGCGTGTCGAGGTCATGGCGTTGTCCTTGGCTACTCGGATGGTCGGCCCTCTTTCGGCCGTTGTGTTGACGATCCGAGTCAACAAGAGACAACCGGTGGCGCGGGTCACGGCAGAGAGGACAAAACAGGTAGCTCGCTCGGGGGATCCCGGGGCCGCCCCTTGGAACGCAGCGGCCGCCGTGGGGTTACGGATGAGCTGTGGGCGAGGATCGAGCCGCTGCTGCAACCTTTCCGCGCCGCCCGGATCACCCCGAGGGGCAAAGCGTCCGAACAACCGGACAGCGCTGTCGGGCATCCTGCTTCTGTCGGCATTCCGCGGGTGGCGGAACGGCGGGGGTGGCCCGGTCCTGGTGGACCAGTGAGCCATGCGGGGCGCGGGACCATGCCGATCGGGCGAGCCGGTCCATGGCCCGGATACCGCCTCGGTGGGGTGGCCGGCCAGGAAATGAGCGCGGCCAAGGCCCCGCGTGCGCCGGGCCCGGCCGGCGTCACAGGATCTTCAGGCTCGGTCGCCGCGGCCCGCCAACCCCGCCCGGTACGCCAGGACCACCGCCTGGACGCGGTCGCGGAGGTCGAGTTTGGTGAGGATGCGCGAGACGTAGGTCTTCACGGTCTCGTGGCTGATGACCAGTTCGGTGGCGATCTCGGCGTTCGACAGGCCCTCGCTGAGGAGGAGAAGGACCTCGTGCTCGCGGGGAGTGAGGACCTTGAGGCGCTCGCGCTCGGGTGACGCAGGGGCGGCGGAGGGGCGTACGCGTTCGGCGAAGCGGCCGATCAGGGTGCGGGTGACGGCGGGGGCCAGGAGGGATTCGCCTCCGGCGACGACGCGTACTGCGTTGACCAGTTCGGGCGGCGGGGCGTCCTTCAGCAGGAAGCCGCTGGCGCCGGCGCGCAGGGCCTCGTACACGTACTCGTCGACGTTGAAGGTCGTCACGACGAGGATCCTGGCGGGGCTGGCGGAGTCGGGCCCCGCCAGGATGCGGGTGGCCTCGATTCCGTCGAGCAGGGGCATGCGGATGTCCATGACCACGACGTCCGGCTTAAGCTCCAGCGCGCTGCGGATCGCCTCCCGGCCGTCCACGGCCTCGCCCACGACCTCCATGTCGGGCTGGGCGGAGAGGATCGTGACGAAGCCGGCACGCACGAGGCCCTGGTCCTCGCACACCAGCACCTTGATCGCAGGTGGCGGAACGCTCATACGGCACCTCCCGCCGGGATGCGTGCGTGCACCCGGAACCCGCCCTCCGGGCAGGGCCCCGCCGTGAACTCGCCCCCCAGCATCTCCACCCGTTCCCGCAGCCCGGCCAGGCCCCGACCGCCCGAGACGTGCGGGCCGCCGCCCAGCGGGGCGGCGGACGCGGGAGCGCCGCCGGCCGTTCCCGCGGTGGTGACCTCGACGTCCGTCCAGTCGGGGGTGTGCGCGAGCCGTACCAGCGTCCGCCGGCCCGCGGCGTACTTCACGGCGTTCGTCAGGGATTCCTGCACGACGCGATACGCCGTGAGTTGGGCACCTGTGGCCATCGTCGGCTGCTCTCCGTCCTCGACCAATTCGACCGGCTGGCCGCCTGCTCGTGTCTGCTTCACCAGATCAGGCACCCGGCCCGGCACCGGTGCCCGTTCCCGGGGCGCCGCATCACCGGTCGCCTCCAGTACGCCGAGCAGGAATCGCAGCTCGGCCAGGGCGTGGCGGCCGGTGCCGGCGATGGCGTCGAGGGCCTCATGGAGGCGGTGCGGCGACTCGGTGAGGTACTGCGCCGCACCTGCCTGCACCACCATCGCGGTCACATGGTGGGTCACCACGTCGTGCAACTCCCCGGCCAGGCGGCTGCGTTCCGCCGCGATGGCCATCTGCGCGGACAGGCGCCGGCGCTCGGCCTCCTGCGCCCGCCGCCCGCGTACCTGGACACCCAGACCCCACACCACCGCCAGGACCATGTAATAGAGCACGTAGTCGGTCAGGCCCTCGGGTGAGCCCAGCACGTGCAAGGCGACGCCGAAGACCACGTATCCGCCGGTCGCCGCGACTGGTACGACCCGCCGGAAGCGGTCCTGGTGGGCGCCCGCGGAGTACAGCGCTACGTACAGCCCCAGACTGCCGAAGGCCGGCGGGCAGCCGAGGCACTCGTACACCGCGAACGAGGTCCCCACCACGGCGAGGCAGGCGGCCGGCCACCGGGTGCGCACCGCAAGCGGCAGGGTCTGCCCCAGGGACAGCAGCACACTCGCCACCGAGGCGTCACGGGTGGGAAGGTCGCCGAACTGCACCCCGAACCGCGACAGCGGCGCCGCGAACGAGAGCACCGTGAAGACGAGCGCCACCCCACAGTCCCTGGTGGCGACGGGGTGCGCTCCCCACCACCGCGACGGCACGCGGAGTCGGGCGGACGCGGCGGCCACCGGGTTCACCCGTGCGAAAAGGGCCTTGTCCTGCGCACGCGCCGTTGGCGAGGGGGATTCCGGGCCCGATGGTTCAGGCGCTGCTTGGTCTTCCATCATCATCTTTCACGATCCCGTGGGTCCCACTCCGGAGGCATGAGGACCGGGCCGTGGTCCCGCGTGCCGTCCGCCCTTTCGGTACGACCTGTTCAGTATCCGCACCACATGGCACCGCGGGCCGGACTGCCTTGAACGGTGAGCCTAACGTCCTGTGGCGGGAGTCGCCTCCCCCGGGAGAGGACAGCCGGGTGGCTCGCTCGGGGGACCGGGGAGCGTCAAGTGTTCGCCCGTCGGTGACGACGCCCGGAATGCTACGGGCCGTGCCTCCTGCGGCAGCGGGAGCCCGTCATGGGGTGCTCACCGTCGCTGGAGGGCACCGTCCCATGCCAGAAGGACGCATTGCGTGGATCCGGCCAGCCGCCAACCGGGCTTGTCCAAAGCTCCTTTGGCGCCCCCGAGCCGAGGTCGGCGGTCTGTAGGCTCCGGCCACGGACCGAGGACCCCTTGAGCCCCATGGTGGCGAACTCATCCCTGGGCGGGGGCAGGGAGCCGCACTGCCCGAGCATGGCGGTGGGCACGGCGCGGTGTGCTGCGGCCTGGATCCCGGCCGGATCGATGTCGGCCGTGGTCCAGGCCGGGCTGGCCGGGTTGCCGCTTCGGCGTTTCGACGACGGGTGCCTGGTGCCGGCGGTCGATGTGTCACGGTGGCCTCGCTCGGACGCGCGACAGCTTCTCGCTCTGGACAACCCGGCACGTCCCAGTTCTCGGCTGGTGATCGGGCGGTCGAGCAGCTCGGCCGCGTGGGCCGGCCGCGGGCCTCGCGCAAGGTCGGTGGGCGAGTCCTTGCGGCCGCGGCCCCATCACTGCGGATGGAAGGTGACCTCCGGGTAGGCCGGCGTGGGTCCGTTCAGGATGGGCTCGGGAATGCCCCGTAGATGGAGGTCGAAGAAGGCCGTGACGTAGGTGCGGGTGAGGTCGACGGCCCGCTGGGCGGACAGCGTCGTGCCCGGAGGTTCGGGGATGCCGAGTTTGTCGGCGAGGACCGGGATGTCGGTGAAGCTGCCGTGGTTGGAGCCGGTGACGGTCAGCCAGCGTTTCCAGCCGCTGAGGCGGCTCCAGGCGGCCGTCCAGGAGGGATCCTCGTGGGTGCCGACGGGATGGCCGATCATCAGGAACGGTCGGCCGCCGAGGCCGTCTTCGGGGACGGGCGAGAACAGAGTGCCGTCGAGGTCGACGCCTGCCCGGACACGCTTGTCGTGGGCCATGGTGGGGACGGCTGAGGCGCCGCCGAGGGAGTGGCCCGCCATGCCGATCCTTCTGCCGTCGATCAGGTGGGCGTAGCGCCAGGACGGGTGGCGGCGGTCGGTCAACTCGTTGATGACGAACGAGAGATCCTTCGCCCGGCTGTCCTCGATGGCCTCGGGCGGGTAGGTGTCGGGGTCGTCGCAGACGACGCAGGTGAGGGTCCGCCCGTCGGGGAACGTGGTGCCGGAGTTCTCGTAGGTGTGGTCGACCAGGGCGACGACGTAACCGCGGCTGGCCAGGTCCTCGGCGAGGCTGGTGATCTCGGTGCGGGGCATGGTGAAGCCGGGGGAGAGCAGGATCAGCGGGTATCTGCCGTGCCTCGGGATCGCTCCGGTGTGCGACCAGGTGCGGGTCTCGCTGACCGCCTCGGGTGGGATCGTGGTGCCTGGGATCTTCAGCTGGAGCATCAGCCTGGCGGCCTCGGTGGTCATGTAGGGGGCGGGGCCGCCGGTGCCGGGCCTGGCGGGGTAGTACACCGACACCATCAGCTGCCGCTGCCCGGCCGAGGGGACCCACGGGTCCTGGCGATGCTGGTCGACGAGGTGCAGGATGTCACGGTCGACGGCGTACGGGCCTGTGGGGGCGGGCAGTTCGGCCGGAGAGACGGCGGCGTCGGAGGCCGCGCGTGCGCGGTGCACGGGGGGCGCGGTGGCCGGTGCGGGGGCTGCGGCCACGACGGGCAGCGGCAGGACGAGCGCCAGGACGACAGCGGTGGCTGTACGACGGGTTCTTGTCATGGTGGAGACGCTAGGACCGTGCCTCTCCGTCGGCGTCCGCACGGAGATGTAAGTGACGTCCCTCAGGAGAGGGAGCGTGACCGCCCGCCAACCGCCGTGAGATGTACGGGACATCCCCAGGAACGGTCCGTCCTCCGCCTCACATCCGAGGGTGAGAGGCAGCTGGCCGCTTCCCGCCCCATTGTCGAAAGCGGACTCATCTCGCTGACCGCGGCGGTTCCCCCTGACGAGCTGACCCGCATCGCCGCAACCCTGGCCACCCTTCGCGCGACTCTGGAGGAGGGCTCCCACGGCCGGCCGGGCTGAGGGGCGATGACCGCAGTACTGCTGGGCCCGGGCGCCGACCTTTACATGAATTCCCTGTGAATGAGCTGTGCCTCTACTCTGCGTGCCGAAATGTTCGAGGGGTGATGAAGGGGATCATGCCGATTAAAGGCATCCCCAGGGTGTTTTCAAAGCTTCTTCTTGTTCCGGTGAGAAGTTCCTTGAATATGACCGCTTTGGCGTGGGGAACCCCCGTGCGTGACGAAGACTGCCGAACATGGCTACAACAGTCCTCGACCCGACCGTCCCCAACGGCGCGATCCGTCGCGCGCCATGGAGATCGCCGGCGGACCAACCGGCGTACGCGCGGCCCGCTCTTCTGGTCATCACCGTGCTCGCCGCCACGCTCTATGCGTGGGGGATCGACCACAGCCAGTACCACACGTTCTACGCGAACGCCGCGCGCAGCATGACCGAAAACTGGAAGGCGTTCTTCTACGGTTCCTTCGACCCGGGAAATTCCATCACGCTGGATAAATTGCCAGGATTCCTTTGGCCGCAAGCCATTTCAGCCCGCATTTTCGGATTTCACCCCTGGGCGCTGACGCTTCCTCAGGTAATCGAGGGAGTGGCCGGCCTCCTGGTGCTCTACCGGGTGGTCCGCCGCTGGGCCGGGGTCAACGCGGCGCTGATCGCCGGCACGGCGTTCCTGGTCACGCCGGTCGTCGTGGGCCTGTTCCGCACCGCGGTGGAGGATCCGCTGTTCACGCTCTGCGTGCTGCTGGCCGCGGAGGCCACCCAACGCGCCGCGGAAGCAGGCCGGTTGCGGCCGCTGGTCATGGCGGGCGTATGGGTCGGCATCGGCTTCCAGTCCAAGATGCTGGAGGCGTGGGCGGTGCTGCCCGCGCTGGCGCTGGTGTACCTGATCTCGGCGCCGATCGCGCTGCGCAAGCGGCTGGCGCACCTCACAGTGTCCGCCGTCGTGATGGCCGCGGTCTCCTGCTCCTGGATGCTCGCCGTCACCCTCACCCCGGCCAAGGACCGGCCCTATGTGGACGGCACCACCAACAACTCCGCCTTCAGCATGGTCGTGGGCTACAACTTCCTGAACCGCTTCTCGTCGCTGGGGATCAGCGCCGCCTCCACCGGCAGCATCAGCGCCACCCAGGGCGGCGGCCACGGAGGCGGCCGGCACGGTGCGACAGGCGCCCTGGGCGCGGGCCAGAACGTGGGCGGCCGCTACGGCGTGGCCCAGAACGGTGGCCAGTCCGGCGCGACCGCGCCCAGCGGGCCCGGCACTGCTGGGACAGGACAGCACCCGGGCGCGGGCCACCGCGGTACCGGGGGTCACCGCCGCGGTACACAAGGCGGCTTCGGCGGTGCCTCCGGTTCCGACTCCGCCTCGGCTCAACCCTTCGGTTCCGCTTCCGGACCGCGGGCCGCAGGTGCCGCCCAGCAGGCGGCCGGGCAGCAGTCGGCCGCCGGGCACGGTGGCCTGCAGGGGTATGGCGGCGGAGGCGGCGGTTGGGGTGGTGACCAGAACGGCTGGTCGAAGATGTTCGGCTCGTCGCTCGCCTCGCAGACCGGCTGGCTCTACCCGCTGGCCGCCATCGCCATTGCCTGCGGCCTGTGGTGGCGCCGCAGCAAGCCCCGTACGGACCGGATCCGCCTCGGCTTCGTCATGTGGGGCACCTGGCTGGCCACGTATTTTCTGGTCTTCAGTGCGGGCAGCGTCGGCGGCCACACGTACTACATGGGCGTGATCGCGGTGCCGCTGGCGGCGCTCGCCGGTGGCGGTATGACGCTGCTGTGGCACGCATACCGGGCCGGTGGCCGCCGCGCCTGGCTGTTGCCCGGTGCGGTCGCCGCGACGGCCGCGTGGGGGGCGTACATAGCCGACGGGTTCCCGACCTACCTGCCGTGGCTGGCGCCCGCCGTGGGCGTGCTCGCGGTGGCCGCCGTCGTGCTGCTCGCCCTCGCCCGCACCGGCGTCCGGTCCGGCGGGCGGCTCGCCCTCGCCGGTCTCGCCGCTTCGCTGGCGGCGGTGCTGTTCGCACCCAGCGCCTGGGCGGTGCAGGTGTTCAACCCGTCGTACGGCAGCTCCGGCATGGGCTCGGTCGGTCCGTCCGGCGGCAGGGGCGGCGGGGGCGGTGGCCGCGGCCAGTCGAACCTGGCGGCCGGCCGGATGGGCCAGTCGCCGTGGGGCGGCGCCCGCGGCAAGGGCACTGCGCGCGGTGGCGGCATGGGCGGCTTCGGCGACAGCGGCGGTCAACTGACCACGCAGCAGCAGAAGTTGCTGGATTTCACGACCGCCCACCGAGGTTCCGCGCAGTACGTGTTCGCCACCACAAGCTGGAGCGGTGCCTCCCCGTACATCCTCGCCAAGGGCGCCGAGGTGCTTCCGCTGGGCGGCTTCACGGGCCGGGTTCCGTTCCCCACACCGCGTCAGTTCCAGCAGTTGGTGAACTCGGGCAAGCTCAAGTACGTGCTGGTCAGCGGGAGCAGCCGGGGCATGGGCGCGATGTTCGGCGGCAACGCCGACAGTACGACGAGCACCACCCGGATCACCAAATGGGTCGAGTCCAGCTGCACCCTGGTACCGGCCTCGGCCTACGGCGGAACGCAGTCGTCGGCTGCGGACGCCAACGGGTCCCCCGGACCCGGTAGGGGTGAGGTCGGCGCGACGCAGACCCTCTATCAGTGCGGCAGCGTTTAATTGGGCCAGTGGTGGGGGGTCCCTGGCTTGCGACGGTGAGGATCGCGGGACGCTTGGGCGGTCCTGCAGTCCTGCTTCGCCGTGCATGTCGTACCGGTTCCTCCGCTTGGACAGGCAGGGGCGGGAGACTCCGGCCTCGGCGGCGGCGTGCGCGATCGGACGGGTGCGGCAGCGTTCCACGAGCCTTTGGCGCTCCCCCCCGATGGTCAAGGGGGCCTTTGCACATGTCACCGGAGCACCTCGGTGCTCCGGTCGGCCTGCTTAGACGCCATTTCAGTTGGCGTGATCTTGCGGCAGTCTGGGGTGATGACTGCTGCGCTTGT